>JBIKWD010000011.1:0-29298 GCA_044356505.1 Phycisphaerales bacterium
GAGCTCGCGGCGCGGCACGCGGGGCTCGAGACGCGGCACGCGGATCTCGCGCGCGAGGCGAACGGAATGTCGGAACGCCTGAAGCACTGGAGCTCGTGGCGGATTCACCTCGGGCGCCATCACTTCTGGCGTCGCCCCGACGCGCAGGCCACGCGGACAGCGGGAGATGGCGCGGGCGGGCGATGAACCGCCGTGCGCGCGCGGAATCATCGCGGACTCATCACGGCGCGATCACCGTCGAGTTCACGGGCAGCGTCTGCAGGAACGAGAAAGCGCCGAACGAGGTGCCGTTGAGCGTCCAGCCGTAGATCGCCGCCGAAGAACCCGCGCTCTTCCAGATGAAGTCGATCGTCCGGTCGCCGTCGATGTCCTGGACAGCGACGAGATCGACCGCGGTTCCAGGGTTGTAGCCGACGGCGCCGCCGCCGAGGAGCGTCTGGCCGTTCATGCGCCAGCACCAGATCTGGCCGGTGACCTTGTTGCGCCAGATGATGTCCTCCGTGCCGTCGTCGTTGATGTCTCCGAGCGCACGGACCTCCCAGTTCGACCCCGGGGCGTTGCCCCCGATGACGGGCACGTTGACGCTGATCGCGGCGTCCTCAATGATCCAGCAGTGGACGAGGCCCGTCGCGGTCGAGCGGAGCACGATGTCGTCGTCGCCGTCGTTGTCGAGGTCGCCTGCGCCGAGGAACTCGAACCCGCTGTACGAGCCGACCGCGGTGTTCTCGACGAGCACGTTGCCGCTGACGCGCCACGCGCGGATCGAGCTTCCGTTGCCCCAGAGAATGTCATCGGTGCCGTTGCCGTCGACGTCTGCGGTGCCGAGCAGGTTCCATGAGGAGGGAAGCGTGGTGCCGACCGCGCCCGCGCCCGCGACGGATGTGCCGTCGAGCAGCCACACGAAGAGCGCGTTGTTCGACGGTGCCCGAAGCAGCATGTCGTTCTGCCCGTCCGCGTCGAAGTCGCCCTGCGCGGCCAGCGTCCAGCCCGGCGGCACGGTCCACTCGACCGTTCCGGTACCGCTCACGCTGAGCCCATTGAGGTAGAGGAATCCGACCGCGCCGGTCGCGGGGTTGACGTGGACCACGTCGGCGCGGAGGTCGCGGTTGTGATCTCCCGCCGTCGAGGCCTCGCAGGTGTCGGGCACGCCGTTGGCGTCATCGTCGGTCACGTTGCCGACGCCGATCTCGCAGACATCAGGTGTACCGTTTCCGTTGCAGTCGGACGAGTCGGTCTGGAACTCGACCGAAAGCCGCGCGAAGCTGGTTGGACACTCGACGGTGCTGACGAACGTGCTCGCGCGCAGCCTGAAGACGGCGTCGCCCTCTGCATCGAGGTCGCGGAGCACGGTGTACTCGTCGGCGGGAAGCGGCAACCGGTACCGCTGCGGGCTCGCCGGGCAATCGCGGCCGCCGACGTTGAGGATGTAGTCGACCACCACGTCGTTCAGGGTGAGGATCAGGAACTCCGAGCTCGACCCGAGGTCGCCGCGGACCTCGATCTCGATCTCGACGGGAAGGAGCGGCGTCGGGCTGTTCGGGATGGTGAGCGTGAGCGTGCTCGCCGAGCCGAAGGGCGCGACCTGGTTCGACTCCTCGAACACGACCGGATCGACGCAGCTGTCGATGACGCCGTCACCGGTGCAGTCGAGATCTGGGTCGTCGCGGATCTGGAGCTCGTCGCGCACGCCGTCTGTGTCGCAGTCTGTCGGGTCCGCCTCGATCGCGAGCGCGTGGCTCGCGCCCGCTGCGATGAAGATGGCAGGAGCGAGCGTGCCGGGGATCGTGGTCTGCGAGTCTGCATTCTCGCCCCAACCGACGACCGTTCCGTTCTGCCGGAGGGCATAGGAGGAGTTGCCGCCGGCCGCGACGGCAACGATGTCCCCCAGACCGCCCGGCGGCGTGCACTGACCGGCGGCGTTGTCGCCCCAGCAGCGGATCTCACCGAGCGACGTCAGCGAGACGACGTGCGCCGCGCCCGCTGCGACCGCGCTGGCCGTGCCAAGGTCGCCGGGAATGGTCGTCTGTCCCTGTCCGTTGTTTCCCCACGCGAACACGGTGCCGGTCGAGTTGATCGCGAGGGAGAAGAGGCCGCCCGCGCTGATCGCGGTGGCGGTGCCGATCGCGCCGGGAACGGTCGTCTGGCCATCGGTGTTGTCGCCCCAGCAGCGGACGGCGCCCGCAGGGGTGATCGCCATCGAGTGGAGGTCTCCCGCGGCGATCGCGGTGGCCGCAAGCAGGTCGCCGGGAACGGTCGCCTGGCCCGATCCGTCGGCGCCCCACGCCTCGACCGAGTCGTCGTTGAGGATCACGAGAACGTGCGAGGCACCGGCGGCGACACGAACCACGGTGCCGAGGCCGCTTGGAATCGTCGTCTGGCCGTCGTCGTTCAGGCCCCACGCGGCGACCGTGCCGTCCGACTTCAGCGCGACCGTGAACGCGGCGCCGCCCGCGACATCCTTGACCGTTCCAAGGCCGACCGGGATCGTGGTCTGGCTGTCGACGTTGCGTCCCCATGCCTTGAGGACGCCGTCGACCGCGTGCGATTGCGACGAGACCGCAGAGGCAACGACGAGAGCGGTGGTGAACGCGGCAACGCGGTGGTTGTTCAACAGATTCATGATCTCGTGACTCCTTGGCGTCAGATGGATGAGGCGGTGATATCGGCCTCCAACGGCGGGATCGGTGAGAAATCCGCCCTCATCGGCCGCCCTGACGAGACCCGCTCGTGGCGGAGGAGCCGCGGTACGGCGGATGCGTCCGTGAGGGTTCGACCTGCCGTCGCCGCGAACGGTGAATGCTCTCGGGAGCGCATCTCGCATTGCCGGCTTGATGATTATTCGCCCATTCGACCTGCTCTGGGCACCCCAGACGGTGGATGGCGCCGGAACGCGCGATCGGCACGGACTCAGCGCGCGCGCCCGCCGAGCATCGGGTAGCAGTCGAGGGTCTCGTCGACCATCCGCTCGAGTCCGAACCGCGCTGCGATCCAGGCCGGTGCTGCCGCCCCGAGCGTCTCGCGGAGCGCATGGTCGGCGAGAAGCGACGCGACCGCCCGATGGAGGCCGTCACCGTCGCTCGTCTCGAGGAGGAAGCCGGTTCTGCCGTGATCGACCGCGTCGACCGACCCGCCTGCGGCCGTCGCCACCACGGGGCACCCGAGATGCGCCGCCTCGAGCAGCACGTTCGGCGTTCCTTCGAAACGGGCGGCGTGGAGCAGGACATCCGCCGCGGAGAGGAGCGCGGGCACGTCCGACCTGCGTCCGAGGACGTGAAGTCGACCTTGCCCGATCAGCGCGGCACCCTCTGCGCGGAACGCGCCTTCGAGCGGCCCCTGACCGGCGTGGAAGAAGACGACATCGTCGCGTTCGCGGGCGATCCGCTTGACGACGTCGAGCCAGAGGAGCGGCTGCTTCTCTTCGGAGAGCCGGAACACCCCTCCGACGAGGAGGGGCCGGGCGGCGGGCGCGGCGACCGACCGGGCGAGCTCGGCGCGGAGTGCGTCGACGGCGCCGCGCTCTGGCCTCGAGATCCATGAGGGATCGAGTCCGTTGAGCACGACCCGGATGCGGTCGGGAGCGCAGCCGAGCCAGGCGGCGTAGTCCGCCGCGCCCGGCCTGCTGTTGTTGATGACATTCACGCGGGGCGAACGCAGGAGCAGCCTATACCAGTCGCGAAACCACGGCTGGTCGAGATAGGGGAAGTGCGAAGGGTTCACGTTGCGGGTCGAGAGCACCACGTGGGGCACGCCGACGGCGAGCGCGGCGACGCCCGACCAGATGTTCTGGTGGTCGAGCCAGGCATGCACGCAGTCGGGCCGCAGCCGCAGGAACTCGCCCGCCATCTGCACGGCCCGACCACGGATCGGAGCGGGCAGGTCGCGGAGCCGCCCAGCGAGGGCGCGGTCCTCGCGGAACAGCGCCAGAACCGCAGGGTCGGCCGAGGTGCCCGCGACCACGATCGGGACGCCTGCGTCGGCGACCGCGGGCGCGTAGTGGGCATGCGCCCCGACGAGCTCGTCGAGCACCACGACGACGGGATCCACCGCGGCGCGCGTCCGCTGCGACGTCGCCAGCGCGACCAGCTGGCGTTCGGCGCCGCCGGGCGCGAGCGAGCCGATCGCAAGCGCGACCAGGGGACGGGCGCGCGCTGGAACCTCGAACGGGTCCACGTCGAGCAGATAGGAAGCGTCCGCCGCGGAGGTCGTCGGAAGCGCCGCGGCCGCGCTCCGACGGAACCGACGCAGCGCGTCGGCCAACGCACCCGAGCCCGGCACGACCGTCCTCACGAGCCGCCGAGCCCAATGCATGATGCGGCCCATCGCGCGGATGGGCGCGACGGACCTCGTGACGGCCGCCTCATACTCGAACGACATCGGGGCGGCGAGTCTATCCGCTCGGGTGGGGAGCCGCCGCGGCGGGACGGTGCTCGCGGCGCTCAGCCCGTCGGTTCGCCGCGCGGAGAAGCGGCGTCGGCCGCGCACGCGTAGCCGAGCGTGTCGAGCGCGAGACCGGTCCGCTTCGCCAGTCGGGCGTTGCCCGGCGCGTACCGCCGATTGATCTCCGCGACGATCCCCGGATCGAGCTCGCCGTCGGCGAGCGGACCTTCCGCGAGCCATCGGCGGAGCGGGCCGCGGTCGCGCGCCTCGAGGAAGTCGGCGCGGATTCCGAAGCGGAGAAGCCAGCGCGACAGGCGCGCCTCCCGCGCGCTCAGTCCGCGGTTCTCGTGCGCCGACGACATCAGCGCGCCGCAGGCGGACGGATCGACCTCGAGGACCTGACCGAGGATCGCGGCGGCGTGGCTCGGGCTTGCGGAGAGGAGTTCGAGCGGCAGCACCGCGACCCGGCCCCCGAAGCGCCGCTCGTAGCACGCAGCGACCGCGTCGAGATCGAGCATCGCGAGTAGACCCGCGTTTGCGTCGCGCGTCACGAACGTCCACCACTCCCGCTGGCCGAGATGCGCGTGCACCCGCTCGGACTCGAACTTATGCAGGAAGAGGTACATCGCGAAGCGACCGTGCGAGCGGTACCAGCTGAGCGCGAGCGAGTCCTGCGCGCGGATCGTGAGCAGGATGCGCGCATCGGGCACGGCGGCCGCGAGGCGGTCGGCGACGAGCGCGATGTCGCGCGCGGCGGGGTGCACGAGCGATTCCGTCGAGATGACGAGCGTCTCGGTTCCCGCCTCGCGCCGAAGCGCCTCCACCGCCTCGCGCAGCCGCGGCGCGGGGTCGCCGAGCACGCCGTCCGCCGAGATCGTCGCGGCGATCGCAGCGGTCAGCTCGGGCGTCGTGAACGCGTAGCCCGGGATCGTCTTCCCCGCGTAGCGCACGCCCGGAAGCCGTGGAAACACCCCGCGCTGCAGGCTGGTGGTGCCGGTCTTCGGCAGGCCGACGTGGAGGACGACGCCGCTCACGTCGCGTCTCCGTTCGGCACGTCGCGCGCGATCGAGTAGGTCGCCTCGAGGTCGACGAGCGACTGCGGCAAGGCGCCGGCGTCGCCCGTCACGCCGACCTGCAGCACGTCGACCCGGCGGTCATGGTGCGCGTCTGCGCCGAGCCCCCACGCCCCGACGGTGAGAAAGTAGTCGCCAGGCGCGAGGTGGTTGACGAACGCGACCTCGGCGACCGCGAGCTCCCCCGCCGCAAGCCGAACCGGATCGACCCGCTGCGGGCGCGGATTCACCGCGAACACCTCGACGCCCCGGACCGTTCGCAGTGCGAAGCCGACATGCAGGTCGTCGAGCGGCTCGATCGCCCGCACGGTGGCGCGGAAGCGATAGGGACGGCGGATCGCGAGCGTGCGGGCCGCGGACCCGCCCTCGTCGAGCAGCTCGACCGTCTCGATGCGCGCGGCGCCCGAACCATAGCGGAGCCCGCCCTCGGCGCCCGCGTCGTCTGCCGCGCCGTTCGCGGCGTCGGGCGCGGCGGAGAGGAGCTCGCGCAGATACCGCTCGGAAACCTCCTTCGCCCCGCCGTCGGCGCGCACGCGTCCGCGCTCGACCCAGATCGCGCGGCTGCAGAGCTGGACGAGGGCGTTGGTGTCGTGGGAGACGAGAAGGATCGTGGTCCCGAGCGCGCGCAGCCGCTCGAGATGCGCGAAGCACTTGCGCTGGAAGCGCGCGTCCCCGACCGCGAGCGCCTCGTCGACGATCAGGACGTCGGGCGTCGCTGCGACGGCGGTCGCGAAGGTGAGCCGCGCCTGCATTCCCGAGGAGTAGGTGCGGAAGGGCCTGTCGATGAACTCGCCGAGCTCGGCGAAGGCGATGATCGCGTCGAGCCGCGCGCGCGCCTCGCGGCGGCTCATGCCGAGGCAGATCGCGCCGAGGAGCGCGTTCTCGCGGCCCGAGTAGTCGGGATGGAAGCCGGTGCCGAGCTCGAGGATCGCCGAGACTCGGCCCCGAACGGTCGACGAGCCCGAGGTCGGCTCGAGCGTCCGCGCGAGGAGCTTCAGGAGCGTGCTCTTGCCCGCGCCGTTGCGGCCGATGACTCCGACGATCTCGCCCGGCTCGATCTCGAAGGAGACGTCCGTGAGCGCGGGAAACTCGCTGTGGCGCGGGCGGCGCGTCACAAGCTCGAGCAGCATGTCCTTCGGGCTCGCATAGACGCGGAAGGACTTCGAGAGGCCGGTTGCGACGATCGAGGGCGCCATCAGAGGACCTCCGCGATGTTCGCGCGGGCGCGGCTGAAGACGGTGGCCCCGCCCGCAAATGTCGCGAGCGCCGCCGCCGGGAACACGATCCACGACGCGGGATGCTCGATGGCGCCGAGGACGACCGCGTCCTGGTAGCACCACACCATGTGGCTGAACGGATTGAGGGCGATCACCCACCGCGCCGCCTCGGGCAGCGATGCGATGGTCGCGGGGAGGAGCAGGATCGGCGCCACGTAGAGCCCGATGTTCGCGAGGATCGAGACGACCTCGCGAAGGTCCCTGAGCCACGCGCCGAGGGTGGCGAGGAGGTACGCGGCCCCGAGCATGGCGAGGAGCTGTGCGAGCCAGAGCAGGGGAAGGAGCGCCCACGAAGGCTTCGCGCCGACCGCGGCGAGCGAGACGGCGAGCATGATGACGGTGCCGATCCCCCACGCGGGAAGGGACGACGCGACCGAGCGGGCGGGAAGGACCTCGGTTGGAAAGACCACCTGCCGCACGAGGGCGCGCTGCGCCACGAAGATCGAAGGCGCGCGCGTCGCGACGTCGACGAACGCAAGCCACGGCACGAGGCCCGCGAGGATCATCGCCGCGCCTGTCCACGGCGAGCCCCCGTCGCCGAAGCGGATCGGAAACACGAACGCGAAGAGCCCGACGTAGATGCCCATCGTGACCAGCGGCGTGAACACGGCCCACGCGATGCCGAGCAGGCTGCCTGCGTGGCGCTCGGCGATCTCGCGGCGCGCGAGCTCGAACACGAGCTCGCGGTGCCGCAGCGCGACCGAGCGGAGCATCGCGATGGGTGGTGGAACCTGCACGGATGCGCTCCGTCGAAAGAGCTAGTGGTTCGCGCAGAAACGCCAGCGCGACGGATCCGCGTTCGGGTCGCTGCCGTCGGGCGTCGAGAACACGACGCCGTCGCCCCAGTGCGAGAAACGCCCGCGGCCGAAGCGCGCGACGTGCGCGTGGATGAAGTGCGGCAGGCCGAACGGCCGCGTGCCGTCGTAGAGCATCAGGGTCGAGCCTCGGGGCGGCAGCGCATCGTCGCCGCGGCCCTTTAGCGCGGGAAGCCTCGCGAGCCACGAACGGCCCGCCCCCTTCGCGAACGGGCCGACGAGCGTCTCGAGCGAGTTGCGACGCCGCGCTTCCTCGGCGCCCCACTTCGCGTTCTTCGCGGGGTCGGCAAGGATGTACTCGGTACACCCCTCGCCGACGAGCGCATTCACGATCTCGAGCCCGTGGCGGCGTCCCCACGCGTCGACCTCGGCGTACGACGCGAACTCGATCGGCCAGCCGCCGAGCCAGTCGCGCACGTCGGTCCAGAAGTCCATGCCGCGCAGGCCGTACTCGCGGACGAGCGTCCACGGCAGCGTGCCGCGACGTAGCCCGCCCGCAAAGATCCGCGACGCATGCTTCCACTCCATGAGTCGCTTGCCGAGCGCGCCGCGTCGGTTGTAGGCGCGCTTCACCTTCACCCAGTGGGCCGCGGGCGGGTCGACGTACTGGTCGCTCGAGTAGAGCGCGATGTAGACGATGCCGTCGGGCTTTCGCGGGATGATCGCGTTGTCCATCGCCCTCCACATATCGCCCGTGTGGTGGAGGACGCCCCACGAGTAGACGACGTCGAACTTCGGCAGCGACTCCATGCGGGCGGGCTCGAGCACCGATCCCTGCTCGACGGTCCAGCGCGGATCGTCGCCCGCGGCCATCTCGCGCACCTTGAGGCTCGTCGCCACCGAGTTCGGGTCGTAGTCGAAGCCCGTCACCTTGGCCGCGCCCGAGCGCAGCGCGGCAAGCGAGTGGAGGCCGCTGCCGCAGCCGATGTCGAGGAAGCTCAGGCCATCGAGCGATTGCGCGCGCAGGGCCCTGAGCAGGTGCTCCCGGCTCGACTCGACGCGCGTCTCGTTGAAGTGCTGGGCGATGAAGTCGGCCCAGTTGCGCCCGAAGCCGAAGCGAAGCGACTCGTCGGTGCCGCGGGCAGCGGCTTCGCGATGTGTCGTGCGGGGTTCTACGGCCGATGTCATTTCTCGGAGGCTAGCGGAAAGCGGCCAGTCCCGCCAAATCCTGACCTCGTGGCGTGCGCAGTGCCGCAGCCGAGCGGCGCCCGTGTCAACCCATGGGGAAGGCGTGGAACGTCGCAGCATACTCCGATGGGAGTTATCATCGCGCCATGATGGTGACGACAACGCGTCTGCCGGCACCGTGGAAGTTGTTCTCCACCCTTGGGCTCGTGCTGCTCGGTCTGCACTTCTACGCCGATGAGAAGTCGCTCGTTCGAGCCGCGGCTGTTCTGCTGGCGCTCGGGGCGTGGATCGCTCCGCCGCGCGCCTGGTGGCCGGCCATCGTGATCATGGCTGTGCCGTGGATCATGGCGGTACTCACGTACGTCTTCACCGTCTGGGGCGCGATCGTGCTAGAGCCGGACTCGGGAAGCTACCTCAGTGACCACGCGTCGCGGTCGCCGGGAATCTTCTGGATTGCGTCCGCACTGAAGGCCGTGTTCGGCTCCCTCAACGCGTTCGCCGCGCTGCAGGGGCTTGCCGTCGCAGGAGCGGGAGTGCTTGGCGGGCTCGCGATGTTCCACGCGCTGCGCGAGACCACCGGCAGCCGCGGCGCGTTTCTGCTCGGCGGGACTCTGTCCGTCTTCGTGGCCGCGTCGGAGCAGGTCTGGGCCGTCTCTCCAAAGGTCATGACCGAGGCGCTCACCACGGCCGGCCTACTGGCGTCGCTTTCGCTCCTCTTCATCGCGCTCCGAAGGGCGGATGAGGGCAAGCCCTTTTTCTGGCTCGTCGCGCTTGCTGCAACGGCGATGGGCTCGCGATCCTCGTCCGAACCACCGCGGTCCTCGCCGCTCCCGTTCTCTTCGTGTTCCTGGTCCGGCTGAGTCCGAGACCGTTCCGAGCCGCTGCGGCCTTCGCTCTGCCGATCGTCGCTGCGCTGCTCCTGCAGTGCGGATGGAATCAGGCGCGTCATGGATTCTTCGGGCTCCCGCTCCTCTCGGGCGCCGCGCTCCTCGGGAACGTGGCTCCGCTGATGGAGCCGGATGATTCCGCGCGGCATCCGCTGGTTTCGGCGCAGATCGCCGCGTACGTCGACGAACTCGGCGCACGCATCGACTGGAGCCTTCCCGTCAAGAAGCGGTGCGAGGTCACGATGCTTCAGTACAACCAGCTGCTATGGAGCGGCGGAGGCGCGTGGAACGCGGTCGTCCGCGAGGTCGCCGCGACCGGGACGCCCGAGGGCGTGGGCGTGGAGGTCGCCCGCAACGCGGTCGCCAACGCCGTGGCCTGGGAGTGCATCGCGCGCCACAAGGGCGAGTACGCGCAGTTCGTCGCCGAACACTTCATTCAGCTCTATCGCTACTCCAATTCAGTGGTTGGCCGTTCCTACGTCGGTCCGATGGAAACTTCCATCGCGCCCGAGCATCGCGGTGTCGCACCCGCCGGTTCGCACGTCCGCGAGGCGGCGCCCGAGTCGCTCATTCCCGTCCTCGACCTCTGCCGCGCGCTGCCGGATCGCCTGGTGCTCAACTGGCGCTGGATCCTGCTTGCGACGGCGGTGCTTCCGATCATCGTGCTTGTCCGCGGGAGAAGGAGCCCTTCGTGGATGGTGCTTCCGGCGATGGCGTTTTCCATGACGGGGCTGTACCTCGCGGGCACGGCGTTCTATCAGGTGGCGCTCCACCGCTACATTCTCCCGATCCAGCTGATCCACTGTCTCGGCAACGTCGTGCTCATCGCGGGCATCGCCGGATCGATCGTCGCACATGTGGCGAGGCGCCGTGCCTCGGTGCCGACGACGGAGTCTGCCGCACAAGAGTGATCCCTGCCTCGCTTGGTGCGAGGACGGGAGACGGGGGGTCATGTCCGCCGTAGGGTGCGGACTCGCTGCGCGGTTGCCGCTATATTGCGGGGCCGCGAATCGGTCGGTGCGTGAGAGGAATCGATACGATCTACGGAACTTTCCAGCTGGCTGCACGCCGCGATGACGATCACCAGACCATCCACGTCTTCCTCCGCCGCAAGGACCATCGACGACTTCGGCGAGCAGTGGACGTGGCACACCGACAACTCGGGCTACTACGCGTCGGACGAACTGCTCCGCGATATCCTCGAGCCGCTTGTGCCGATCGAGCGGGTGAAGGGTGCGCGCATCGCCGAGATCGGCTGCGGAACGGGGCGGATCTGCGCGATGCTGCTCGAGGCGGGCGCGGCCGAGATGACGGGCGTCGAGCCCTCCGCGGCGGCCGACGTCGCGGCGCGCAACCTCGCGCGCTACGGCGAGCGCTTCCGGCTGGTGCGCGCCGAAGGCACCTCGGTCCCGAAGGATGGCTTCGACCTGGTGGTCTCGATCGGCGTCATCCACCACATACCCGAGCCAAAGCCGGTCCTCGCGGCGATGTACGAATCGCTTCGCCCCGACGGAACCGCGCTGATCTGGGTCTACGGACGCGAGGGAAACGGCGCCTACCTCGCGCTCGCCCGCATGCTCCGCGCGGTCACGACGCGCCTTCCGCACAAGGCGCTCGTCGCGTTCACCGGGGTCGTCTGGGTCTTCGCGATCGTCTACGGCCGGCTCGCCGCGCTCGTTCCCGGCGCGCCCCTCCGCGAGTACTTCCGCAGGTACTTCCTGCGGCTTTCGCCGTCGAAGCAGCATCTCGTCATCTACGACCAGCTCAACCCCGCGCACGCGCTCTACTACCGCAGGCACGAGGTCGAGGCGCTGCTGAAGGACGCGGGGTTCGCCGACGTCGCGCTCCATCACCGTCATGGCTACAGCTGGACGGCGAGCGGGCGTCGGCCTGCCCGGGGATCGCGCTGATGTGCGGCGTCGCGCTCGCGGCGGGTCCGAACGCCGGCGCGTGGACCGACCATGTGCGCGACATGTCGCGGCGGCTCGCGCATCGCGGACCCGATGCCGAGGGACTCGTCACGCGGCCCGGTGCGGTCTTCGCGCATCGCCGGCTCTCGGTCGTCGACCCCGGCGCGTCGTCCAACCAGCCGATGATCGACGCCGAGACAGGCTCGATGCTGGTCTTCAACGGCGAGATCTACGGCTTCGCGTCGCTGCGGCGCGAGCTCGAGCGCGACGGCGCGCGCTTCGAGACCGCGGGCGACACCGAGGTCGTGCTGCGCCTTCTCGTGCGCGAAGGCCATGCCGCGCTTCCGCGGCTGCACGGAATGTTCGCGCTGGCGTTCTGGGATGCGCGCGACGGATCCGTCCTGCTGGCGCGCGACCGCTTCGGGGAGAAGCCGCTCTTCCACACGACGCTCGGCGACGGAACGCTCGTCGCCGCGTCGGAACCCGCGGCGCTCGCCGACGCCTGCGCGCTGCCCCGCGACCCGTCGCCGCGTGGGCTCGGTCAGTTCCTCGCGCTCGGCTACACGCTCGGCACCGACACGCTCTGGCGGGGAGTGCGCTCGCTGCGGCCCGGCACGGCGCTCATCTTCGACCGTTCGCTCGCGCCGCGCGAGCTCAGGTTCGCGCGGCCCGTCGAGGGCTCGCATGATCCGGGGCTGACGGGCGCGGCGGCGGAGTCGGCCGTCGAGGCCGCGCTCGCGCGGGTGGTGCGCGACGAGCTCGTCGCCGACGTGCCGCTCGGCGTCTTCCTCAGCGGCGGCGTCGACTCCTCGCTCATCGCGGCGTTCGCGCTCGCCGAGCGGCGCGGAGGCGAGCTCCACGCGTTCGGGCTCGGTTTCGACGATCCCGAGTTCGACGAGACGCTGCAGGCGGCGGCCTTCGCGAAGTCGAAGGGCATCGCCTTCCATCGGCAGCAGCTGGTGCTCGGCGGCGACGACTTCGCAGCGGCCTTCGAGGCTGCGGCGAGGGAGCCGATCGCGGACACGTCGTTCCTTCCGATGTGGCTGCTCGCGCGCTTCGCCCGCGGGCATGTCACCGTCGCCCTCTCGGGCGACGGCGGCGACGAGCTGTTCGGCGGCTACGAGACCTACGTCGCCGACCATCTCCGCGCCCGCTGGGGGTGGATTCCCGGGCCGGCGCTCTCGGCGATGAAGGCGCTCGTCCGCGTCCTCGTTCCCGTGCGGCATGGCAAGGTCGGGATCGACTATAAGATCAGGCAGTTCCTTGACGGCCTCCGCCTCGACGCGCCCGGCGCGCACCATCACTGGCGGCGCCTTTTCGCGCGCGGCGCGCTCGGCCCGCTCCTGCGCGGCGACGCGCTGGAATGGTGCTTGCAGCACGACGGCCTCGACGAATTCGAGCGCGCATGGCACGAGTGCCCCGACGACGACCTCCTGGCGCGCGCGATGTACACGGATCTCTCGACCTGGCTTCCGAACGACATCCTCGTGAAGGTCGACCGCGCCACGATGGCCCACTCGCTCGAGTCGCGCGCACCGTTCCTGCATCCCGAACTGGCCGCGACGGCCTGGCGCGTCGCGCGTCGCGAACGCACCGACGGCAAGCGCACGAAGCAGGTCCTGCGGCGGCTGGCGGCGCGGATCGCGGGAACCGACGTGGCGGCGCGGCCCAAGCGCGGATTCAACGCGCCGGTGTCGCGCTGGTTCGCAGGCGACGGCCGCGGCTTCGTCGAGGAGCGGCTGCGGACGCGCCGCATGCGCGAGCTCTTCGCCGAGTCGACGTTGTCGGAGCTCGTCGGGCAGCACGGCGAGCGCGTCGAGGACCACGGATTCCGGCTGCTGGCGCTGTGCGTGCTGGCGCACTGGCTCGAGGGGTCGCGGTGATCGGGTCCTCGGCGCTCCTGTTAGACTGTTTGCCTGTCCGAACGACGGGCCGAGGCCTCGCACACCCGTGATCCAGCCCAGCGACACGACATTCTCCCACGCCATCGCCGGCGCCACCAACTACATGCGGTGGGTGACCGACGAGATGCGTCCCTACATGGGAACGCGGCTGCTTGAAGTGGGCCTCGGTCATGGGGCGTACCGGAGCCACTTCGGCCATCTCGACGGCTATCTCGGCATCGACATCGACGGCGACGCGGTCGAGTCGGCCCGCGCGAAGGCGCCCGAGGCGCGCTTCGAGCAGGCCGACATCGCCGATCCGGGATTCAGCGCGCGCTTCGCCTCCGACCGGTTCGACACCATCGTCGCCATCAACGTCCTCGAGCACGTTCCCGACGACACCGCCGCATTCCGGCAGCTGATGGCGACACTCGCGCCAGGTGGGCATCTCCTGCTCTGGATTCCCGCGATGCCCGCCTTGTACAACGACATGGATCGGCTTGCGGGCCACGTGCGCCGCTACACGCGGAACGGACTGCGCGGGCAGCTCGAGGCCCTCGGCGAGGTGCGGGACCTCCGCTACGTGAACCCGATCGGCGGACTCGGCTGGTGGGCGAACGGGCTCGTACGGAAGCGGTCGCTCAACGATCCGCACGTCAACATGCAGATCGAGTGGTTCGACCGATTCGGCGTCCCGGTCTCGCGGACTCTCGGACACGCGACGGGTCGGTTCTTCGGGCAGTCCCTGTTCGCCGCCGTGAGGAAGTCGCCATGCTGACGGTCCTGATTCCCGCGCTCAACGAAGAGGGCGCGATCGCGCAGACGGTCGAGAAGGTGCGCGAGGCGCTCGAGAAGGGCGGCATCTCCGATGCGGAGGTGCTCGTCATCGACGACGGATCCAGCGACCGGACGGGCGAGCTTGCGCGGGCTGCGGGCGCGACCGTGCTGCGGAACCCGCACAACCTCGGCTACGGCGCAAGCCTGAAGCGCGGAATCGTGGCCGCGCGCCACGATGCGGTCTGCCTGATCGACGCGGACCTCACATACCCCGAGCACGAGATCCCCCGCCTCTACCAGAAGCATCGCGAGGGCTTCGACATGGTGGTCGGGGCGCGCACCGGGCACCACTACAGCGGCTCGATCTTCAAGGGTCCGCTCCGCCAGATCCTGCGCTTCTGCGTGGAGTTCGCGGCGGGCCGCAGGATTCCGGACGCGAACTCGGGCCTGCGCGTCTTCAGCCGGTCGGTCGCGCTCGAGCAGCTTCCCCACCTCTGCGACACCTTCAGCTTCACCACATCGATCACGATCGCCTACTGCCTGACGGGGCGGTTCATCCTGTACGTTCCGATCGAGTACCACCTGCGACTGGGCAAGTCGAAGGTCAAGCTGCTGAAGGACTCGATCCGCACGCTGATCTACATCGCGCAGACAATTGTCTACTACAACCCGCTGAAGCTGTTCCTGCTCTTCGCGCTCAGCTGCATCGGCGTCGCAGCCGTCTGCTTCGGGCTCGGGGTGCTGCTCGAGATCGCCGCCCCCTACTACCTCGGCATCGGGTGCCTGCTGCTCGCGGTGCTGATGTTCGCGCTCGGCCTGATCGCCGACCTGCTGCGGCAGATCATGCTGCGCACGGCCTTCGAGCCGCCGGAGCGCGGGACGTGAGCGAGTCTTCGCCCGTGACGTGGCTCTCGGCGCTGGTTGGCTACGTCGCCGCGTGCGTGGCGGGGGTGCATCTCCTCAAGCACTCGATGCGGCCGCTCGACGGCGAGCCATGGCTGTTCGGAATGTCGATCCGGCAGTGCGCGGAGTTCGCGGGCGGCTTCGCGACCGCCGGCCTCGGATTCCTGCTCTGGCTCGTCGTGCTCAAGCGCCTCCCCGCCAGCGTCGCGTTCCCGATCGCGGTGGGCGCGTCGACCATCGGCGTCGCGCTCGTCGACTGGTGGCGAGGCGAGGCGATCGGCGTCCCCCGCCTCCTCGGGATCGCGATGATCCTCGGCGGCGTGGCCCTCGCAAGCCACAGCGCCGGCAAGTGACGCCTGCGACCCCGCTGCTATCCTCGTCGCCCGTTTCGCGGCGAACTCCCTCGCTTCATGTGCGGCATCGCAGGCATCATCGACACCGGACTCGGCCTTGGCCGCGACGAGATCGCGCGCCTTGCGACCCTGATGCGCGACACGATGACGCACCGCGGCCCGGACGACGGCGCGACCTGGACCTCGGACGACGGCATGGTTGCGCTCGCGCACCGGCGGCTCTCGATCATCGACCTCCGGCCCGAGGGGCGGCAGCCGATGGCGAACGAGGACGGCTCGGTCCAGGTCGTCTTCAACGGCGAGATCTACAACCACCGCGCGCTGCGCGGCGAGCTTGAGAACGACGGCCACGTGTTCCGCTCGCGGAGCGACACCGAGGTCCTCTGCCACATGTTCGAGTCGTGCGACCTCGCGCGGTGCGCGCGGCTCGAGGGCATGTTCGCGTTCGCCGCGTGGAACGCGCGAGAGAGGAAGCTCGTGCTCGCGCGCGACGCGTTCGGCAAGAAGCCGCTCTATGTCGCGGAAGGCGACGGCTGGTTCGCGTTCGCGAGCGAGCTGCAGGCGCTCGAGGCGCTGCCCTTCTTCGAGCGGAGGATCTCGCGCGACGCGATCGCGGCGTATCTCCTCGTCCAGTACGTGCCGACCGAGCTGGCGATCTACGAGGGCGTCGCCAAGATCGACGCGGGCGAGGCGGTCGCGATCGACTTCGCCGAGCGCGGCTGGGAGCGGCACCGGTTCTTCGAGTTCGAGCCGCGCCGCGCGATCGAGGCGCACCTGACGCCCGACGAGGCGAAGTCGCGGCTGCGCGAGCTCGTGCGCGCGGCCGTCGAGAAGCGGCTCGAGAGCGACGTGCCGCTCGGCGCGTTCCTTTCGGGCGGCGTCGACAGCTCGCTCGTCGTCGCGGTGATGGCGAAGGACTTCGGACGCAAGGTCGACACCTTCTCGATCGGATTCGACGACCTGGAGGCGACTGAACACCTCTTCGCGCGCGAGACGGCGCGGCTTCTCGGCACGAACCACCGCGACGAGGTGCTGTCGCCCGACGCCCTCTCGATGCTGCCCGAGATCGCGTCGCGCCTCGACGAGCCGAACGGCGACTCGTCGTGCCTGCCGACCTTGCTCCTGTCGCGCTTCACGCGGCGGTTCGTCACGGTCGCGCTCTCGGGCGACGGCGGCGACGAGCTCTTCGGCGGATACGGCCGCTACCGCGACACGCTCAACGAGATGTCGGCCGGCGCACGCGGTTTCTTCTCGCGGCTTGCGCTGCGGCTGCGCGGACAGCGCGCGACGACCGTGGCCGACCGCTACCTCTCGCCTCGCTGGCTGATGTTCCAGCCCGACCGCGTCGCGGAGCTTCTCGGTTCGCGGATTCCGCCGCGGGCATCCGACGAGTTCCGCTCGTGGAGCGCGCTGCTCTCCGACCGGAAGCGCACGCCGCTCCAGCGCATGCGCGCGCTCGACGCGTGGACCTACATGCCCGGCGCGGTGCTGCCGAAGGTGGACCGCATGAGCATGCAGTGCTCGCTCGAGGTGCGCTGCCCGCTGCTCGACAAGGATCTCGGCGCGTTCGCGGCGACCTTGCCCGACGCGCTGCTGTGGCAGCCGCCGACGGGCACGAAGTGGCTCCTGAAGGAACTCGCGATGGAGTACCTGCCGCGCGAGTGGATGGAGCGTCGCAAGATGGGCTTCGGGCTTCCGACGCGCTGCTGGTCGCAGCCGGCGCTCCTCGCGCTCGCCGAGGACTCGCTCGGCCGCGATGCGGCGCTGCGCGACCACCTCGACGGCGACGCGCTCGACCGCTTCGTGGCCGAGCAGCGCGATCCGAACTTCTTCTCGATCTACCGGCTCTGGCCGATGCTCGTGCTCGAGCTCTGGCTGCGCGCGCGGCGATAACCTCGGCCCGAAGGCGCGGACGCGCCGATTTCTCGGGGAATCCGCCCGACGCGAGTTCGTTGAGCGGCGGTGGCGGTGAGGATAGACTGCGCCCCTTCGTACTCGTCCATGCGCGTCGTCCATCTCATCACCACCCTCGCGATCGGCGGCGCCGAGCAGATGCTCGTGAAGCTCCTGCGCGCGATGGACCGCTCGGAGTTCGAGCCGACGGTGGTGACGCTCGTGAACGACGGCGCGCTGATCGAGGTGATCCGCGACATGGGCATCGAGGTGCGCAGCCTCGACCTGCGCCGCGGCGAGGTCAGCACGCGCGCGCTCCGCCGGCTCATCACGATCCTGCGCGCGGCGCGTCCCGACGTGGTGCAGTCGTGGATGTACCACGCGAACGTCGCCGCGAGCATGGCGCGGCCGTGGCTTCCGCGGCGAACGGGCGTGGCGTGGAACATCCGTCAGTCGCTCTACGACATCTCGAAGGAACGCTTCCTCACCCAGGCCGTGATCCGCTCGGGTCGCCTGCTCGCGCCGCATGTCGACGCGCTGGTGAACAACTCGCGCGTGAGCCGCGAGCAGCACGCGCGGATCGGCTACGTGAACATGCGCAGCCTCGTCATCCCGAACGGATTCGAGGTCGACAGCTTCCGACCCGACCCAGCCGCGCGCGCCTCGTTCCGCAGCGAGCTCGGCCTGGACGACGACGCCGTGCTGGTGGGTGTCGTGGCGCGGGTGCACCCGAGCAAGGACCACGCGAACTTCCTGCGTGCGGCCGAGCTCGCGGCCGCGCGCGATCCTCGACTGGTGTTCCTGTGCGCGGGCCGGGGCACCGACTCGCACGGGCGGTGCCGCGAGGCGCTGCGCGGACCGCTGCGCGGGCGGCTGCGCCTCCTTGGCGAGCGCGTCGACGTGCCGCGCGTCATGGCGGGGCTCGACATGCTGGTCAGTTCGAGCAAGACCGAGGGCTGTCCGAACGCGGTCGGCGAAGGCATGGCGTGCGGCCTTCCCGTGATCGGCACCGACATCGGCGACACGCGCGACGTGATCGCCGACGCGGGGCGGGTCGTCCCGTGCGGCGATGCGTCGGCGCTCGCCGCTGAGATCGCCGCGCTCTCGGCGCTCGGGCATGCGCGGCGCCGCGAGATCGGCGACGCGGCGCGCGAACGGATCCGGATGGCGTACTCGATCGAGTCGGTGGCGTCGCGATACGGCCGCCTGTACCACGACATCATCAGCGAGCGGCGCGGCAGCGGCCGGCTCGTCTCGCAGCTCGAGCCGATGCCCGCGCGTCCGGCCGAGGCCGCGCTCTAGGTTCTGTCTGATGGTGCCGCGCAGACCGCGTACATTGACCGCATGGCATCGATCGCCATCGTCAACGGCATCGGCGACACCGTCGTCGCGTTTCGCGGCGCGCTGGTGCGCGACCTCGTTGCGCGCGGGCACGCCGTGACCGTCTCCACGCCGACCCCGGTCGAGGCCGATCCCGCGGAGGTCGCGCGCGCGATCGCCGCGCTCGGCGCGCGCTGCGAGTTTGCGCCGCTCGACCGCACGGGCCTGAATCCGTTGTCGGAGCGGCGCGCGCGGGCGTACTACGAGACGCTGTTTCGAAGCGTGCGTCCCGACGCGGTGTTCGTCTCGAACCCGAAGCCGATCTTCCACGCGGTTCCCGCCGCGCGCGCTGCGGGCGTCGCACGACGCGTCGCGATGGTGACGGGGCTTGGCTACGCCTTCACCGGCCAGTCGTTCAAGGCGCGCATGCTGCGCATGGTGGCCTCGCGGCTCTATCGACGCGCGCTCGGCGACGCGACGGCGGTGCTCTTCCAGAACCCCGACGACCGCGACGAGCTCGCACGCATGGGAGCGCTGGCGAACGCGCCCGCGCCCGCGCCGCGCCTCGTCGCGGGAAGCGGCGTCGACATCGACGCCTTCGCGGCGCGCACGCCGCCCGACGGGCCACCGGTCTTCCTGATGGTGGCGCGGCTCCTCGGCGACAAGGGCGTGCGCGAGTACGCCGAGGCGGCGCGCCGCGTGCGCGCCGAGCGGCCATCGTGGCGATTCCGGCTCGTCGGTTGGATCGACTCGAATCCTGCTGCGATCGGCCGCGAGGAGCTCGATGCGTGGACCGGCTCGGGCACGCTCGAGTATGCGGGACGGCTCGACGACGTGCGGCCGGAGCTCGCGCGCGCGAGCGTGTTCGTGCTGCCGTCGTACCGCGAAGGCACGCCGAAGAGCGTGCTCGAGGCGCTCGCGACGGGGCGGCCCGTCATCACGACCGACGCGGTCGGCTGCCGCGAGACGGTTCGCGACGGGGTCGAGGGACTGCTGGTGCCGCCGCGCGATGCCGCGGCGCTTGCGCGCGCGTGCCTGAAGCTCGGCGACGATGCGGCGCTGCGCGCAGCGATGGGCGCGCGGGCGCGGGCGCGCGCCGAAGAGCGCTTCGACGTGCGCGCGGTGAACGCCGAGATCATGGAGGCGCTCGGCGCATGAACGCGCCCTGCACGCCATGGATCGACCACGGCGCCGCGCTGACGCGCGCATGGCCGCCACCTTCGGGCGCGGCGCTTGCGGCCGCGATGCGCGACGTGCGCGCGTGCGATCGCCACGGCGACGCGATGCACGCTGCGGCGGCGGTCGCATTCGTCTATCTCTCGGCGCTCGACCAGGCGCCGAACTCGGTCGCGTTCGCGATCCTGCTGCCGCTCGCGCTCGTGCGTTTCGCGGTGTATCCCGTGCTCTTCACGCCCCTCCTGCGCTGGCCGCCGTTCTGGCTCGGCCTCGGTTGGGTCGCGTGGAGCGCGCTCAGCGCGCTGTGGTCGCCGCTCGGCGCGGGCGCGCTGTCGATGCTGAGCACGCAGCGGGCGCTGCTCGCCGTGGTCGCCCTCTTTCCGGTGATCGATCGTGCACGGCTTCTCGCATGGACGCTCGTCCTTGCGGCGGCGACCAACTCCTCGGTGCAGGTCTTCCAATGGATGGGGTGGCTCGAGCCGCCGAACGGACCGACGTGGCGTCCGAGCGGCATCGTCGCGATTCCCGCCGTCGCCGCCATCAACGCGGGAGTCGCGATCCTTCTCTCGCTCGCGCTCCTCGTCGGCGCACGCCGGGCCGGCCGTCTCGTGCTTGCGGCGCTCGCCGCGCTCTGCTCGGCCGGGCTCGTGCTGAGTTCGTCGCGGCACCCCGCGCTCTCGCTCGTGCTCTCGCTCCTCCTCCTCGCGGTCCTGCTTGTGGTCGGCGGGCACGTGCGGCTTCGCACGGTCGTCGGGGCCGCGATCACGCTCTTCGTGGTCACGGCCGCCGCGCTCGCAGCGTTCGGTGGCGAGTTCATGCGCTACTTCGAGGACGCGCTGCGGGACGCTGCGGCGGCGATGCGCGGAGAGGCGGGGTTCTCGTCGATCCATGCGCGCCTCTTCTGGTGGCGTCTCGGGATCGAGGAGTGGCTCGCGAACCCGCTCGGCGGGGGCGGACTCGGGAGTTTCCGCTGCTTCGTCGAGGAGCACCCCGCGACGGCCGGCTTCATCGATCGCAGCGGGATTTCCCGCGACGAAGTGCTGCAGAGGCATCCCCACTCGACCTACGTGCGCGCCCTCGCCGAGACGGGCGTCGTGGGGTTCGCGCTCGTCGTCGCGGCGATCGTCGCGGCCGTTCGATGCGGGCTCGCGCGAGTCGCCCGCGATCCGCTGATCGCGGGCGCGACGGCCGCGGTGCTCTTCATCGCCCTCGCGACCGCCGGCGAGTGCGTCGAGTTCATGAACGTCGCCTACGCCCCTGCCGCGGTCGCGATCGCCATTGCGTCGCTTCCGCGCGCGGACGGCTGGGCGCTGCCTCCGCGACGCGTGTGATACCCTCGCGCCATGTGCGGCCTTGCCGGCTTCGTCGATCCGAACGGACGCGTCGTGACCTCGCGCGCCTTCGCGGAAGCTGCGCTTGCAGCGATGGCGCGCACGCTCGTCCACCGCGGACCTGACGATGGCGGCGTCCTCTTCGACGAGGCGAGCGCGGTCGGGCTCGCGTTCCGCCGGCTCTCGATCCTCGATCTTTCGCCTGCGGGCCGCCAGCCGATGGAGTCGGCGCGCGGGCGCTTCGCCATCGCCTTCAACGGCGAGGTCTACAACCATGCGGCGCTGCGCGACGAACTGCGCGCGCGCGGCCATGCGTTCCGCGGCCACTCCGACACCGAGGCGATGCTCGCGGCGTTCGAGGAATGGGGCGTCGAGGCCGCGCTGCCGCGGTTCGAGGGCATGTTCGCGCTTGCGGTGCTCGACCGCGCCGAGCGTGTCGTGTGGCTCGTGCGCGACCGGTTCGGCGTGAAGCCGCTCTTCTACGGCCTCACGCATGCGACGCGCGCTCCCGACGCTGCGTTCGCGTTGCCCGACGGCGCGGCGCTCGTCTTTGCGAGCGAGCTCAAGGCGCTTCGGGCGTGCCCCGCGTGGTCGGGCTCGGTCGACCGCGGCGCGCTGACGCTCTTCGTGCGGCACGGCTACGTGCCGGGGCCGCTCTCGATCCATCCCGAGGCGCGCAAGCTGCGGCCGGGGCACCTGCTGCGCGTCGACCTTGCGGGCGGGCGAGTCGAGGAGCGCTGCTGGTGGCATTCGCGCGACCTCGCGCGGCGCGGCGCGGCAAGCCGATTCACGGGCGGCGACGCCGACGCGATCGAGGCGGTCGACGCGGCGCTTCTCGAGAGCGTGCGCCTCCGCATGGTGGCCGACGTGCCGCTCGGCGCGTTCCTCTCGGGCGGCATCGACTCGAGCGCGGTCGTCGCGGCGATGCAGGCGCAGTCTTCGAAGCCCGTGCGCACCTTCACGATCGGCTTCGGCCCGAAGGAGTTCGACGAGGCGCCCCACGCGCGCGCGATCGCGAGGCATCTCGGCACCGACCACACCGAGGTGTACGTGTCGGGCGAGGACGCGCTCGCCACCGTGCCGCGCCTCGCGGAGATCTGGGACGAGCCGTTCGCCGACAGCTCGCAGATCCCGACGCTGCTCGTCAGCGCGATCGCGCGGCGCAGCGTGACGGTGTCGCTCTCAGGCGATGGCGGCGACGAGCTCTTCGGCGGCTACTACCGCTACGCGTGGGCGCAGGCCATCGCGCGGCGCTCGCAGCGACTGCCGCGCGGCGCGCGCGCGGCGATCGCGGCCTTGCTGCGCGCGACTCCGCGCGGCCTCGCCAACCGCACGGGCCGCGCGCTGTCGGCCGTCCTTCCGTCGCGGCTCTCCGTCGACCGCGCCGGCGACCGCGCGCATCGGCTCGCCGAGCTCCTCGGTCACGACGACGCGTGGTCGATCTACCTCGATCTCGTCGCGGTCAGCCCGCGGCCTGAGACGCTGGTGATCGGCGCATCGCGGCCGGTGACGGCGCTCACCGATCCCGACGAGCTTGCGCACGAGCTCGACATCGAGACGCGCATGATGCAGGCGGACATCGCGAGCTACCTTGTCGACGACATCCTCGTGAAGGTCGACCGCGCGAGCATGGCGGTCTCGCTCGAGGCGCGCGAGCCGTTGCTCGACTCGCGCCTTGCGGAGCTCGCGTTCGCGCTGCCGCTCTCGATGAAGATCCGCGACGGCGAGCGGAAGTGGGTGCTGCGGCGCGTGCTCGAGCGCCGCGTGCCGCGCGCGTTGTTCGAGCGCCCAAAGATGGGCTTCGGCGTGCCGCTCGCAGACTGGCTGCGCGGGCCGCTGCGCCCGTGGGCCGAGGATCTCCTCGCGCCCGACCGGCTCGCCCGCGAGGGCTTTCTCGATCCGGCCGAGGTGGCCGCGCTCTGGCGCCGCACCCTCGACCCTGCGAAGCGGTCGAACGGATACGAGGCATGGAACCTCGTCATGTTCCAGGCCTGGCTCGGGCGCTGGTCGGCAGGCCAAGGCGCCGCCCCCTGCTGAAATCGCGCGGGAATTGCCGATAGGACCGACATCCGGGTGGATTCTCCCGCCGGGGATCGCCCGCGCGCGGCAAACGACCGATCGCGAACCAGAGACGCCATGCCCTCCGACGAGCCCAAGCAGATCCTCCTCTCGCCACCGCACCTCTCGGGGGCGGAACGTCACTTCGTCGAAGAGGCGTTCCGCACGAACTGGATCGCGCCGCTCGGGCCGAACGTCGACGCGTTCGAGCGCGAGATGGCCGCCCGGCTCTCGTCGGACGGAGCGGAGATGCACTGCTGCGCGACCTCGTCGGGCACGGCCGCCATCCATCTCGGGCTCATCGCGCTCGGCGTGCAGCCGGGCGACCTCGTCCTCTGCTCGAGCTTCACCTTCGTCGCGACCGCGAATCCGATCCGACAGCTCGGCGCAGAGCCCGTGTTCATCGACAGCGACGAGACGAGCTGGAACATGTCGCCCGCCGCGCTGCGCCGCGCGCTCGAGTCGCTTGCCGCCGAAGGCAGGCGCGCGCGCGCCGTCGTCACCGTCGACCTCTACGGACAGGGCTGCGACTACGGCGCGATCCTCCCGATCTGCGAGGAATGGAACGTGCCGATCCTCGAGGACGCAGCCGAGGCGCTCGGCGCGACCGTCGGCGGGCGGCCGTGCGGGACGTTCGGCGCGGTGAGCGCCTTCAGCTTCAACGGCAACAAGATCATCACGACCTCGGGCGGCGGAATGCTCGCCTCGAACGCCGCGCGCGTCGCCGAGCGCGCACGGTTCCTCGCCACGCAGGCGCGCGACCCCGCGCCGCACTACGAGCACTCGGTCGCGGGCTTCAACTACCGCATGTCGAACATCTGCGCGGGCGTCGGGCGCGGGCAGCTCCTCGTCCTCGACGAGCGCGTGGCGCGCCGCCGCGAGATCTTCGCGCAGTACCAGCGCGCGCTCGGGGGGCTCGCCGGCGTCGAGTTCATGCCCGAACCCGCGTGGAGCCATTCGACGCACTGGCTGACCGCGCTGACGATCGATCCCGCGCGCGCGGGCGCGACGCGCGAGGCGCTCCTCGCGTCGCTCGCCGCCGAGAAGATCGAGGCCCGCCCGACCTGGAAGCCGATGCACCAGCAGCCGCTGTTCGCGGGCTGCCGGATGTTCGCGCACGATGCATCGCACGCGCCCGTGTGCGAGCGGCTTTTCCGCGACGGCGTCTGCCTGCCGTCGGGCTCGTCGATGAGCGACGCCGATGTCGGCCGCGTGATCGCCGCGTGCGAGCGCGTGCTCGGCGCGCCGAAGAGCGCCGCGCGCGACACCGCCCCTGCCGCACGCACCGTGTAACATCCGACCATGGCGGTTCTTGTCACCGGCGCCGCGGGCTTCATTGGCTCGCATGTCTCGCACGTCCTCCTCGCTCGCGGCGAGGAGGTGGTGGGTCTCGACAACCTCAACGACTACTACGACCCGACGCTGAAGGAGGCGCGGCTTGCGCGTCTCGCACCGAAGCGCGGCTTCTCGTTCGTGAAGATGGACGTCGCCGACCGCCCGGGGATGGAGTCGCTCTTCGCGCAGCACCGGTTCGACCGCGTCGTCCACCTCGCCGCGCAGGCGGGCGTGCGCTACTCGATCACCAATCCCCACTCCTACGTCCACTCGAACATCGTCGGCTTCCAGAACATCCTCGAGGGCTGCCGCGCCGTGCAGGAGAAGCACGGCGGCTGCAGGCACCTCGTCTACGCAAGCTCGAGCTCCGTCTACGGCGGCAACACCAAGCTCCCCTTCTCGGTGAACGACTCGGTCGACCACCCGCTCTCGCTCTATGCGGCGAGCAAGAAGGCGAACGAGCTCTTCGCGCACACCTACTCGAACCTCTTCAGGCTGCCGACCACGGGCCTGCGCTTCTTCACGGTGTACGGGCCGTGGGGACGCCCCGACATGGCGCTCTTCCTCTTCACGAAGAACATCCTCGAGGGGAAGCCGATCGAGGTCTTCAACCACGGGCGCCATCGCCGCGACTTCACCTACGTCGACGACATCGTCGAGGGAATCGTGCGCACGCTCGACCGCCCCGCGCAGCCGAACCCCGCGTTCGACGCCGCCCACCCGGACCCGGGCACCTCGAACGCGCCGTGGCGGGTCTACAACATCGGCAATTCTCGCCCGGTTGAGCTCCTCGACTACATCGGCGCCATCGAGCGCGCCGTGGGCCGCAAGGCCGAGATGATCCTGAAGCCGCTCCAGCCGGGCGACGTGCCCGACACGATGGCCGACGTCGAGGCGCTCGAGCGCGACACGGGCTACCGGCCTTCCACGCCGGTCGAGACGGGCGTGGCGCGATTCGTCGAGTGGTACCGCGGGTACTACGGGATCTGACGGTTGTCGGCTACGCTGCCCGCATGGCAAGCGTCTGCTTCTACTTCGAGTTCCACCAGCCCTACCGGCTGCGGCGCTACTCGGTCTTCTCGACCGACCCGTTCTACTTCGACAACGAGGCGAACGAGAAGATCATGCGCAAGGTCGCCGACAAGTGCTACCGCCCTGCGACGGCCAAGATGCTCGACCTCGTGAAGCGGCACGACAAGCGCTTCCGCTGCTCGTACTCGATCACGGGCACCGCGCTCTCGCAGCTCGAGCTGTGGGCGCCCGACGTCGTCGACACGCTCAAGCGCCTCGTCGACACGGGCGCGTGCGAGCTCGTCGGCGAGACGAGCCACCACTCCCTCTCGTTCCTCTTCTCGCGCGCCGAGTTCGACGCGCAGGTCGACCTCCACCAGAAGCGCATGCAGGAGGTCTTCGGCGTGACGCCGAAGGTCTTCCGCAACACCGAGCTCATCTACTCGAACGAGCTCGCCGCGCACATGGCGAAGCGCGGGCAGCACAAGGCGATCATCTGCGAGGGCGTCGACCGCCTGCTCGGCTTCCGCTCGCCGAACTACATCTACACGCCGCCGGGCGAAGGCGACCTCGCCGAGCGGCCGATCAAGCTCCTCCTCAAGAACTACCGCCTGAGCGACGACATCGCCTTCCGCTTCTCGAACCGCGGATGGAAGGAATGGCCGCTCTCCGCCGAGAAGTTCGCCGGCTGGGTGAACCAGATCAACGGCGACGGCTTCTGCTGCAACCTGTTCATGGACTACGAGACCTTCGGCGAGCACCAGTGGGCCGACACGGGGATCTTCGAGTTCCTCGACGCGCTGCCCGGCGCGGTCTACGACACGAACCACGGGCACAACGACTTCCTCACGCCGTCGCAGCTCCTCGACTGCTACGAGCCGGTCGGCGAGTACGACGTGCCGCACTGGATCTCGTGGGCCGACAGCGAGCGCGACCTTTCGGCGTGGCTCGGAAACCCGATCCAGGACGGCGCCGCGAAGGAGCTCTACGACCTCGAGGGCCCGGTGAAGGAGCGCCACAGGGCGGGCGACCCGTACATCCTCGAGGACTGGCGCAAGCTCACGACGAGCGACCACCTCTACTACATGTGCACCAAGTACTGGTCGGACGGCGACGTCCACAAGTACTTCTCGCCGTACGACTCGCCGTACGACGCGTACATCAACTTCATGAACGTGATCGACCACCTCAAGTCGCGCGCCGGCGTCGGTGCAGGGCTTCGCGCCAAGACCGCGACCTGAGCCGCGTCAGGCGCCGGCGCCGGCAAGCGCAGGCTTCCTGGGTTCGGCCTTGGGCCGCGCGAGGTGCGGGAAGTAGTCCTGGATCGCCGTGACCGTCCACGCGCCCGCGCGCAGCGCCGCGATCGCGTCGACCGTCGCGCGCGCCGCCGACACCGTCGTGATCATCGGGATGCCCGTGCGGACCGCGTTCGCGCGGATCCTGCCCTCGTCGGTCTTCGCGCCCTTCTTGGTGGGCGTGTTGATGATGAGGTTGATCTCGCCGTTGGCGATCACGTCGAGCACGGTCGGCCGCGCGCCTTCGCTCAGCTTGCGGAGCATCTTCGTCTCGACGCCGCGCTCGGCGAGGAACGTGCCCGTGCCGCGCGAGGTGTAGAGCTCGAAGCCCATCTCCTGGAGCTCGCGCGCGATGCCGACGATGTCGTCGCGGTCGCTCTCGCGCACCGAAAGGAACACGGCGCCCTTGGTCGGCAGATGCACGCCGGCGCCCATCTGCGCCTTCGCGAACGCGATCGGCAGCGACCGGTCCGCGCCCATGACCTCGCCGGTCGAGCGCATCTCGGGGCCGAGCACCACGTCGACGCCGGGGAACTTCGCGAACGGGAAGACGGACTCCTTCACGGCGTAGAAGCCCGTGTCGGGGATCTCCTTCGTGCCGAGGCGCGCGAGCGAGCGGCCCATCATCACCTGCGCCGCGACGAACGGCCACGCGACGCCCTTCGCCTTGCCGACGAACGGCGACGTGCGCGATGCGCGCGGATTCACCTCGAGGATGTAGACGGCGTCGTCCTTCACGGCGAACTGCACGTTCATCAGGCCGCGCACCTTCAGCTTCTCGGCGAGGCGCCGCGCGGTCGTGCGGATCTCGTCGACGAGCGCGGGCGAAAGCGAGAACGGCGGCACGATGCAGGTCGAGTCGCCGGAGTGGATGCCGGCCTCCTCGATGTGCTCCATGACGCCGCAGACGACCGCGCGCGGCGCGTCGGAATCGTGCGAGATCATGCGGGCGCGCGTCCCCTCGCTCGGCTCGAAGTCGGCGACCACGTCGACGTCGACCTCGGTCGCGTCGTTGAGGAACCGGTCGATGAGGACCGGTGCGTTCGCGAGGTCGCTCACGTTCACCGCGGTCGTCATGTAGGTGCGCAGCGCGGACTCGTCGGGGCAGATCTCCATGCCGCGCCCGCCAAGCACGTAGCTCGGGCGCACGAGGACCGGATAGCCGATGCGGTTCGCGCAGGCGACGGCCTCGTCGAGCGAACGGGCGATGCCGCTCGGCGGCTGCTTGAGCCCCATGTCGTCGAGGAGCGCCTTGAAGCGGTCGCGGTCCTCGGCGATGTCGATCGAG
Source organism: Phycisphaerales bacterium (assembly GCA_044356505.1). Classification (GTDB taxonomy): domain Bacteria; phylum Planctomycetota; class Phycisphaerae; order Phycisphaerales; family SM1A02; genus QWPT01. Next base: position 28,091 of record JBIKWD010000011.1, read on the forward strand.
TCGAGGCCGGTGCCGACGAGCGGCACGCCCGCCTTCGCGAGTCCGTGCGCGAGGTTGAGCGGCGTCTGCCCGCCGAACTGCACGATCGCGCCGACGACCTTGCCCGAGCGGTCGGCGCGGTCGATGCCGCCGCCGTTCAGGCGCTCGATCACGTTGAGCACGTCCTCGAGCGTGAGCGGCTCGAAGAAGAGGAGATCGCTCGTGTCGTAGTCCGTCGACACGGTCTCCGGGTTCGAGTTGATCATCACGCTCTCGAAGCCCATCGACCCGCACGCGAACGCGGCCTGGCAGCAGCAGTAGTCGAACTCGATGCCCTGGCCGATGCGGTTGGGGCCGCCGCCGAGGATCACGATCTTCTCGCGCTCGGTGACGCGGACCTCGTCGTCGAGCACGGGCTTGCCGTTGACGGTGAACGGCGCCTCGTAGGTCGAGTAGTAGTACGGCGTGACGGCCTCGAACTCGGCCGCGCAGGTGTCGACGAGCTTGTAGACCGGCTCGATGCCGAGCGACTTGCGGTGCCTGCGCACGGCGAGGATCGTCTCGGGGCTGATCGCGCCGAGGTAGAGGTTCGCCAGCTGCGCGTCGGAGTAGCCGAGGCGCTTCGCCTCGAAGAGCACCTCGCGCGGCAGCGACTCGAGCGTGGGGAAGCTGGCGAGCTCGTCCTCGAAGGCGACGAGCTGGCGGAACTCCTCGAGGAACCACGGGTCGATCTTCGAGAGTTCGTGCACCTGCGCGGTCGTCCAGCCCATCTTCAGCGCATAGCGGACGTAGTAGAGCCGCCCCTGCGACGGCACCGCGAGCTTGCGCGTGAGCGTGTCGTGCGGGATCGGCCACACCGCGTGCGAGCGGTCGGCGACCTGCACGCCCTTCGCGAGGTCGGCCGCGCTCGCGCGCTGGGCGACAAGCCACTTGTCGTTGCGGTCGAGGCCGAAGCCGAAGCGCTTGACCTCCATCGAGCGGATCGCCTTCTGGAACGCCTCCTTGAAGGTGCGCCCGATCGACATCGCCTCGCCGACCGACTTCATCTGCGTGGTCAGCGTCTCGTCGGCCTCGGGGAACTTCTCGAAGGTCCAGCGCGGGATCTTGACGACGACGTAGTCGATCGACGGCTCGAAGCACGCGCTCGTGTTGCCGGTGATGTCGTTCTTGAGTTCGTCGAGCGTGTAGCCGACCGCGAGCTTCGCCGCGATCTTCGCGATCGGGAAGCC
>JBIKWD010000153.1:0-7959 GCA_044356505.1 Phycisphaerales bacterium
GATCGCGCCGCGCAAGCCCGAGTGGTGGGACGGCGTCGCCGCGAACCTTCCTGGCTGCGTGCGGCGCTCGCGCGGCGAGAAGGGCGGCGCCGACACGCGCGTCTACCTCCTCGACACGATCGGCGAACTCGGCATGGCGTACTCGTTCGCCGACGTCGTCGTCATGGGCCGCAGCTTCGGCAGGCTCTACGGAAGCGATCCGATCGAGCCCGCGAGCCTCGGCAAGCCCGTCGTGATCGGTCCGCGCGTGCAGGACTTCAAGGATGTCGTCGCGGCGTTCCGCGCGCGCGGCGGCATCGTTCAGTGCGAGGCGGGCGAGCTGCGCGCGGTGCTTGCGCGGCTGTTCGACGACCCCGCGCATCGCGCAGCGGTCGCCGCGCGCGGCCGCGACACGATCCGCGAGGAGCAGGGCGGAAGCGCGCGGACGGCGGAGGTCCTCCTCTCGATGCTGCCGTCGCGCGCGTGATACGCTGCGGCCATGGCAAGCAATTCGTTCGTGGCGGCGGCATTTGAAGAACTCGCGGTCCTTTCCGAGATCCTCGGGGCGAACGTCTTCAAGGTGAACGCGTTCCGCAAGGCGGCGCGCGCGGTCGAGGCGCTTCCGGGCGAGGCGACCGCGATGCCCGTCGCAGAGCTGAAGGAGGTCGACGGCCTCGGCGCGTCGACCGCGGCGAAGGTGCACGAGTTCGGCGAGACGGGCACGATGGCCGAGCTCGAGGAGCTGCGTGCGCAGGTGCCGAAGGGGCTCAAGGAGGTGCTCGCGATCCAGGGAATCGGCCCGAAGACGGCGCGCGCGCTCTGGCTCGATGCGGGCGTGGTCGACCTCGCGACCCTGAAGAAGGCGATCGAATCGGGCGCTGTCGCGAAGCTGCCGCGCATGGGCGCGAAGACGATCGCGAACATGACCGAGGCGATCGCGTTCGCCGAGAGTTCGCGCGGCCGCGTGCGGATCGCCGAGGCGCTGCCCGTCGCCGAGCGGATCGTCGCAGAGCTTTCGCGCCTGCCGTTCGTCGAGCGCGTCGCGTACGCGGGCAGCCTGCGTCGCGGCAAGGAGACGATCGGGGACATCGACATCCTCGCCTCGGCGAAGGACCCCGCGAAGCTGATGGAGGCGTTTCGTATGCGCGACGAGGTCGCGAAGGTGCTCGCGAGCGGCGAGACGAAGACGAGCGTCCAGACCGCGACGGGCGTGCAGGTCGACCTGCGCGTCGTGCCGCTCGACCGCTTCGGTGCGGCGCTCATGTACTTCACGGGAAGCAAGGAGCACAACGTCGCGCTGCGCGAGCGCGCGATTCATCAGGGCTACAAGCTCAACGAGTACGGCCTGTTTCGGAGCGACGCGCACGGCGCGGTCGCCGAGGGCGCAGAGCCCGTCGCTGCGCTTGAAGAGAAGGATGTCTACGCGAAGCTCGGCCTCGACTGGATCGAGCCGACCATGCGCGAGGACCGCGGCGAGATCGACGCGTTCGCGCACGGCGCGAAGCATGTCGCGGTGGTGACGCTTGCCGACATCAAGGCAGAGCTCCACTCGCACACGACCGCATCGGACGGCGCGCTGTCGATCGACGAGCTCGTCGATGCCGCCGCCGCGCGCGGGTTCCACACCATCGCGATCACCGACCACTCGAAGAGCCAGTTCCAGGCGAACGGCCTCGACGAGACGCGTCTGCGCGCCCATATCAAGGCGATCCACGAGGCGCGCAAGCGCCATCCGAAGATGCAGATCTGGGCGGGCAGCGAGGTCGACATCCTGTCGGACGGCACCCTCGACTATGCGGACGACCTGCTCGCCGAGCTCGACTGGGTTGTGGCGAGCCCGCACGCCGCGCTCAAGCAGGAACCGCGCGTCGCGACCGACCGGCTCCTGAAGGCGATCGCGCACTCGCTCGTCCATGTGATCGGCCATCCGACCGGCCGCATCGTGAACGGCCGCCCCGGGCTCGAGCCCGCGATGAACGAGCTCTTCGCCGCTGCGAAGGAGCACGGCACCGCGCTCGAGATCAACGCGCACCACATGCGCCTCGACCTCCGTGACGTCCATGTCAAGGGCGCGGTCGACGCGGGCTGCATGCTCGCGATCGACTGCGACGTCCACGGCGCCGAGGACTTCAACGAGCTCCGCTACGGCGTCCTGACCGCCCAGCGCGGCTGGCTGCCGAAGTCGCAGTGCCTCAACTGCATGGACGCGAAGTCGCTTGACGCGTGGCGGAAGAAGAAGCGGTGATGTCGGAGGGTCGCGTCTTCATCAAGGTACGACCGGCCCCGGGATTGCTCCCGGGGCCGGTGTGATTGCTGCTGACTCGGCTCCATCGCTACTGGGCGAAGTAGGTCTGCAGGTTGCTCAGCGGGCCGAGCACTCCGTTGGCGTCGACGGGCAGGATCTGATGATTGATCTGCCGCATGGTCGCTGAACTGCCAAAGTCGATCGGCACGGATGTGTAGCGGTCGACGAAGACATCGATCCGCTGTGCAAAGTTCGCAGCGAGGTAGAGCATCCCAAACGGCGTCGCCGTCGGCTGCGTTGCATGGATTGCCCTGAGTCCGGGCGTGAAGCGAGGTTCCCACTGCGCCCAGTTCGAGCAGTAGGCCTTGCGGATGCTGAACCCGGAGATTCCCTTCGCGGGGAAGACGAAGTTCGCGGGCGGCCTCGCAAGCCACACCTGAGCGGTTTGGAGTCCAGTGGTCTGTCCCGGTAGAAGTTGGGTCGTCTTTGGCTGGTAGCTTGCGACGACGAGCATTCCCATCTCGTCGGCGCCGATGTCGACGGCATCTTCGAAGATGCGCTCGTTGCCGTAGCCCTCGCCATCGGTATCCCAGGCATCCTGACCGCAAGCGAAGTATCTTCGGCCCGCCGTGCCATTTTCCCAGACGGGGTCGAAGTTGATCACCCCGGCGTTCACAGCATTGTTGTCAGGCTGGTCCGTGGGCGCCAGACGGTAGTCAAGCGGATAGTGGGGTCCTCCCGCCCAGGGCGTGGTCAGGAACAGACGTGCGTTCGGCGTGATCGCGGTGTCGAAGACTCGATGCGCGACCGGGTGAGGGGCCGAACGGCCGGGCTTGATCATGGATTGCGTGTTGCCTGTCACGCTCCACGCGTTTGAACAGGCGGCCGAGTTGGTCAGAATGAGATCGGAAGCGTCGACTCCCTCCATGTCCGAGGCGTGTCCGATCGGGATGTTGTTTCGGAAGAGGCAGTTGATGAAACCGGCCTCGTTCTCTCCCCAGCCCCGAGACGAGCCATCCACGACGCCAAACTTGTTCCCGGCAAAGGTGCAGTTGATGAACTTCGGCCTGTGTTCCAGCAGGCCGTTCGCGTCTGCGTCTTCGCTGTCAAGCAGCGGAGGAGTGCCATTGCTCACAGAGTTGATCAGGACGGCGATCCCTTCCGATCCCTCGAAAACGCAGTTGGAGAAGGTAGGGTTGCTTGCAAGCGGATGGTCGGCGGAGTTCGTGATCTCCACCATTGCGCCCGTCGCGAATCCTGCGCGGAACGAGATGTTCTCGATGATGACATCGTCGTACGCGCCAGGGATGCTGGCCTCGAAGAGCAACGAGTTCCTTTCGATGCCCGTGTTGAGAACGCTCGTTCCGATGAGTGAAACGTACGGCGGCATCAGAATCGGAGTCATGGCGCTGCCCGGCGGCGAGACGAGGTAGTCTCCGGGCATGAAGACCACCGTCGCGGGCCCCCCGAGATTGCCGGCTCGGGTGATCGCTGCGCGCGCAGTCTTCATTGGCGCGCTTTCCGTTCCTGGGTTGTTGTCGTCTCCGCACACGCTGTCGACATACAGCGTCGCGCAGTCTTCAAGACCCCCGACTGGCGTGACCACCTGCGCATGCGCGAGGCCCGCGCAGGCCGCTGCGGCGGCGAGCACGGCGTGAATCAAACGATGTTCTCTCACAGCTTTCATGGCTGAATCTCCTGGCGACATGCGCCCGAACGCTGAGAGTCGTCGTCGACTCTCCAGGATCGAGATTGCGAATCGCATGTCGTTGTTGCGAGTGAGGAGTCGAGTCACACGGTGGCCGTACGCACTCTGCGCGCAGATTCGCGGAGTTCGATCGATCGCCACGATCGTCGCGATCGCCGATGTCGTTCGGATGTGCGTGCATTTCATGCAGCGGTGAGGCATCGGCGCAAGAAGCGCTGTCCGCGTCGCGCGTGAAGTCAGCCGGTGCGATGGGAATCAGCCCACGTCGCCGAGGCCGAGCGCCTCGCCGTAGGTCTGGAGGACCGTGCGGCGGATCAGGCGCTCGTCGTCGGCGGCGAGCAGCGGGCTTCGCGCGATCCAGTCGGTCGCGTCGCGGCGGGCGCGCTCGAGAAGACCGAGGTCGCGCGCGAGGTCGGCGACCTTGAAGGGGGGCAGGCCGCTCTGGCGGGCGCCGAAGAGTTCGCCCGGGCCGCGGATCGCGAGGTCGAGCTCGCTGATCCTGAAGCCGTCGGCGGTCGACTTGATCGCCTCGAGGCGCGCGCGGCCGTCGTCCGTGATCGGGTCTGCGACCAGGACGCACACGCCGCCCTTCGGGCCGCGGCCCACGCGGCCACGCAGCTGATGGAGCTGCGCGAGGCCGAAGCGGTCCGCATGCTCGATCACCATCACCGTCGCGTTCGGCACATCGACGCCGACCTCGATCACGACCGTCGCGACGAGCGCGTCGATCTCGCCCGCGCGGAAGCGGTCCATGATCGCGTCGCGTTCGTCGGACTTCATGCGGCCGTGCATGCCAGCAAGGCGCTTCCCCGCAAGCGGCCCTTGCTCGAGCTTCGCGAGATGGCCTGCGACATCCTTGAGCCCGAGGTCCGACTCCTCGACCGCGGGCACCACGATGAACGCCTGCTCGCCGCGGTCGACGCGCTCGCGCACGAAGGCGTACGCGTCGCTCGCGCGCGACTCGGGCAGGACGCGCGTGTGCACCGGCGAACGGTCCTTCGGCCGATGGCGGATCGTCGAGACATCGAGGTCGCCGTACACCGTGAGCGACAGCGTGCGCGGAATCGGCGTCGCCGTCATCACCAGCATGTGCGGCGTCTGCCCCGCAGGCGCCTTGCCACGGAGTTCGGCGCGCTGCGCCACGCCGAAGCGGTGCTGCTCGTCGACCACCGCGAGCGCGAGCGCATGGAAGCGAACGTCGCCTGTCAGCAGCGCGTGCGTTCCGATCGCGATGTCGACCTCGCCCATCTCGATCAGATCGCGGATGCGCGAGCGCTCGCTTGCACCGAGACTTCCGGTCAGGAGCGCCACGCGCACGTTCGTTCCCTCGAGGAACCGCGAGATCGACGCGAAGTGCTGCTCGGCCAGCAGCTCGGTCGGCGCCATGAGCGCGGCCTGGTGACGGTTCGTCACCGCGACAAGCATCGACGCAAGCGCGACCGCGGTCTTGCCTGCGCCGACATCGCCCTGCAGCAGCCGGTTCATCGGACGCGCGTCGCCGAGGTCCTTCGCGATCTCGCGGAAGGTCGACAGCTGGTCGGGCGTGAACGTGAACGGGAAGCGCGCGAGGATCTCGCGCTCGAGCGCGGCGCCCATCGGCAGTTCCGGCGCACCCTGCGCCGCGCGCATGCGGCGCTTGAGCGCGACCGCGAGCTGCAGGGTCAGCAGCTCCTCGTAGGCGAGGCGCGTGCGCCCGCGCCCGAAGTCGGCCTCGTCCGCGGGAGCATGCATCGCGCGGTACGCATCGCCAAGCCCGACGAGCCCGCGCTCGGCGAGATACGCAGGCAACAGCGTCTCGGGAATCGCAGCGCACGCGGCCGCAAGCACCTTCGCCACCGTCTCCTCGATCTGCCGCGACGGCAGCGCCTCCGTCGACGGATACACCGGCCGCATCCGCTCGCTGCGCGCGGCAGGGGCGCGCTCCTCGACGACCTCGGTCCACTTCGCGTTCACGAACTCGAGGTAGCCGCGCTCGAGCTTCGCCTTGCCCTCGACGATTCCCTGCCTTCCCGGATGGAGCTTGCCGCGCAGCCACGGCATGTTGAAGAAGACGAGGCGCGCGGTGCCCGTGCCGTCGTCGAGGGTCGCCTCGAGCCGCGGCCGCTTGCCGAACGACGGCCGCACCGCCGCCAGCGTGCCACGCACGGCGATGTGCGCGTTGCGTTCGGCGGACGGCTTCGCCGAAAGCATGGCGACATGCGCCGAGATCGAGTCTTCGCCCGCCTCCTGCTCCACGCGGAAGGGGAAATGCCGCAGCAGATCGCCCACGGTCGAGACCCCGAGCGACGCGAACGCGCGGGCGCGCGCGTCGGAAACCCCCGCAGCGGTCCGCAGCGGTTGCGCGAGGATGTCGGCGTGCTCGGTCGGCATGCGGAACCGCGGTCGCGATCGAGGTGCGTGCGTGTCGCATTCCTCCAACGGCGCTGCGGGAGCCGTACTATACGGCCTCGCTCCTCCGGCCTGCGCCGTTCGTTCTGTCCCGAGACTCCCGTGCCGCGACCTCCGTTCGATCCATCCCGCGCCAAAGGAAGCTCCTTCGAGGGCGGGCTGTTCGATCCGAAACCTGTGGCGCCGCCGGCGCCCGTCGCGGCGGGCGCATCGCCGAGCGATGAGCGCGCCGCCGCACCCACGGCGCCGAGCGAGATGAGCGTGACCGACGTGAGCTCGCTCATCGAGCGGACGCTCGCCGACGGCATCCGCGGCCCGCTCCGCGTCCGCGGCGAGATCGCGAACCTCTCGCGCAAGAACCACTGGTACTTCTCGATCAAGGACGCTGCGAGCGTGCTCCGCTGCGTGATGTGGCAGAGCGACTCCGTGCGCGTCGGCTTCTCGCCCAAGGAAGGCGACGCGGTCGTCGTCACCGGCAAGATCGGCCACTACGGACCGCAGGGCTCGACCCAGCTCTACGTCTCGAAGATGGAGCCGCAAGGGGTCGGGCTCCTCGAGCAGCGCTTCCAGGCGCTCGTCAAGGAGCTGCGCGAGAAGGGCTATTTCGAGGAGTCGCGCAAGAAGGCGCTTCCGGCCCATCCGAGGCGCGTCGCGGTCGTGACGAGCGCGTCGGGCGCCGCGCTTCACGACGTGACGAAGACAGCGCGCGAACTCCGCGCCGGAGTCGAGTTTGTCGTCGTCGATGTCCGTGTCCAGGGCGACGGCGCCGCCGAAGAGGTCTCGCGCGCGCTTCGCGCCATCGCCCGGCGGCATCGCGAGCTCGCGATCGACGCCGTGATCGTGACGCGCGGCGGCGGCTCGCGCGAGGACCTTTGGGCGTTCAACGAACGCGTGGTGGCCGAGGCTGCGTTCGCGCTGCCGGTTCCGCTCGTCGCAGCGATCGGCCATGAGGTCGACACGAGCGTGATCGAGCTTGTCGCCGACCGCCGCGCGAGCACGCCGACGCAGGCCGCGATGCTGCTCCTGCCGGACAACGCGGCGCTCGCCGAGCGCTGCGACCGGCTGGCGAAGGACCTGCGCCACATGATGCGATGGTCGCTCGAGCTGAAGCGCGGACGCGTGCGCGAACTCGAGGCTGCGCCCGCCCTCGCGAGCCCCGCGCTCCGGCTTGCGCGCGAGCGCAACGCGGTCGCTGCGCTCGGCGCTCGGCTTCGTGAAGCAGCTTCGGCCGAAGGGACCGTCCGGAGACGCCGGCTCGATGCGATCGCGTCGCGGCTCGCGCGGCAGTCGCCCGTCGCCAGGGTGGCCGCCGCCGTCGCGCGGCTCGAAGCGATGCGCCCGCGGCTTTCCCGCGCCATGGCGCAGCGGCTTTCGGCCGCGCGCACCGAGACCGTCAACCTCGAGCGGCGGCTGCGGTCCGCAGGCCCAGAGGAGACGCTCGCGCGCGGATATGCGATCGTGACCGACGAGAGCGGCGCGCTTGTGCGAAGCGTGTCGGCGACGGGTGCCCGCGCGGGCGCGCCCCTGTCGGTACAGGTGGCGGATGGTGCGATTCCCGTGCGCGTCGAGATGCGCGTCGAGATGCGCGTCGAGATGCGCGTCGAGATGCGCGTCGAGAAAGACGCGCGCGATTCCGGAG
>JBIKWD010000154.1:0-7953 GCA_044356505.1 Phycisphaerales bacterium
CCGAGGTCTGGACCGCGTCGAGGATGTCGCGGCCCGCGAGGTCGATGCCGGTGGCGGCATTCCACGGAAGCTCGATGCCCGCCTTGTCGGCCGCGATCATGGCCGCGACGACGCGGCTGACGTTGCCGCGGGCGAGGTAGTGGGCCTCCATGAGGTCGGTCGGAATGTCGATGCCGGCCTTCTTGGCGGTGATGCGGTTGAGGACGACGACCTCGGGCGGCACCTTGCGGAGGCGCATCATGATGAGGTCGAGCATGGCGACCTTCGCATCGCTGAAGAGCGCCTGCACGTACAGCTTGAGGACGCCGAGCATCACGAAGAAGACGAACAGGCCGACGAGGCCGGCGATGCCGAGCAGGATCCAGACGACGATCTGGCCGGGGGTGACGTTCTGGGCAAGCAGTTGGATCATGGTTTCTTCCCTTTCCGCCGCGGGGCTCAGACTGTAGCAGGGGGTTCGCCGCGCTGCGGACGGACGCGGACGTGTCCGTCGCGGATCGAAACCACCTCGACGGGCGTGCCGGCATCGACCATGTCGCCTTCCGCGGTCGCGTCGATGCGCCGGCCGTTCAGACGGACGAAGCCCGCGGGGCGGAGCGGCGTGAGCGCCTCGCCGACGTCGCCGACGGCGGGCGCGCGCTGCGCGCTCGTCGGCTCGCCGCCCGTGCGGGCCGGGATCTCGGCGGAGAGCACCAGCCGCCTGCCGAGCGGAGACTTCGAGGCGACCCGGAGGCCGATCATCAGCATGAAGGGCGCCGCGACGGCGTAGAGCGCAAGCAGCACCATGCCCGTCGTCGGCCCGTGGAAGAAGCCCAGCACCACGGAGGCGATCGCGCTTGCCACGCAGAGGATGGCAAGCAGCCCGCCGGTCGGGATCAGGAGTTCGATGATGAAGATGCCGAAGGTCGCGACGCCGAGCAGGATCGCGGCGATCAGCGCGCCTGAGGATGGTTCTTCGGTCATGCCTTCGGACCTTGCGTAGTTTCCGCGCGTTCCACCACGAGCGAGGTTCCCATGCGGCCGACGACCCGCACGGGCGTGCCGCGGGGAATGTACTCGCCTGTCGACTGTGCGTCGAAGAGTTCGCCGCCGTGCTCGCAGCGGCCCGATGGCCGCAGGTCGGTGTCGGCGACGATGACGGCGCCGTCGGGCGGCAGCGTCGCCGCGTGACGGCTCGGCGGCTCGATGGCGTCGGTGACCGACGTGGCGAGCACGGCGCGGCGGAAGACCGCCGTCTCGCGGAACCATCTCGACGCGAACCACGCGAGGATGGCGCCGACGAAGAGTCCCGCGACCGTCGTCGTCGACGCCGTGATGAGCGCGCCGCGCTCGGTGGCGCTCGTGGGATCGGTGCCGGTGAAGCTTGCGATGAGTCCGACAAGGACGCAGATCGCGCCGCCGATGCCCGCGACGCCTGTGCCGGGCAGCACGAACACCTCGACCGCGATCAGCGCGATTCCTGCGAGGACGAGCAGGATCTCCCACCACTCCGCGAGGCCGATCATGGCCGGGGCGCCGACGAGGAAGAGCAGCGCTCCCGCCGCCACCGCGCCCGCGACGCCGAGGCCGGGCTGAAGGCCTTCGATCACGATCGCGACCACGAAGATCCCGATGAGGATGATGCGGACCGGCCACGCGACGAGGAAGCGGACGAGCGTCTCGGCCCAGCTCTCGGGAAGGCGCACGAGTTCGCTCGCGGCGAAGAACGCCTTGAGCTCGGCGTCGTCCTTGACCGTGGCGGCGGCGAGCCCCCAGCGCACCGCCTCGTCCGACTGCGCGACGAGAAGACGCGAGTCGGAGTCGACGCTCTCGAGGATCCGCCAGCCCCCGCGATCCGCGCCGGTCAGCGGAAGCTCGGCCGGCGTCGCGACCCGGCGCGGCGCGAGGTTCTTCGGCGCCGTGATGCCGTCTGCAGGCTCGAGGCCGAGGAGTTCAAGTTCCGCGCGATCGGCGAAGCGGCGGGCGCCGTCGCTGCTTCGCTCGACGAGCCACAGCTCCTTCTCGGTCACCACGAACGCGTGGAGGAGGCGCGGGTCGTCGCCGCGCTTGGCCGCCGCCGCGTCGAGTTCGTCGAGGATGGGCGACTCGAACTTGGCGCGCTCCGCAGCAGGCAGCGGCTGAAGCCCGAGCCCCGGAAGCACCGTGATCGGCGCCGCGTCGCCGAAGACCGAGCCCGGCGCGACGACGAGCTCGCCGCAGGCAAGCGCGATGATGGTGCCGGCGCTGTAGGCCTTCGGATGGATCCACGCTACGGTGTTGGAGGGCGCCTCGCTCTTGATCCGCAGGCAGATGTCGAGGGTCGCCTCGAGTTCGCCGCCGGGCGTGTCGAGCTCGATCACGACAGCGTCGTACGAGCCCTCGCGGACCGCCTTGAGCCGCCGCTCGAACGACCAGAGCGACACCTCGTCGATCGGCCCCGTGATGGGAATGACGGCGACCTTGCCCGCCTGGCGCTCGGCCGGGACTGAACGCATCTCGTCCGCCTGTCCCCGGGCCGCGCCCGCGATCGCCGCGGCGAGCGCGGCGAGAAGCACGAGCGTCATGGTTGACCAGCGAAGCGCTTGGGCGGGCATGGACGGATCGTACGCCATGGGGCGGGACGGCACGCGCACCGCACCGAGCGGCAAAAACACGGACGGCCGACGCGAGGTCGGCCGTCCGGCTTGATCGGATCACGTTTCGGACTCGGCCCCGAGGGATCGAGTCCGAAGAGGAACTCAGTCCCACGTGATGTTGAAGGTGTAGGTGGTCCCGCTGCCGGTCACCGTGTGGCACATGGTGAGGAACGCGTCGTTGGTCGCGGCCTCCGGGTCATCCCTGAAGATGTTGTCCTGGATGGTGGTCGCGCCCTGGGTGAACTGCGCGATGCCGTCAGGCTGGAAACTGCGCTCGAAGGTCACGTGACCGTCGTTGAAGCACACGTTGCCTTCCCACGCCTTGGCATCGCCGTGGATCTGAAGCGTCTTCGAGGCGTTGTACTCCGCCGGGAGGATGCTGCCGTTGATGACGCCGCGGTTGGCGACGACGGCGAAGCGCGAATCGAGCGTGTCACGCCACTGCTTGGTCTTGCGACCGCCGGTGAGCTGGAGCGTGCCGTAGCTGAGGTTCGAGAGCTGGCCGTTCGAGAGGTTCGCCTGGAAGTTGGGATCCCAGAACTGGTCGTTGTTGCCGAGCGGGTTGTAGGCCTCGAAGTTGTAGTTCGCCATGACGAGCACGCTGGTGCTCACCTCGGCCGGCGTGACGAGCACGTCGGTCGGGAAGGCGTTCCGCATGATTCCGAGCGCGTACACCGCAGCGTGGTTGTTCTGCGTGATGTCCTCGGCGCCCTTGCCGGGGGTGTTCACGCCGCCAACCGGCAGACGGTCGGCGAGGCCCGGAGTCGGGAAGATGCCCTCGTCGTCGCGCGACGACCACTGGAAGCCCTTGTGGATCATGTTGATCTGGGTAGAGCACTTGACGCGCTTGGTGTTGGCACGCGCCTTCGAGAGCGCGGGAAGGAGGATCGCCAGGAGCAGCGCGATGATGCCCATGACGACCAGGAGCTCGATGAGGGTGAATCCCTTCGAGCGTGCGGTCTTGCTAGTTCGCATGTGAATGTTCTCCAAGGATGATGGGGATGGAAATGAAACGGACGGTTTGAAACGGAGCGGGTCCGCGAGCGGTCAGCTGGTCGACGGGGTGCCGTCGGTGCGACGCTCGGGTCCGGCCGTGTAGATCGTGCCCTGGGTGTTGGTGCCGATGAAGATGCCCATCCAGCTGTCTGCGTCCTGGATGCCCTTGCACTGGTTGGAGGCGGTGAAGTCGGCCGCGTAGATGTTGTCCTTGCGGAGCGGGGTGTTGCCGCACTCGTACTGGACGGTGTCGGGGATGACGCTCTTCTCGAGGGTCACGTGGCCGTCGCCGTAGACGACGTTGCCTTCCCACGTCTCAAGCGGGTCGTGGAAGAGCAGGGTGTAGCTGAGGCGGTAGTTGTCGCCGTTGACCGCGCCGTTGTGCGGGGCGCGGTTGCCGAGCACCGGGCGGGTGCTGCCGGCCTTGTTCGACCAGTAGAGCTTCTTGCGGTCGCCGACGATGGCGAGGTGAGAGTAGCTCGTGTTCGAGACGTTGTTGGCGTTGCCGTCGGCCGCGAGGTGGATGTTCGCGCGGAAGGCCGGATCCCAGAAGGTCGGGGTCGTGGCCGCGGGGTTGTACGACTGGAAGTTGTAGTTCGTCATCTCCTTGACGACGGGGTTCTCCTCGACCGGCGAGTACAGGATGTCGGTCTGGATGTACTTGAAGGCGACCATCGAGCTGTAGAGGTTCGCGGTGAGGTTGAGCTCCTGACGCTCGGCGCCCTGGCCGGGGACGAAGCCGACGTTGGGGACGGACGCGCGGCTGATGAGTCCCGGGATCGGGAGGTTGCCGCGGGAGTCGGTGTTGGCGTAGGTGAGGAAGCCCTTGTGAACCTGGGCGAGGTTCGAGTTGTCCTGAAGGGTCTTGGCGGCTCGGTTTGCCTTGGCGAGCGCCGGGAGGAGCAGGCCGATGAGGAGGGCGATGATCGCCACCACGACGAGCAGCTCGACGAGGGTGAATCCGCGCTTGTTGCGATTCATGAATAGAGTCTCCTGAGTAACGGAACGGTCTTTCGACGGGCCGACGGTCGGCCCGTCTTGCGGGAATGAAGCGGCACCCGAAAATAAGGTGCCGATAACGGCATAAGGATTGAGCGCTTCCGACGGAGGGTTGAGCGGTGGCCGCGATGGGGCCGCTCTCGGTTCCGGTGGTGGCTTGCAGTTGCTGGTCCAGGAGGCCTGAACGCTTCGCCCAGACGTCTCCAACCGCTGCGATCGGAAGTTTCCCGAGGGACGACAGAACAACGGGTGTTCCGCTCGCCTCGCGGGCATCCGAACAACATTGGAGCCTCTGGGGGCCCGAAATGCGGGTTGCGAGCGCAACGCGCTGCGGGCCAAACTGCACGCCGTCCGCCGCACAACTCGCGGGAGCGCGTGATTCGGGATGTCGGCGGTTGCGGCGGAAAGCGTCGGGGGCCGACAAAGAAGAGAATCAGGACAGGTGAAGTTGAGCAAGCGCTCGGCTTCGGGAATGTCCGCAACCGTCAGGGTACTGCTGTAGCGTAATACGGCGCGGGGTCCTGTCAAGTTCCCATGAGCACCGAATTGAGCGAAAGTGATCGGACAGTCAGGCGGCTTCGGGGGCCGCTTCCGCTCTGCGTTTGGGGGCGCTCGGAAGGGGTCGTGGGACGTGCGCGGCGTAAAGGCCCGCTTCGCTTGGGTTTGCGTCTCGCGGTCCCGTTCCTCGGAGCTCCGCCACGCGGCGGGGCGTCTCGGCTCGGTACATTGGCGGCCGTTTCACGCACAGAAGCCAGCCAACGAGTGACCCCAATGTCCATCCACACCTCGACTCCGCACGAAGCGCTCGCCCGTCTTGGCCTCACCCTCCCCGCAGCCCCCAAGCCGGTCGCCGCCTACGTGCCCGCGGTGCGCTCCGGCAACCTCATCTTCGTGTCGGGACAGCTGCCGATGTCGAACGGCGCGCTGATGGCGACGGGCCCCGTGCCTTCGAAGGTGTCGGTCGAGGACGCGCAGAAGGCCGCGAAGCAGTGCGCGCTGAATGCGCTCGCGGTGATCGCCGATCATCTCGGCGGCGATCTCTCGAAGGTGAAGCGCGTCGTGCGCCTTGGCGTCTTCGTCCAGTCGGACGACCGCTTCGACGGTCAGCCGAAGGTCGCCAACGGAGCGAGCGAGTTCATGCAGGAGGTCTTCGGCGAGGCGGGCCGCCACGCCCGCGCAGCCGTCGGGACGAACGCACTGCCCCTCGACGCCACCGTCGAGGTCGAGGTCCTGGTCGAGATCTGACGCGTCCGGCGCTGGCTATCTCGAGACCAGCAGGATGCCGAGCACGATGTTGCCGACGACGCTGAGCGTCGCGACGGCGATCAGCACCAGCATCATCGGGCTCGCGAGCGCGCCGCGCGGGTCGCGGCGCACGACGGCGGCGGGCTGCGGGGTCGCGCCGTTCACGGCGGTCGCGATCGTCGAGAGGTCGACGTGCGGCTTCGCGAACTCCGGCTCCTGCTCCGCGAGCACGAGGTCGAGGTCGCGCAGCAGCTGCTTCGCGTTCTGGTAGCGCTCGCGCGCGTCCTTCTTCAGCATCGTCTCGATGACGATCGCCGCGTTGGCGGAGAGCTGCGGATTGAGATGGTCCGGCGGCACGAGCGGCGCCTTGAGGTGCTTGTGCATCACCTGCGACGGCGTCGTGCCTTCGTAGGGGACCTTGCCGGTGACCATGTGGTAGAAGGTCGCGCCGAGGCCGTAGATGTCGGCCGGCGGACCGATCTCGACCGCGCCGCGGATCTGCTCGGGCGAGATGTAGTAGGGCGTGCCGAACGCGCGGCCCGACTCCGCCTCGGCGGCTTCCTTGTCGGAGATGCCGCGCGCGAGGCCGAGGTCGGCGAGCTTCGCGGTGCCCGACGTCGTCATCATGATGTTCTTCGGCTTGATGTCGCGGTGCACGAAGCCCATCTCGTGCGCGTGCTGGAGCGCGGCGGCGACCTGGCGGATGATCTCGAGCGCCTCGCGCTCGGGCACGCGCTTGCGGGCGATGATGCGGTCGTACACCGTGTCGCCGTCGACATACTCCATCACGAAGTAGTGGTGTTCACCGGCCTGGCCGACGTCGTAGGCCGCCACGATGTTGTTGTGGTTGAGCTTGGCGGCCGCGCGGCCTTCCTTGTAGAAGCGCTCGATGAAGTTCGGGTTCGTCGAGAACTTCTTGGGAAGCACCTTGATCGCGACGAGCCGGTCGAGCGAGAGCTGCTTGGCGAGGAACACGGTCGCCATCGCGCCCGCGCCGAGCTTTCGGATGATGCGGTAGCCCGGGATCTGCTGGCTGGTCTTGACGGCCTCGATGTCGGAGCGGAAGCGGTCGAGCTGCTTGCGGGTGATGAACTCGCGCTCGACGAGGACGTCGGCAAGCGTGAGCGACACGCCGTCGCGCTTGGCGCGCAGCTGGGTGCTGCACTGCTCGAGCTCGTCGGGCGACATCAGGCCGCGCTCGACGACGATCTTGCCGAGCATGGTGTCGAGGCTCGAACCGCTCCTCGACGTCTCCGACGGCTGGTCGCCCGAGCCGACAGGGCCGCGCGACTCCCCGCTGCTGCCGGACGACGGCTGGGGAAGCGCGCCCGACGAATCGGCGTCATCCGCGAGCCGGAGCGGCTGCGGTTGGTCCGAGGGATTATGGGGTTGCTTCCCTGGCACGGGCATCGCTTGCAGACCTCACACGCTCTGGCATGTCCCAGGCGCCACGCGCTTCGGGACCTCCGGACGACGTCTCGGCTCGTTCCCGCCCCGGTTCAACCTTGGGTTCCTTCGCAGCGGGCCGATCGGCCGGGGCGGACGTGCGTGGAGACGGCTCAGGAGATATCGGGTCGAGAACCGCGCAGATTCACCCAACCGACGGCGGTTGTCAATCCAAGGACGGCCATACGGGACATACGACGCGCAGTTCGTGCGGTTCCGACCAATATCCAGAGTGTCGAGAACCCGTATTCTCCCAGCATGCCGGAGCGGACGCGACACGACCAGACGGGCGAACGGGTTGCGGAGGGGCACGGGAGCGGCGTCGGCGTCGGCGCCAGCGCGGGCTCGGGCTCGGGCTCGGGCGCCGCGGCGGGACCGACGGGTCGTCTCGTCCTCGCAAGCGCGTCGCCGCGCAGGCTTGAACTTCTACGCGGGGCCGGCTTCGATCCCGACGTCGAGGCGGCCGACATCGACGACGGCTCGCTCGTTCTTGGCGACGTCGGCGCTGCCGCGACCGCGACCTCGCTCGCGTATTTCAAGGCGCGCCGGGTCGCCGCGCTTCGGCGCCGAAGGGGGGCTTCGCCGCGGTGGATCCTCGCTGCGGACACCGTTTGCGAGCGCGACGGCGCCGTCCTCGGGAAGCCCGCCGACC
>JBIKWD010000155.1:0-7946 GCA_044356505.1 Phycisphaerales bacterium
GCTGTGGTTCGTGCCGAGGCCGGTGCTCGCGGGCGGTGCGCTCGGATGGGCGCTCCTCGCGCTGGCGGTGGTCCGCGCCTTCGGCCGTCGCAGGCGGGAGGCGCGCGCGCTGCGCGTCGTTGCGCTCGGCGCGCTCGCGCTGCTCTTCTTCGGTGCGGCGCGCATGTGGGGCGTCCCGACCGAGCGCCCCGCGGACACGGTGCGGGTCCTTCACTGGAACACGAGCTACCCGGTGGGCGAGGAAGTTCCCGAGCGGATCGAGGACCGCCTGCTCGCGCTCGACGTCGATCTCATGATCCTCACCGACCCCGGCATGCTCGTCCTCGGCGAGAGGGCGGAGCGCTTTGCGGCGGCCGGATACAGGCTCTACCGGCCCGGCCGCTTCGCGGTGCTGTCGAGGCTGCGAGTCGTCGAGGCGGTGCCCATCGTCGCGGCGAAGCGCGGCTCCGCAAGCCGCGTGCGGGTCGAGACGGCGTTCGGGCCGCTGTCGATCCGGGCGATCGACCTTCCGAGCGATCCGAGGCTCTCGCGGGTGGAGAACGCGCGGGAACTCGCCGCGAGCATCGCCGGCGTCGACACGTCGAGGCCTGACATCCTGATCGGCGACTTCAACATCCCGGGCGGAAGCTGGTCGCTCGGCGCGTTCGGCGAGGGGTATCGGGACGCGTTCGCCGACGCCGGATCTGGCTGGGGCGGCACCTATCCCCGCGGGCTTCCGCTTTGGCGGATCGACCTTGCACTGGTCCGCGATCCTTGGCAGGCGGTGCGGTCGGAAGTGCTCGACCTCCACGGCAAGCGGCATCGCGCGCAGGTGATCGACCTGCGCGGCGACCGTCGGTCGCCGGCCGTCAGCCGCTAGCTGCCGGTCGTCAGTCGTCGGTCGGCGCAGGGCGGTTGTCGATGAGCTGCCAGACCGCCGAGAAGACCTCGGGATCGGAGACGCCGCTGATCTCGGTCGGCAGGGACTTGTAGATCTGGTTCAGCGTGTCCGCGTGCCAGTCGACCGAGCCGTCGGCCTTCAGTCGGTTGGTCCCCGTCACATGGCTGAAGTCGGCGCGGGTGCGGAGACCGTCGACCAGCAGCACGGTGTCGGGGCGGACGCTGCGCGGCATCGGGTCGAGCGTCACCGGGTCGACGTTTCCGCGGTAGTGGTAGTTGCAGAACGCCGTCTCGCCGAACCCGAAGGGGATCCGCGCGGTCAACTGGGCCTCGTAGCGCTCGAAGGGATGCTCGCCGCGGTGGCACGGGCAGTAGAGGACGCGGGGATCGCTGAGATATCCGCCGTTGAGGCCAAGGACCAGCCGCCCCAGACCGTCCGCCTTGCGGCCCGTGTCGTCGGAGAGCGCCATCGCCTCGCTGAAGCGCGGGACGAGGGAGTGATGCGACGTGTAGTCGAGCGCGGGAAGACGGTCGCGGTTCTCGTCGGTGTAGTCGATCATCGCGCAGGCGATCTGGCGCATGTTGCTTGCGCACTCGATGCGCTCTCCGGCCTCGCGGACGCGGGCGAGGGCGGGCATGAAGACCGCCGTCAGGATCGCGACGATGGAGATGACCACCAGCAGTTCGAGGATCGTGAAGCCCCGTGCGACCGCAGAACCTCCGGCGGGCGCGGTCGGGACCGAAACCCCTCGCCTCCGTGATCCGGCTGGGAATCCAGCCGAGACGTCAGGGCGCTCGCGCAACATCGGGGTTGGGCGCGGGAGGGGCATGTCTCTGACGATCGTCCGACCTGATGTCGTCGGAACACTCTCGCTCTCCAGACCGGCCGGGCCGTGAAGGACGGATCCGAAGCAAGCGCTTCGGGAACGCGACCGACACACGCCCGATCTGCGCGCACGACTCGCGCAGGTTCGGATCCGTACGTCGCCGAGGCGGGCAAGGATCGGGCGACGCACGGAGTCGCGGTGATCCTGGCTGACCTTGCGAAAGCACGGCCCCGAGTCGGCCTTCGCCGCCTGAAGCGCACGGATGCATCGGGCGGAGGGACTCTCGGACCGCATGAAGATACCCCCGTCTTTCAGGGATTGAAGCCCAATTCGTGGAATTCGCCTCGATCTCGGATAGATTCTCGTTGGGAGCACCCGCATGGAGCCTGCCGAACATGCCGACTGGCAGTTGATGCAGCGCGTCGCCGCGTCCGAAGAGGCGGCGATCGGCGAGCTGTACGCGCGCTTCGGCGTGCTGGTGTATCAGTCCGCCCGCCACGTCCTGGGCACGCGTGCCGAGACGGAGGACGCTGTGCAGGAGGTGTTCGTGCGGCTCTGGAAGACCGCCGACCGGTTCGATCCGCACCGAGCGAAGCTCGTGACCTGGGTCATGCTGATCACCCGCCGTCACCTGATCGACCGCCTGCGGAGGCAGTCCGCCCGGCCGGATCGCGTGCCACTCGACGAGCAGCGGTCGGAGTCGACCGCCGTTCCCAACGGGAACGGCCAGCCGTCAGCGGAAGTCGACGAAGGCCGCGAGCGGCTGCGGCGCCAGCTCGCTCGGCTTCCTGAACTGCAGCGGACGGTCATCGAGCGCGCCTACATGCAGGGATTCAGCCTGCGCGAGATCGCAGAGCAGCTCGACGCACCGCTCGGCACCGTCAAGAGCGCCCTGAGCAGAGGCCTCGCCAAGCTCCGCGAACTCGAAGGGCTTGAGTCCCGATCGGACTCGCGCGGGGGGCCCGCGTGAGCCGCCCGTGGCACCACCCGGTCGCGGGGACTCAGACGCCCTTCCTCGGGGACCGCGGTGCGGCCGAGTGGGCGCCGGGATTCTCGTCCTGCGGCCGGGGTTCTGCTGGGGAGCGTTGCGACGGCGTGGAAAGCGCCGTTCGCGGCGCAACCGTTCGGCGGCGGGCCGCGTATCTCGGGTCAGCAGGGTCTGGAAGGCGCACCCGGGTTGGAACGAGGCTGTCGCCTCGTCGTTGGTCCCGCGGGTTCTCAGCCTTCGGCAGGGGTAGTCAATGAGCGACAGGTTCTCGACCGACCAGTTTTCTTCCGGGAAGGAAGACCGTTTCGATCCCGACGAGCTCCGGCAGCTCGCCGAGCTTCAGGCCCGCGGAGTCTGCGACGCAGCCGAGGAGTCGAGGCTCGAGCGGCTGTTCGCTGCTGCTGCGCCCTCGCTCCAGGCCGAGGTGATCGCCATTCAGGAACGCATCGCGCTCGACCCTTCGCTGCGGTCCGGCGAGCAGCCGGCCGACTCCCTCCGCCTCCGCACCCTCGCGCGGGTCGCCCACGCGGTCGAGCAGGAGACGGCGGGCGCGGCGCCGATCGCGACGATCGGTCCACGCCAGCACTCCTTCGTGGGCGCGAGGCGCGACCAGATGTCGGTCGATGCGGTCCACTCGATCATCGATGGGATCGCACGCGAGCGCGACCGGCTCCATGCGGTCCGGCAGCCCTACTGGCGCGCCGCCGCCTTCTTCGTGCTGGCGGCGCTCTGCGTGTCTGTCTACTTCAACTGGCGCTACGTGGCGCTGTCTGAGAAGCTGGCCGGCTACGCGAACGCGGATTTCGTCGACAAGGACGTGCGGAAGATCGCCGCGTCGATGGCGGGGTTCGACTTCGGCCGCGCATCGCATGTCGACCTGAAGCGGATCCAGGGCGCGTCGACCGCGCACGTCGAGATCTTCACCGACCCCGACACCGGCCGCGTCGCGATCCTCGGCGTTGGTTTCGAGGAAGGCGAGACGCTCGAGATCGTGGTCCGCGATCCCGAGGGCGGTCTTCCCTACACGCAGCAGGTGCGCGTGACCGGCATGGGTTTCGGCAGGGTGTGCGAGGTCTCCGCGGAGCTCGCGCGCGCCGGACTCGTCGAGATCCGAAATGGATCCGGCGCAACGCTGTTCACGGCGTAGCGGGATCGTCCGAGCGGAGTCGTCACCCGCGGGCGGGTTGGGACCTTCAGGAACCACCGGTCGGCCGCCGGGGGCGGCCGGAGTCGTCTCCCGCTGCCGTCCGCGCGTCCTCTACGCCTCGCTCTTGCGGATCCACTCGGACTCGAGCTCTTCCTGCTCGGTGCCGAGTTCATCGCGCCGCGCGAGCAGCTTCTTCATGCGCGCCGTGTCGCTCGCGACCTTCGGATCCGCGAACGACTGGTCGATCTCGCGCAGTTCGCGGCCGATGTCGGCGATGCGCTTCTCGATCTTCTCGATCGGCAGGTTGCTGAAGCGCGACTTCTGCTTCTGCTGCGGGGGCGCCTGCGGCTTCGGCGTCGGCGAAGGCGCCGGCTTCGCCTGCTGCTTCGGCGCCGGGCGCTTCGCGCGCTCGGCTTCCGCCTTCTCGGCCTTCGACTTCGCTTCCCACTCGCGGTAGGTGCCCTCGAAGACGCGCGAGTTGCCGTCGCCGTCGAGGATGACGAGCTTGTCGCACACGTCGTCGAGCAGCGCGCGGTCGTGCGAGATCAAGAGCAGCACGCCGCCGTGCCCGCCCTTGCCGCCGATGCGCGACTTGTCGATGTCGCCGAACTTGTCGAGCGCTTCCTCAAGCCGCTCTGCGCTCGGGATGTCGAGGTGGTTCGTCGGCTCGTCGAGGACGAGGAGGTTCTTGGCGCTCGCGATCAGCGACGCGAGCACGAGCCGGCCGCGCTCGCCGCCCGAGAGGTCGCCGAGCGCCTTGTCCTGCTCTTCACCGGTGAAGAGGAACGCGCCCGCGAGGTTACGCGCTTCCTGCTCGCTCGCGCGCGGTGCGCCCTCGATCGAGCGGATCGTGTTCTGCAGGAACTCCCACGCCAGCTGCTGCTTGTCGATGTGGTCCTGCGTCTGGCGGAACCAGCCGATCGAGAGGCGCGGCGAGCGCTTGATCTCGCCTGAATCGCTCTCGAGGTCGCCGAGCAGCGTGCGGACGAGCGTCGTCTTGCCGGCACCGTTCGGGCCGATGATGCCGATCCGGTCGCCGGGGCGCGCCGAAAGCGTGAGGTTCTTGAAGCAGACGCGGTCGCCGAAGGACTTCGAGATGCCCTCGGCGACGAACGCGAAGTCGCCCATCTGCGGCGGATCGGGGAGCTCGAGGTTCATCACGCCCATCTCTGCGTGCTTCTCGACGAGCGAGTCCTGCTTGAAGCGCTCGAGGCGCGTCTCGCGGCCGCGCGCCTGCTTCGCGCGCTGGCCAGCCTTGTAGCGGTCGATGAACGCCTGCTCCTGGCGGATCTTGTCCTGCTGCTTCTCGTGCTGCCGCTCGACGGTGAGCATGCGTTCCACGCGCAGCGCGCGGAACGCCGCGTAGTTGCCCGGGTACTCGCGCAGCACGCCGCGGTCGATCTCGATGATGCGCGTGACGACGCGGTCGAGGAGCCAGCGGTCGTGCGAGATGAGGACGACCGAGCCCTTGAACTCGTCGGCGAGGAAGTCCTCGAGCCAGCGGCGGCCTTCGATGTCGAGGTGGTTGGTCGGCTCGTCGAGAAGCAGGAGGTCGGGGCTCGAGAGCAGGAGCCGCGCGAGGCCGAGGCGCGCCTTCTGGCCGCCGGAAAGTCCCTTGATCGGCAGGTCGAAGTCCGCGTCGGTGAAGCCGAGGCCGTGCAGCGCCGCGTCGATCTTGTGGTCGACGGCGTATCCGCCCGATGCCTCGATCGCCTCTTCGATCGCGACCTGGCGGTTCATGAGCTTCTCGAGCTCGTCGGGCTCCGCGGTCGCCATGCGTTCGTACACGCCCTCGAGTTCCGCCTTCAGCTGCTCGATCGACGCGAACGCCTCCGCCGCCGCGCCCCGCAGCGTCTTGTCCTGCGGCAGGCGAGGGTCCTGCTCGAGATAGCCGATGCGCACGGTGCGCGCGATCTGCACCTCGCCGTCGTCGGGCTTCAAGGCGCCGGCGATCAGCTTGAAGAGCGTGCTCTTTCCGCAGCCGTTCCGGCCGACGAGGCCGATCCTCTCGCCTTCATGGATCGAACCGCTCACACCGTCGAGAAGGAGACGGGTGCCGTGGCCGAAGCGGAGATTGGCGAGGGTGACGAGCGACATGGCCTGCGAAGGAGGAGGGGAAGGGTAGCAGGATCAATCCCGCGGAACCGCTTTCCCTCGCCATTCCCACAGCCACGCGACCAGGCGCCGGTCGGAGGGCGGCAGCACGAACCGCGCCAAGGCGGCCGCCATCCGCGGCGCCACCGTCGCGACCGCCGCCGCGGAGAGCGCCAGCAGGGATCCCGCGCAGAGCGAGTAGACCGCCGCATGATGGGTATTCGCGACCGTGTACCAGCTCGGGGCCCCGCGGGGAGCGAGCATGACCGACGCGAACAGCATCGCAGCGACCGCAGCCGCGCCGAGGATGGTGGCCGTGAACAGCGCGCGCTGCAGCAGTGGTCGGCGCATCAGCATGATGCCGAGCGTTGCCGCGAACGGAGCGAGCACGAGCGAACCGATCGTGCACATGGTCAGGATCATCAGGATCGGCCCGGCGGACCATCGCACCGCCGCGAGTTCCCGCCTGCCGGCGTCCGTGTCGAGCCACTTCAGGTCCGCCTGGCCCCATGCTGATCCGCTCCAGGTCTGGTCGTCCACCTTGCCCCCGAGTTCGCGGTAGCGCTCGACGAGGATGCTGCCGGCGGTCTCTCCGCCGACTTCGCCCGCTCCGAGCGAGAATCCGAAGGTGACGCCTCCGGCGACCAGCGTCACGATCAGTGCGATCGCGATGATCGACGCCGCTGCGACCGACTTCATGCGCTTGATCCACGGCCCGACGGTCGGGTACTCGAAGAGAGCGCTCGGCGTGCCGCACTCGCCGCACCGCACGTAGAGAAGCCCTGTGGGCCCGTCGCGCGTGATCGGACTGCCGACGAGCGGATGCATGCATTTCATGCAGAGCCGGTCGCCCATGAGCGTTTCGGTCGGCGCCGGCGCGGGAGCGCGCGCGGCCTCTGGATTCGACGGGTCGATCACGGGACGGCTCCGAATGGCGGCCGCGCTGCGGTCCGCACCGGCGCGAACGTCTCGCGGCGCGCGCGCGAGGCGCGGCGGACGGCGTTCCGCACGGTCATCCGCACCGAGAAGCCGAGCCATGCGGCGGCGACGATGCTGACGAGAAACGCAGCGCCGAGGACGATCGCGGTGGCGTTCGAGTGCCGTTCGTGACGGCGGAACACTTCCGCGCACGCGGACCAGAATCGCTCGGCACCGAACTCGCCGAGCAGAAGCAAGGTCGAGATCAGACCGACGACCGCGGCGGTGAACGTCCATGCCGCGATCAGCGTGACGTGGACGCGGCGGAACGGCGCGAGCATGGCCGCGCACATGCCGACGAACAGGCCGCCGACGACGGCGGCGACGATCGAGGGGCCGAGGAGGTCGAGGAGCGACTCGAGGTCGGTCGCGACGAAGACCCTCCGCAGCCTGTCGTCGAGGAATATGACTGCGAAGAGCATGGAGGCGGAGGCGAGCTGCAGGCAGCCGACCGACACGCCGAGCCGCAGGTTGAGCGCCCGCAGCCGCGCCCAGACCCTCGCAGGCTCCCGCGCCTCGCGTGGCGCCCACCGCACCGCGAAGCCGCAGCGCGTGCATGTCGCGACCCACATCCGCAGGTCGCGGCTATGGCTGCGCGACGAATCGTCGAGCAGTTTTCCGCATGATGCGCACGCGTGGGAGAGCATGCGACGAGGATACCGCGCCCGCGGACGACGCGTACACTGCCGCCCCGTGCGCGACAAAGCCCTCTATCGCCGCAAGCTCGCCTACCCGATCCTCACGCTCGTCGTGGCGGGCATCGTGTATCTCTCGTCGCGCGGCCAGATCGGCATGGCGCCCCCCGCGAAGCCGGGCGACTACGAGGCGGTCGCGCGCGAGGTGATGGCGGCGGTGCGCGCGGGGAAGCCGATTCCGAACGCGAGCGGCCCGCTGGTCGAGTCTATGTTCGCGATGATGGCGCCCGAGGCGGTGCGGTCCGCGTCGGGCGGCGAGCTCGCCTTCGCGGTGCGTGGTCCGGTCGAACCCAACGGCCAGCTTCCGTGGATGCAGTCGGTCGAGGTCCGCGCCCCGA
>JBIKWD010000012.1:0-29071 GCA_044356505.1 Phycisphaerales bacterium
GGATGATCGTGCGCGTCGCGGCGACGGGCTCGCGCGTGCGGAACCAGTCGAAGAGCGACGCCCCGAACGCGGGGATCGAGCGCCGCGGATCGACGCCGAGCAGCATGTGCGCGAGCGCTTTCGCGACCGGCGTCCTGTTGACGACATTCGCGATCCGGTGGAAGCGCGAGCCCAGCGCGTTGAGACGCCGCACATGGCCGAAGACCCGCGCCGACAGCGGCGCACCGTCCCGCGCATAGCGCTGCGCGGTGTACTCCGCCTTCAGCTTCGAGATGTCGACGTTCGACGGACACTCCGTCTTGCACGCCTTGCACGACAGGCAGAGGTCGAGCGTCTCGATCGTCTCGGGGTCGTTCCAGCGGTCCTTCGCGAGCTGCCCGGTGACCGCGAGCCGCAGCGCGTTGCCGCGGCCGCGCGTCGCGTGACGCTCGTCCTTGAGCACGCGGTAGGACGGGCACATGCTGGTCCCGCCGGTCATGCGGCGGCAGAGGCCGGCGCCGTTACAGCTCTCGATCGCGTGCTCGAAGCCCTCCTCGCGGTCGTAGCGGAAGAAGGTCTTGACGGGTTCGCCATGAAGGTCGCGCCCCGCCGGCGCGACGCGCAGGTCCTCGACGATCCTCTCCGCGGGACCGGTGTCGACGATGTTGCCGGGATTCAGCAGGCCGCGCGGGTCGAACACGTTCTTGACCGCCCGCAGCGCGTCGCAGATGACCGGCCCGAAGTAGTCGCCGAGAAGCGGCGAGCGGACGCGACCGTCCCCGTGCTCGCCCGACAGCGCGCCGCCGTAGCGCGCGACAAGCTGCGCGATGTCCTTCGCGATTCCGACCATCACCGCGCGGTCCTTCGGGTCGTGGATCGCGACGAGCGGGCGGATGTGCAGGCACCCGACCGACGCGTGCGCGTAGTAGGCGGCGGTCGTGCCGTGCTTCGTCACGATCGCGCGGAACTCCTCGACGAAGTCGGGCAGCTTTGCGGGGTCGACCGCCGTGTCCTCGACGAAGGTGAACGGCTTGCGCGCGCCCGGCACGCCGTGGAGGAGCGGCTCCCCTGCCTTGCGCAGCTTCCAGGCCTTGAGCCGCTCGGCCGCGCCCGTGTAGGTCGACATCGCGGCGCCCGGAAGCGCAGCGCGCAGCGCGTCGAAACGCGCCGGCAGCTCGTCCGCGCGGTCGGCGAAATACTCGACGTAGAGCACCGCGCCGAGCGGACCCGCCGCCGGCTTCGGCATCAGCTCGACGTACTGGCGGTACTCGGTGTTTCGGAGCGCGACGTCGATCACCACGTCGTCGACGAGCTCGACCGCAGCCGGCTTGGTGGCGAGGATCGCACCGAGGTTCGCCAGCGACTCGCGCACGCCCGCGAACCCCATGATCGCGAGCCCGCGCTCCTTCGGCTTCGGAACGAGCGCGAGCTCGGCGCGAAGCGTGGTGGCGAGCGTGCCCTCGCTTCCGCACACGAGGTGCGCGAGGTTCACCTTGTCGAAGGTCCCCGGCGTCGAGCGCTCGAGCTGGTCGAGGAAGATGTCGAGCGAGTACCCGTCGACGTGCCGCAGGATCTTCGGGTACCTCGCCTTGATCTCGGCGGCGATCGGCCGCACGATGTCGGCGACCCGCGCCGCGATCGCGCGCTGCGCGGGAACGCGGTCGCAGCTTCCCTCCTCGAGGCGCTGCACGGTCCCGTCGGCGAGGATCACGTCGAGCGACACGAGGCTCTCGACGGTGCGGCCGTACAGGATCGAGTGCGCGCCCGCCGAGTTGTTGCCGATCATGCCGCCGAGCGTCGCGTGCGAGCTCGTCGCGACGTCGGGCCCGAACATCAGTCCGTGCGGAGACAGCGCCTCGTTCAGCTGGTCGAGCGTGACGCCCGGCTCCACCACCGCGCGGCGGCGCGCGGGGTCGATCGACAGGATCTGCCGGCAGTACTGCGAGAAGTCGACGATGACGGCACGGTTCACGCTCTGGCCCGCGAGCGCCGTACCCGAGCCGCGCGGAAGGATGGGGACGCCCTGACCGCAGAGGTAGCGGACCGCGCTCGCGCCATCGGCCACGCTGCGCGGAACGACGACGCCGATCGGCTCGACCTGGTAGATGCTCGCGTCGGTCGAATAGAGCATGCGGTCGTGGCGACCGAAGCGGATGTCCGCGTGGGTCACGCCGCGAAGCACGCTCGAGAGCCGCAGGCGCAGCGCATCGAGCCGGTCGCCCCGTTCGAGAAGCGGCAGCGTCGCGGACTGGGACGAGGCCGACCGCGGGGAATCGCTCATGGGCGCAGGATACAGAAGTCGCGGAGCGCGAGGGCTCCTTCGACGTCAAGGCTTCGGAGCGTCGGACCCACTCTCGACGTCAGCGCCAACTTCGGCCTCAACTTCAGCCTCAACTTCAGCCGCGCCAGGCGCCGCGCACAGCTTCTCGAGCGCCTCGCGCAGTTCCCTCTGGTTCGTCGGCGTCGCGCCGACCCAGACTCCCGCGATGCGTCCGTCGGGCGCCACGAGGAACGTCGTGGGGAACGCGCGGACGAGCCACCTCCGGCCCGCCTGCGAGTCGAGGTCGAGCACGCATTGGAACGGCGTTCCCTTCGCAGCGAAGGGATCGAGGATCTCCTTGATGCGCTTCTCGCGCTCCTCGCGGCTTCCCTGCTCGGCGGAGTTGACGAGCACCACCTCGGCGCGCCCTGCGAACTCCTTCTGCAGCCGCGCAAGGTCGGGCAGCGCCGCGCGGCAGGGACCGCACCAGGTCGCGAAGAAGTCGACGACCACGGGCTTCGGACGCGCAGCGATGATGTTCCACTCGCCGCCACCGAGCTTCGGGAGCGCAAGTTCGGGCGCGGGGTCGCCGGCCTTGAGTGCCTCGACGTCCCTGTCCTCCTCTGCCTCCTTGCGCGAATCGACGAGCGCCGCGAGGCCGTCGACCTTCTGACGCGAGGCCACGTCGATCGAGAACGTGGCGTCGGTCGGCGCCTCCTTCGGCCGCGAGGCCTTCGACGTCACCACCCAGAGCATCTTGGCGCCGTCCTCGACGAGATCGCCCTTGTGCATGACGCCCGTCGCCCGCTCGACGAGGAACGTGTCGGGGTCGTAGGCCAGCCGAAGCTCCTCGGTCGCGTCGTCGGACAGGAGGACGAGCACGTCCGCCACCTGCCCGTCGACCTCCTCCTTCTCGACCCGCGCCGGGAGGATGTTCGGGATCTGCGGCATGAGCTGCATGCAGGTCTCGCCCGGGTCGTCCTCGCCGAGCGCAAGCCCGAGTTCGGGAAACGGCAGGTTCTGGAACGCGTTGAAGATCGAGTAGTACGGCGAATCGTGGTCGGAGACCTGCAGGTAGGTGAGCGGACTCGAGCCGTGCGTGGCTGTGATCTTGCCGCCGGCGACGCGGAGTTCGAATCCGCGCAGGTCGACGATGGCGCGCCGCCCCGAGGCAAACAGGAACTTCGCCTCGATCGGCTGGGAGAACTCCTCGCGTCCGTCGCGCGCCGCGCCGACCTTGGCGCTCACTTCGATCGACACGCCGCGCGGATCGCGGTAGGCGTCGATGATCTTCTTGAGGACCGCCGTCGCCGCGGCGGAATCCGCGGCAGGCGCCGCAGCGTCCTGCGCAAGCGGCATCGCGCGCGCAAGCGGCGCGAGGCCGAGAGCCAGCGCGAACGCGGTCGCGATCGTGGTGCGGATGGACGCGTGGAAGAGCCGAATGCGCATGGCGTTTCTCGGTCGCTTCCGCGCGACGCCGACCGGCGCAGCGGCGGAGCGGAAGCACTGTAGCGGCGAACCGATCCAAAAAGCAGACCGCGCGCGGGAGTTCCGCGCGCGGTCCGGGATGCACGGTCGGATGCTGCGATCAGCCTTGCTTCGCGGGGGCTTCCGGAGCCGCGGGCGCCGCAGGCGCTGCCGGGGCCGCCGGGGCCGCGGGGGCTTCAAGCGCCTTCGTGACCTCGGCCTTCAGGTCATCCACGATCTTCGCCGGGTTCTTCGGATCGATGCCCGAGTGGATCGCGGCGATCTTGCCATCGGTGCCGATGACGACGGTCGCGGGAATGCCCGAGAAACCGTAGGACTTGAAGACGGAGTCGTCCATGTCGACGAGGCACGGCATGGCGAACGCCTGCTTCGTCCAGTACTCGGCGGTCGCCTTGATGCGCTCCTCGCCCTTCTCCTCCTCGAGCGTGTTGATGCCGAAGACGTCGATCGGCTTGCCCGAGGCCTTCGCCCACTTGGCGAAGTCGGAGACGTGCGGGAGACCGCGCTTGCAGGGGCCGCACCACTCGGCCCAGAAGTCGATCACGACCACGCGTCCCTTGAGGTCCGCGAGCGAGACGGTCTTGCCGTCGAGGGTGCTGAGCGAGAAGGACGGGGCCTCGTCGCCGATGGCGACGGCCTTGGCGCCGCCGCTCGCGTCCGTGCCGCCGCCGAAGAGCTCCTCGGCCGAGGCGACCTGGGTCTTGCCCGCTTCGTCGAAGCTGATCGGGTTCGCAAGCGCGTCCGAGACGACCGGCTTGCTGGCGAGATTGGCGGCGATGATGAGCCCCGGGGGCGCGTCCGGCGGCGCGAGGTTGATCTTCGCGCCCGAGAGAAGCTTCGTGGCCGCGTCGAAGGTGAACACAGCGACCGAGTCGCCCGCGCCGGTCACGAGCACGCTGCCGCCGTCGGCAGGGTTGTAGCCGACGAGCTTCGGCTCAGGCATGATCGACCCGGCGAGATCGGCGGCCACGTCCTTCGGCTCGGCCATGTCGAACGCCCAGCGGGGAACCGGGACCCCGAAGCCGCCGAGCTGCTTCTCGAGGGTCTCGACGAGGCCGCCCTCGAGCGGATAGGCGACATACCTCGAGGCGTCGTCGGCGAGGTGGACATACGCCTTGCCGTTCGCGGACAGGAACACGGCAGGCGCCATGTCGATCCGCATGGTCGTCGCGTCGCGCGCGATCGACATCGACTGGGACTGCTTCTGGCCCATCACATCGATGGAGATGGTGAAGGTGTCGGAGTATGCCTTCGCGGCGCGATAGGCGGCGGCGGTTGCCTTGAGCGCCTCTTCCGCAGCCTTGACCGACTCGGGGGTCTTCATCGCGTCGGTGAAGCCCGCCGCGATGTCCGGTGGCTTCGGGAACTCGAACTGGGGCATCTCGCCCGCCGGCATCGGCGGCGGCGGTGCGCCATCCTGGGCAAGTGCGGCCGCCGACACGCAGGCCGCGAGGCCGACCGCAAGCGAGGTGCGCGCGAACGAGAGAGACTTCATCATGTGTGACTCCTGATGGCGACTGGACGCCGAGCGTGAAGGCAGGCCATCGCAGGCCGCCTCCGCCCATCCGCCGCGGTCCCATCAGGTCCGCACGCTCGGATCGAGCGGCCCCACCCGAACCGCATCCGAGCGGCCAGGGCAAGCACGAAGCAGCGATTCTAACCGCTCTCCCGTGACGGGATCGCGGGTGTCGCCCGCGATTTCCACGAGGGGAAGCAGGACGAACGCGCGCTCCCGAAAGCGGGGATGCGGCACGTGAAGGTCTCCGCCGGCGAGGACGCATTCCCCAAACAGCACAAGATCGAGGTCGATTGTGCGGGCGGTCCATCGCGATCCGTCCCGCGCTCGCCCGAGGGTCGCTTCGACCGCGAGGAGCTCGGAGAGGAGTTCGGCGGGCTGCCGCGTGCTCGCGAGCGCGACCGCTGCGTTGAGGTAGCGAGGCTGGTCCGGCGGCCCGACGGGCGCCGTGTCGAAGACGCTCGACTGCGCGAGCACGCGCACGCCGTCGATTTTCGCGACGAGCTCGACCGCCTGTCGCATCGTGTCGAGCCGGTCGCCGAGGTTCGCGCCGATCGCGACGAGCGCGAGCGTCTCGCCGCGCCGCAACCACTCATGCATGCTCGACACGGCACGCCTCCCCTTCCGACCAGAGGAGCGGCCGCGTCGGTTCGCCAAGAAGCGCGAAGCGCGCGCAGGCGAGCGCAAGGTGCGCGGTGCGGCTGCGGATCGTGGCGCGGTCGCCGGGGAAGTGGAATCGCCGCGAGCAGATCGACCCGTGCTTCTCGGCGACGGCGATGTAGACGGTGCCGACCGGCTTCGCGTCGCTTCCGCCCGACGGGCCGGCGACGCCGGTCGTCGAGATCGCCATGTCGGCGCCGGTTCGAAGGAGCGCGCCCCGGGCCATCTCGACCGCGGTCTCGTGGCTGACGGCGCCGTGGTCGCGCAGCGTCTCCTCGCGCACGCCGAGGTCCGCGACCTTGCGCGCGTTCTCGTACGTGACGAATCCGCCCCGGTACCACGCGCTCGAGCCGGCGACGTCGGTGACGCGCGCGCCGAGAAGTCCGCCCGTGCAGCTTTCGGCGGTCGCGAGCGTGCGACCGCGCGCGGCGAGCATCGCGCCGACGACCGATGCGAGCGTCTCGCCGTCTCTGCCGAACACGATCGAGCCGACGCGCGAACGGCACGCGACGACCGACGCCTCGAGCGCCTCGCACGCGGCGTCGTGCGCGCCGGTGGCGCGGATGCGGATCGACACGATTCCGTCGCTCGCCGTGGTGCCGACCGACGGCTCGCGTCCGCGCGCCATCAGTTCGCCGAGCATCTCGCCGACGGCGCTCTCGCCGAGCCCGATGGTGTGGAGCGCGGCGGTGGCGACGACGTCGCCGTCGCTGCGAAGCGCGGGCGCGACGAACGCGTGGAACATCGGCTGCATCTCGTTCGGCGGACCGGGAAGGCAGAAGAACTCGCAGGCGCCGTCATGCGTCGCCGCTGCGAGGCCGGGCGCGGTGCCGTGCGGATTGTCGAGGAGCCGCGCCGACGGCGGGCGCATCGCCTGGCGCAGGTTCGACGCAGGCATCGGTCGACCGCGCGCGGCGAACCAGCGCCCGAGATGCGCGACGCCTGCGGGGTCCTCGACGAGCGCCGCGTCGTCGCCGTCGACGAGGTCGCAGAGCGCCTCGCGCGTCAGGTCGTCGAGCGTCGGGCCGAGCCCACCCGTGACGACGACGGCGCCGTGCGACGCCGCGAGGTCGCGCAAGGCCCGGGCGAGCGCGCCGCGGTCGTCGCCGACGGTGCGGCGCTCGCCCGGCATCGCGCCGATCTCGCGCAGCGCGCGCGCGATCCATGCGGCGTTCGTGTCCTCGATCTGCCCGAGCACGAGTTCATCGCCGACCGAGAGAATGGCGACGCGCGTCGCGCTCATCCGCGGCCCGCCCCCGCCGCCATCCCGCGGATGCCGGCGTACTGGGCGCTGCTGAAGCGGCCGATCAGCCGACGGAGTTCGTCCGGCGCGGACGCACCTTCCGGCCAGAGTCCCGTTCCGCGCCACTTCGGCTGCCGCGCGAGGTAGCCCTCGGCGACCGCTGCGCGGCCTTCGCGCGTCGCAAGGTCGTGCTCGACGCCGTCCGGGCCCTTCACGACCGGCATCCGGTCGAACGCCTCGAGCATGGCCTTGAGGGTCGGGTCGGAGACGTCGGCGGCCGTCACGAGCACGCCGCGGCCGTCCGCCGCGCGCGGATACGCGGGGTGCTCGCGGATCGCCTTCCACGCGCCCGCGAGTTCGTCGCGGCGGTCCGCGCAGATCGCGCTGAAGAACGGCGCGATGAAGGCGCGTGCGTTCTTGTCCGGATCCTTGACGGCGCTCGCGAGCGTGAAGGGATCGATGTCGTCGATGAACTGCGCACGGTGGGCGGCGATGAACGAGCGCCGCACCGGCATGCGGCGCAGCTCGAACTCGTGGGGCCCGAACTCTCCCGCGGCGCGCTTCCCGGCGCGGAACTGCCAGAGCGCCTGCCCTTCGTCGCTCAGCGCGAAGCGGATGAAGCGCTCCGCCGTCTCGCGGTTCGGCGCGTTCGCCAAGAGCGCGATCGGATCGGGGTCGATCACCGTCTGGCCGAGAGGATCGACGTAGCCGAGGCGATCGGGGTCGCCCGCGTCGCGGATCGCCTGCGCCTGGTAGCGGCCGTAGAAGTCGATGCAGGGCCCGGCGGCGCTGTCGCCGGCCGAGACATCGAGCGGAACCTTCGGCGCGCTCGACGCCACGCTCCGCGCATTCGCCGACATGCGGCGGATGATCTGCCACCCGCGTTCCCATCCGAGACGCTGGATGATCGACTCGAGCGCCGTCTTCACGGAACCGGACTGCGCCGGATTCACGAGCGTGACGGCGCCGGCAAGCCGCGCATCGGCGAGGTTCGCCCACTCGGTCGGCTCGTCGAGGCCGAGGTCCGCAAGCAGATCGCGGTTGTAGACGATGCCGAACCCGGAGAGCGCCACGCCGTACCAGTAGCCCTCGGGGTCGTAGAGCGTGTTGTCGCCGACCACGTTCTCGCCGTAGGTCTCGGCAAGCCACGCCGCCTCGAACGAGGGCTTCTCGAGGATGCGGCCCTTGCGCTGCGACTCGCCCTCTCCGACGACGACCTCGCGCTTCAGCTGCCCGTATTCGTAGCTGCCGCCGCCGAAGAGAAGATCCGCGTTGCCGCCGATCGTGCGGCCGTCGCGCAGCGCCGCCTGCGCGTTCGCCTCGAGCACGCGGCGGATCTCGCTCGTGCCGCCGGGGGTGTTCCACACGACCTTCGCCGGTTCGCCGTAGGTGCGCGCGTGCCAGTCGGAGAAGCCGCGCCCGAACTCGGCGCGGATCTGCTCGTTGTGCGGCGTGTAGATGATGACGCGCCGCGCGTCCGAGTCGATCCGCGCGCCGCGCTCCGCGAAGACGAGCGGCAGCGCCGCGAGCCCGACGAGGATCGCCGGCATGGCAAGCGACGCGAGCTTCACGCCCCACCTCCGGTGATGGCGCGGATCTCGTCGGCGAACTTCACGGCCGCGGAGCGTATCGCGCCACGCCAGTCGCCCGTCGCCGCACCAGTCGGGTAGATCACAGACCGGCTTGCCGTGATGAGCGCACCCTTGTTTCCCCTCGTGAAAGCCGCGCGCACGTCGTCGGCGGTGCCGCCCTGCGCGCCGTAGCCCGGGACGAGGAAGATCGTGCGCGGCATGCGCGCGCGCAGCGCCGCGATCTCCGCGCGCTTCGTTGCGCCGACGACGGCTCCGAGCGCGGAGAACCCGCTTGCGCCGACCGACGCCTCGCCGAGCTTCGAGACGAGATCGGCGACCGCCTCCGCGATCGAGCGCCCGTCCGCGAGCGCAAGCGTCTGGAGCACGTCTCCCGAGGGGTTGCTCGTGCGGACGAGCGCGAACGCGCCCTGTCCGCCCGTCGTGAAGGGCGCGATGCCGTCCGCGCCGAGATACGCGTTGATCGTGGTCCAGTGCGCGCCGAGCGCATGCGCGCCCTGCGCGTAGTGCTCGGCCGAGATTCCGATGTCGCCGCGCTTCGCGTCGTAGACGACGGCGAGGCCGCTCGCGCGCGCATGCGACAGGACCCGCGTCATCGCCGCGTAGCCGGCGGCGCCGTAGCGCTCGAAGCAGGCGGCCTGCACCTTGACCGCGGCGCACGACTCCTGCACGGAGTCGACGACGCCGATGCTGAACGCCTCGATCGCCGAGGCGCAGGCGGCCGCATCGGCGGCGTCGACCTTGCCAAGCGCCGCGGGCAGTCGCTCGACGACGGGATCGAGGCCGACGCACGTCGCCGCGCCGACGAGGTCGACGCGCGCCACGAGATGATCGGCGGCGTGGAACGTTGCGTGCGGCTGCGAGGTGGCAGGGCTTTCTGCGTGGGTCGATGTCATCGCGGCCGATTGTACGGCTCGCCGCCCGTCACGCCGACGCAGGCGGTTTTCCGTGCTTCGAGCAGAGCGTGTGCAGGTACTTCCACGTGAAGATGCCCGTGTCGTGGCCGTCGCTGAAGCGGATGCGGAGCGCGTAGTGGCCCACCGGCTCGACCGCTTCGATCCGGAGCGGACCGTTCGAACCCGACGCGGGGAGCACCGTGAACGGATTGCGCGCCATCTCGGCGCGGAGCTCCCGCGCGTCCGCCGACGGCGACTCGCGCCGCAGGACGGCACTCGCCATGAAGGCGGACGAGCCGTCGTCCCACGCGAACGTGATGCCGCGCTCGCGGTCGACGTCGATGTGCACTGGTCTGGGGTCTGTCGTCATGGGCAGGCGGCGCCATGCTACGCTCGGAGCGCATGTCGGTCGAGGTTCCGTTCGACGCCACTCCGGTCTCCGTCCGCGCGCTCCCGCCCATCGAGGGGCTTCCCGCGCGCGGCGTCTGCGCGGTCGCGCATGCGGTCGGCGCGCAGGAGACGAGCGCGCTGGTGCCGCACGCCAACAACGTGGTCATCCTCGGATGGATCGACGCGATGGCCTCGCTGCACGGCGCCCAGGCGGGCGCGGCGCGCGACACCCTCGCCGCCGACGACCGCATGTGGTTCGTCGCGCGTCACGAGATCGACTACCTCGGCGAGGCCTTTGCGGGCGACCGGCTGATCCTCGCGACCTGGGTCGAGAAACTCGGACGCACGAGCCTGATCCGCGCCACGCGCATCCTCCGCGACGACGGCACCCTCCTCACGCGGGCGACGAGCCGATGGGCGCTCGTCGACCTCGCGACCCGCCGGCCAACCGCGATTCCGGATGACGTCCGTTCCCGGCTGGTCGGCGCTGAGACGTGACGCGACGGGCGAGGATCCGCGGCCCTGACGGCGAAAGAGCAACACCAAAAAGGAAAAACCCCGTTCGATCAGGGTTCTGAGCGGACGGGGCGGAGGGGAGAAAGATGACGAAGTTGGCTTCGGGCCTTTCGGCGGATTGCATCCACCGGGCCGGACCGAAGGGTTCGCCCGACTCGCCTTCACATCTCGGTCGAGCGGCGGGAGACGGACGGCCTCTGAAGGAGAACCCTTCCGTCTAGTCATCTATTCGGCAATCGGCCGGAGCAGCCTTAGTTTTTCTCCGCCTTCCTCTCCCACTTCGCGCAGATTTCCCACGCCGCGCGATTCGGACAGCCGCTTCGCGAGGATCGACCGGAGAAAAACGCCCATGCGGCGCAGGCAGCGCAGCCCGCGCTACCCTAACCCCATGTCTCCCGCGGTTCTCGCTCTTTCGACGGTTGCTGCCTTCCTGGCGTCCGTCCCCGTCCGCCAGCCCCTCGAGAGCGCCGCGGGGCTGCTCACGCCACCGCCGTTTTCCCGCGAAGCCGCCGGCGAGGCCGTCGACGGCCAGAACATCGTGCAGCCGGCCTCGCCGCGACGGCAACTGGTTGCGTTGATCCCGGACCGCACGACCGGCCGCGACTGGGGCCTCCGCTACCTCGCCGAAGCGGTCGACGACTTCAACCGCGAGCGGCCGGACGCCGTGTTCTGCGTTGGCGACCTCGTGCAGGGCTACTCGCGCGACCACGACGTGGTGAAGCGCGAGCACGACGACTTCCTCGGCATCATGGCGCGGCTCGAGGTCCCCTTCTACCCGACCGCCGGCAACCACGACCTCGTCAGCGGCAAGCGCGATTCGAAGGACCGCTCCTTCGCAGACGACTACCGCGCGCGCTTCGGACCGCTCTACTACTCGGTCGAGCTCGAGCTCGCGAGCTTCGTCATCCTCAACTCCGAGGACGGCGACGGACAGATCGAGCCCGGCTTCTCCGACGCGCAGCTCGCGTGGCTCGACCGCACGCTCCAGCGCCTCGCGATGCGGGGAAAGCCGATGATCCTCCTGTTCCACCGCCCGCTGTGGGACCACAAGCCGACGCGGTGGGACGAGCGCGTCCAGCCGATGCTCGTCCGGCATGGAGTCGACTACGTCATCGCAGGCCACTACCACTCGCTGCAGGCGCTCCCCGAGCGCGACGGCATTCCCTTCCTCATCCTCGGCACGTGCGGCGGATCGGTCGACCAGCACCCGCTCGCAGGCCAGGTGCAGCACACGACCTACCTCGTGATCGACGAATCGGGCCGGATCGACCCCTACCACCAGATCGCGGGCACCACGCTGCCGGTCGACTGGATCTCGAAGGCCGACCAGGATCTCGCCTACGCGCTGAAGAGCGACCGAGACGCCGTCACGATCCGCGGCGCCGTGCCCGATCCGCTCGGCGTCGCAAGCGAGGGATCGATCGAGGTCGTGCTTTCGAACCCTCTCGATCGCCCGATCTCATGGACGTTCGCGCCGACCCGCGCGCCCGGCCCTTGGACCGTGGACGACCGCGACGGGCGCGGCGAGGCGATCCAGCGCAGCTGGACGAGCCGAACCGAGATCGACACCTTCAACCCCGCGACCACGGATCTCGCGTCGCCCTTCGCGCTCGAACTTCCGAGCGAGTCCTTCGTGGTCGCGCCGGGCGAGCGGACGAGCGTGCGCATCCCGGCGCGCGCCGACGCCCAGCCGTCGCCTCCCGCCCCGGCGCCATTCGAACTCCTGGCGCGGTTCGAGGACTCGAAGGGACGCGTGGTGCCGATCGTCTTCCGGCAGCGGCTGCCACTCGCTCGGACGCCCGAGCTCGGCACCAGCCTCGCGGCGGCGCCGGAGTATCCGATCGCCGTGTGGAAGTGGTCCCCCTACGACACCGCGGAGCGCAACGCGACGGCTCGGCTTGTCCGCAGCGCCGACGGAGACGGCCTCGAGATCGCCGTCACGGTGCCGGACGGCCGCCTTTCGGCCGACGCAAGGCCTCGGGACACGAAGGCGTCCCTCGATGATCCGCTCGGCGACGCCGTGCGCGTCGTGCTCGGCGAAGGCGCCGAGGCACGCGAGTACGTCGTCACCTTCGAGTCGACGGGTGCGTCCGGGGGCATCGCTCCCCGGGTGCGGACCCTCGCCGCCGATGGTCGGACCCTCGCCCCCACCGACGCCGTCTCCGCGGTCCTGACGACCGCGAAGGACGGCTGGTCGGTCCAGGTTCGGGTCGACTCCGCGGCGCTGCCCTCGGGTGCCCGGCTCGCAGGCCTTCCGATCAACGTCGGTGTCGCGGACAACGACGAGACGTTCCACACCCAGTGGCGGTGGCTGGCACCGCGCGACATCCCGGCACGGCTGCGCATTGGACGATGATGCGAGGACCCGCCTCGCCCCAAGGCCAGGAATCGTGCGCGGATGGCCTTGACCAATCGCCCGAATCCTCGTTCAATAACCGTTGTCGCCGACGGGTTGTGGGGGCCGAGTGGTCCATCCTGCAACCTTCACGGCGATTGGCGAAACAGTTCTCGAAGCGGACGGGCCCGCGTGACGGCCCGCTCAAGGTCGATTGGCGATCCCGCTCGAGCCAAACCGAAAGGAAAGCGTTATGAAGTCCATCCTCGCGCTCGGCTGCATTTCTGCCTGCGCCCTGCTGGTCGGCTGTGACGACGGCACCAGCGTGACGACCATCGAGAGCAGCCAGATCCGCCCCCCAGCGGCCCAGCCCGTCGAGCCGCCGAGCGCACCCAGCATCAGCACCAGCAACAATGCTGGTCAGGACGGCACCGCAGCCCCGAAGCCGGGCAACTGAACGCTGTCCGGGCGATCGGCTGGCAACGCCGCCGATGACGCGCGGGTCTTGAGGCCGAGCTGGTCTTGAGCTCAGGAAAGCGTTGCGTTCGAGACCCGTCACAGGCAAGTCGAACAGCGCGCCGAGTCACCTCGGCGCGCTGTGTTTTTCCCTCGTGTTTTCCCCCGTGTTCCTGCCCCGTGTTCTTGCCCCGTGTTCTTGCGCCGTGTTCTTGCGCCGTGGTTTTGCCCCGTGGTTTGGGCGACTTGGCCAGCCGCGCTTGCTTGCACGACCCGCATAGGCCGCACAGTCGGACCCGCCTCCGCCGCTTCGGCGAGAAATCGCTCTGAATCCCGAGGGAGCGGGTCAACTGCCGCCTGGATCGGTCGGATAGAGGAGATGGGTCGACATCGGGAATCAGCGAACTGATCCGATGGCCACCCTCCAAGCTTTCGGCCATCCACCCGCCGCCGTTCTGGACCAAAATCCAGACGGCGGTTTTGTCCGTCGTCCCGCTATCGGCCGAGCATGAGTCCGCGCAGGACTTCGAGCCCGCGCGCGAGCGTCTCTTCCTTCGCCGCGAACGACAGGCGGAAGTGCGTGTCGCGCGTCGAGAACACCTTGCCCGGGATCACGAGCACGCTGCGCTCGATCGCCTTCTCGACGAACTGCGACGCGGTCATGCCGAGCGCGGGCGGAACTTCGACGAACGCATAGAACGCGCCGCCCGGCCGCGCGACCTGCGCGACGCCGTCGAACGCTGCGAGCACGGTGTCGCGCCGCTTCTCGAAGCGGTCGACCCACGGACGCATGTCGACTTCGAACGCGTGCGCAGCCGCGAACTGCGCCATGCTCGGCGCGCAGACGTAGGTGTACTGCTGGAGCTTGGCGATCGACTGCACGATGTCGTGCGGACCGGCCACATAGCCGAGGCGCCAGCCCGTGCAGCCGTAGGTCTTGCCGAAGCCGCGGATCAGGAGGCAGTCGCGCGTGAAGCGCGCAGGCGTCGGGAAGTGGCCGTTCTCGCGCGACTCGCTGAAGGTGAACTCGTCGTAGATCTCGTCGGAGATGAGGAGGATCCCCTTCGCGCGGCAGAGGTCGACGATGTCCTGCAGCTCCTTCGAGTTGAGGACGACGCTCGTCGGATTGCCGGGGCTGTTGACGAGCACGGCCTTCGTGCGCGGCGTGATCAGCTTCTCGATCCTGTCCGCCGTCATGCGGAAGTCGGGATAGGTGTCGCAGAGCACCATCTTGCCGCCCGTCAG
Organism: Phycisphaerales bacterium; assembly: GCA_044356505.1. Lineage (GTDB taxonomy): Bacteria > Planctomycetota > Phycisphaerae > Phycisphaerales > SM1A02 > QWPT01. Next base: position 14,574 of record JBIKWD010000012.1, read on the forward strand.
CGCGCCAAGCTGCGGATACATCACGAAGTACGGATCGGGCACGATGGCCTCGTCGCCCGGATCAAGCACCGACATCATGCCGAGGACGAGCGCGCCGCTCGTGCCGCTCGTCACGATGGCCGAAAGCCCGTGCGCCGGCTCGCTCGTCCAGCCGACCTCGCCGCCGAGTCGGGTCCAGATCGCGCGCAGGAGCTCTGGGCAACCCTGGGTCGGGGTGTAGCCGTTGCGGTTCTCCTCGATCGCCTTGATCGCAGCCTGCTTCAGGACGTCGGGCACGGGAAAGTCAGGCTGCCCGATCGAGAGGTTGATCGGATCCTTCAGATGCGCCGCGAGGTCGAACACCTTGCGGATGCCGCTTGCGTCGACCGACTGCACGCGGCGCGAGAGGATCTTGGACACATCGAGCGTGGACGAGGCGGCTGTGGCGGACATGATCGCGACCCGGGTGGAGCAGAACGGGAATCCCGGCGGCCTTTCGGCGCGCCGCAACGCAACACCCCCCGGAGATCCGAGGGGTGCTGGGAGTATGGCAGATCGGATGAAGGCAGGCGCGAGGCACCCGCGGCTGCATCACTTCTTCTTGGCGTCCTTCGCGGGCTCCGCGGCGCCGGCTGCGGCGGCTTCCTTCTTCGGCTTCTTGCCGGCGGCCACCTTGATGCTGAGCACCTTGGGAAGGCCGAGCGGCGAGGACTTGCCGTTCGTGAAGCGCTCGGACGCGGTCAGCTTGGCGACGCGCTCGTCGCGGGTGAGGACGTTGCGGTGCTGGTTGAGAGCGCCGGACTTGGTCTTGAGGCTGGAGTGGATGCCCATGTCGTGTTCGCCTTCTGATTGTCGCGTGCCTGCGATGCCGCGGTTCCCGACTTGACTTCGCTCCCGACCTCGTTCGCGCGGGGATGCGCGTTCAAGGCTTGTAGAGCTTGTGATACATGTCTCCGAAGTCGGGATTGCCTCGGGCGGCGTTCTTGTAGAGGACGCCGACCTTTCGGATCCGTTCCTGGAGCCCCTTCACCGCCGCGCCGCTGCGTTCCGAGGCTGGAAAGCCAGGCAGCACGATGACTTCGGAGAATCGACGATTGTCGCTTGGAATCACGTACGCGTCAAGACCCTTCTCGCGGCAGAACTGGGCGATCGCAACGGCGTTCGGCTCCATGACCGTGGCCAGGACGAAGTAGTTGAGCCCCGGCTGGCGTGGATCGACACCCTTCTGGAGCGGAGGAAGCGGCCCATCCTCGAGCGCCTGGCCTCCGGCGATCCCGTTGCCGTCGGTGCGAGCCTGGTTTTCGGACGTCTGCACCGAGCGCGCGGACGCCTCCGGCGTCGCCGCCCTCTCGCCGCGCGTCTCCTGCGCGTCGAGCGAAGGACGCCCGTCGGCGAGGAGCCGCATCTCCTCGTCGCGTTCGCCTGCGCCCGCCGCGCGGCCGATGCGCTCGCCACGGCTGACACCCACGAGGTAGGCGATCACGACAGCCACGACGCCGACCGCGATCCACAGCAGGACCTTCGCCTGCGCGCCTTCGAATGCAGCGCCCGTCGCCGCCGGAGTACGCGGCGCGCCGAGCGACGGCCCGGCGTTCTTCGGGCTCGAAAGAAGTTCGTAGAGGGCAGGACCACCCTTGCGCGCCATGATCGCCTCGCGGATCGACTTGGTGTTGGCCTTGACCGGCGGCGACACCGACGCGCCGCGCGGCCGCTCGGATGGTATCCGAGCGTCGGCTTCAGGGAGCGATCCGTCGGAGCCGATCAATCGATTCCACGAGGCCGCGTCGGGGCTCGTGCCACTGGCGCGCGTCGAGGACAGGAAGCCCTGCAAACCCCGACACCTCGACCGCAACCCTGACTCCGAGGACATCGAGCCGCGACTCGCCCGGCTCGAGAAGCGGGCCGCGCATGCCGCTACGGAGGAGGTCGACGAGACGCACGCCGCCGAGGCGCGCACCGAGCCGCGTGATCAGATCCTCCGGTCGGCCGCCGGCGGCAAGGACCGCAGCGCAGTCGACGCTCGCTGCGAACGGTTCGCGGAGACCGCCGTCCGCGTCCGTCGTCGGCAGAAGCACCGCGACACCGAGCCGCGCAGCCTCACAGGCGACCGCCGCGACGAGATCGGCCGGCGCGTCGGCGGGAACCGCTGCCGTCACGGGTGCGCCGCCGAGGTCGGCCGCGAGCCCAAGCGCGCCGAGCAGCGCATCGAAGGCGCGGGAGACGTGGGACGGATCGGTGTAGTGCGCGGCGGGAATGAAGAAGTCGAGCCCGGAGCAGCGGAGTTCATGCCGCACGAGCGTCGCGCGCAGGTCGCGCCGCGCGCTTGCGCCGAGGTCGCGCGGCCGCGTGGCGGCGTCGGTCGCGGAGATCTGCGCACCGCGGAGCCCGAGTTCCGAGAGCCACGCGATCGCCTCGCGCACGCCGAGCGGCGACGGATCGGCGGCGAGCGGCGCGATGGTCGCTGCGAGGTTCGGGCGGTCGTCGGTCGCGGCGGAGCGCATGCGCCGAGTGTACTCCTCGCGCCAAGCTACGATCCGCGCATGCGGCGCGCGGCAGACATCGTCCTCTTGCTGTCCATCTCGCTCTGGCTCGCGTGTGCGGCGGCCGGCGGCATCGCCGCTGCGGGGATCTTTCCCGTCGCGCGCACGCTGGACCTCTCGCTCGCCGGCTACGAGGCTTTCCTCGCGGCATATCCCGAAGAGGGCCGCATGCTCGTCGCGGGGTTCTTTGCGGAGCGCGTGTTCATGCTGTCGCAGACGCCGCGGCTCGTGCTCGCGGCGCTGGCCGTCGCGGCGTTGGCCGCGCAACTGAAGCTCTCCCCCGCGTCGCCTCTGCGGCGCCTGCGCATCGCCGCGCTCGCGGTCGCGGCGGCCGCGCTCCTTGCCGGAAGCCTGTGGGCAACCAGCGACTTCCGAGCGGTCGACCGTCGCTACCGCGACAGCGCCGCGCATCCCGCGTCGATCGAGCAGGCGATCGCCCTCAAGCCGGCGCTCGACGCCGCGCACGCGCGCGCCTCGAACGTCATGACCGTCGAGGTCCTCGCCCTCCTCGGGCTGATCGGACTCACGGCCTTCGCGGCGGGAGGAGCTCGCCCCCGTGCCTGACGCCGCCGCCAAACCCCTTCCGAAGAAGACGGCCGCGCAGAAGGCACGCGCCGCCGACCTTCTCGCCGCGCTCAAGTCGCGCTACCCCGACGCCCACTGCGAGCTCGACTGGACGAAGCCCCACGAACTCCTCATCGCCACGATCCTGTCGGCCCAGTGCACCGACGTCGCGGTCAACAAGGCGACCCCCGGGCTCTTCAAGGCGTTCCCCTCCCCCGCCGACTACGCCCGCGCCACGCCCGCCGAGATCGAGCCCCACATCCGCTCGATCGGGCTCTTCCGCTCGAAGGCGAAGGCCGTCCACGAGACCTGCCGCCTTCTTGTCGAACGCTTCGGCGGCGAAGTGCCGCGCACGATGGAGGAACTCCTGATCCTGCGCGGAGTTGCGCGCAAGACGGCGAACGTGGTGCTCGGCAACTGCTTCGGAATCAACGAGGGCGTGGTGGTCGACACCCACGTGGCCCGGCTCTCGGCGCGGCTCGGGCTCTCGCGCGGCAAGACGCCGCAGGCAATCGAGCGCGACCTGATGGCGCTCTTCCCCCGCGAGGAGTGGTGCCTGCTCTCCCACCTCCTGATCTTCCACGGCCGACGCGCCTGCAAGGCACGCGGCGGCGACTGCGCGGGCGACGAGCTCTGCCGTCGGTTCTGCTCCGAGGCGAAGCGGTCGTCGGCACGCTCGCGGAAGGGGGTGCGGAAGCATCCCGAAAACGATTCGCCAAGTTCGAAGATTGTGGCGCGGAGTCGGGCCTCTCGCCGATAATGTGGCGTTGCTCGGGACCTTCGAGGACCCGGGCTGGTCCGTCCCCATTCCACCCCATCGCATGGAGCGCGTGGCGCGTGCAACAGCCAACCTCTATCCCTTTGTTTCAGGAGCATGCGGCGCAGGAAGCCGCCCGCACCGGCCTTCCTGAGTCGTCCATGAAGCAGGCCAGCCCGCATCAGTCGCCCGAGTTCACGTTCGCGGGACGCCGCGTCCACTTCATCGGAGTCGGCGGCTCCGGCATGAACGGCCTCGCGCTGATGCTCGAGCGCCGCGGCGCGATCGTCACGGGATCGGACCAGTCCGATGGCGCGGCCATCACGAGGCTCGAGCGCGCGGGGATCCCGGTGCGCGTCGGTGCGGCGATGCGATCGCTGCCGCAGGACACGCAGCTCGTCGTCGCGTCGGCCGCGATCAAGGGCGACCATCCCGAGATCCTCGCGGCGAACGACAAGGGGATCGACTGGATCTCCTACGCCGAGGCGCTCGGCATCGCGCAGCGCGGAAGCACCGCGGTCTCGATCGCCGGAACGCACGGCAAGAGCACCACCACCGCGATGACGTCGTGGATCGGCATCCGCTGCGGTCTCGATCCGAGCGTGATCGTCGGCGCGACCTGCGACCAGATCGGCGGCGGCTCGCGCACCGGCGCGCGCGTGATCCCGACGGGCGCGCTCGAAGGCCGTCCCGGCATCCTCGTCTGCGAGGCGTGCGAGTACAACCGCTCGTTCCACCAGCACCGCCCCACCATCGGCCTCGTCAACAACATCGAGGAAGACCACCTCGACTACTACAAGTCGCTCGACGAGATCATCGAGAGCTTCCGCGACTTCGCGCGCATCATTCCGCCGGCGGTGCAGGGCGGCAAGCTCCTCATCGCCGAGGACGGCGCGCACCGCCGCGAAGTGACCGCAGGGCTCGACTGCGAGGTCGCGACGTTCGGCTTCTCTCCCGAGGCCGACTACCAGGTCGTCTACGACGCGCAGGTGCACCGGGTCGGCGTGCTGTGGCGTGGCCACTGGGTCGCGCAGTGGACCAACCGCATGCCCGGCCCCCACAACGCGCTCAACAGCGCCGCGGCCGGCATCATCAACAACTGGCTCGGCGCCGACTGGGACGACATCGCCGTGGCGCTCGCCGAGTTCCGCGGACTCGACCGCCGCAGCCAGAAGCTCGGCGAACGCGTCCTCGCGGGAGCGCGGCACGTCGATGTCTACGACGACTACGGACACCATCCGACAGAGTGCGAGAAGACGCTGCGGGCGCTGCGCGCCGCCCATCGCCCGCGCCGGCTCATCTGCGTGTTCCAGCCGCACCAGCACAGCCGCACGCGCTTCCTGCTCGAGCAGTTCGCGACGAGTTTCCGCGAGGCCGACGAAGTGCTCGTGCCGCAGATCTACTTCGTCCGCGACAGCGAGGTCGACAAGACGCGCGTCTCCGCGCAGGACCTCGTCGACCGCCTCATGGCGAAGGGCACCTCGGCGATGCACATCCCGACCTTCGACCTCATCGTCGAGCATCTCGAGGCCAACGCCCGCGACGGCGACCTGATCGTGACGATGGGCGCAGGCCCGGTCAACGAGGTCGCGGACTCGCTGCTCGCGCGCGGCGGCGCCCAGACGACCTATGCGCGCGCCGGCCACGAAGAGGCGGTGGCATGACCGTGGCGAGCCCGTCGAGCCTCTACGCCGACCTCGATGTCGAGGTTGAACTCGATGCTCCGCTCGGCGGAAGGACGTGGTACGGCGTCGGCGGCGCAGCCGACATCCTCGTGAGGCCGCTCACGCTCGACGCGCTCGCGACGCTCGCGCAGCGCTGCCGGCGCGACGGGATTCCCCTGCGCGTGCTCGGCTCGGGCGCGAACCTCCTCGTCGACGACGAGGGCGTGGACGGCGTGGTCGTGTCGCTCTCGACGCCGGTCTTCAAGGCGGTCGAGTTCAACGCGGACGGGCAGGTCGAACGCATGCGGGTGTGGGGCGGCGCCCAGCTCGAGCCGCTCATCCACCGCTGCGCGAAGATGGGCCTGCGCGGCATCGAGCAGATGTCGGGCATTCCCGCCACGCTCGGCGGCGCGATCCGCATGAACGCCGGCGGCAAGTTCGGCGCGATCGGCGACGTCGTCGACGCGGTGGCGCTGCTCGACGAGGCGGGCGAGCTGCGCGTCTACACCAGCGACGAGCTGCGCTTCGGCTACCGCGAGACGAACATCCCCGCAGGCACGGTCGTGTGGGCGGCGCTCCGCGTCTCGGAGGACGATCCCGTGAAGTGCCGCGAGCGGGTGATGGAGATCTTCAAGTACAAGAAGTCGACGCAGCCGATGGGCGCGGCGAGCGCGGGATGCATGTTCCGCAATCCGCTCCTTGCCGACGGCACCCGCGAGAGCGCGGGCAGGCTCATCGACCTCGCGGGCCTCAAGGGCCTGCGCGTCGGCAGCGCGCTCGTGAGCGAGACCCACGGGAACTTCCTCGCCTTCGACCGGCCCGCGGGCACGGGCGGCGCGCGGACGGACGACATGCGCCGGCTCGTGGAGCAGGTGCAGGTTGCGGTGGAAAAGAGGTTCGGCGTGCGGCTGGCGACCGAAGTCGTCCACTGGCGCCGCGGGGGCCTGGCCGCGCAGGATCCGCGCGGAGTCGGAGGAGGCTTCCCATGACCGAATCGATCCATCCCGCCGTTCCCCACCGCAGCGCCCGCCACGGCCACGCCAAGCCGCGCGTCCTCGTCCTGATGGGCGGACCCGACGCAGAGCGCGAGGTCAGCATCATGTCGGGCACGGAAGTGGCCCGCGCGCTGAACGAGGGCGGCGCGTTCGACGCGATGCCGCTGACCATCGACCGGATCACCCGCGACGAAATCCTCGCGCACAGCCCAAACGTCGTGTTTCCGATCGTGCACGGCCCGTGGGGCGAGGGCGGACCGCTTCAGGAGATCCTCGAGGAACTCCATGCGAGCGAAGGCGTCCCCTACATCGGTCCGAAGCCCCGCGCCGCGGCGATCGCGATGAACAAGCTCGCGACCAAGATGCACGCGATGCGGCTCGAGATCCGCACGCCGCGCTCACGCGAGGTCCGCCGCCGCGAGGCGATCGATCTCGAGGCGCCCCTCGTCCTCAAGCCCTCGAACGACGGCTCGAGCGTCGACCTCCGCATCTGCCGCACGCTGCAGGAGGTGCTGCGCGCCCGCAACGAGCTCGAGCCGAAGCGCGAGATGCTCATGGCCGAGCAGTACGTCGAAGGCCGCGAGATGACCGTCGGCATCGTCAACGGCGAGGTGCTTCCGATCATCGAGATCGTTCCCGCCACGTCGTTCTACGACTACGAGGCGAAGTACTTCCGCGACGACACCCGCTACGTCGTCGACCCGGAGCTTCCGGCCGACGTCGCCGAGGAGATGCGCAACGCGACGCGCGGCATCTTCTCCGCGCTCGGACTCCGCGACATCGCGCGCGCCGACTTCATCGTCGACGCCGAAGGCGCGTGGTTCCTCGAGATCAACACGGCGCCGGGAATGACGACGCACTCGCTTGTCCCGATGGCGGCACGGCACATCGGCGTCGAGATGCCCGCCCTCTGCACCAGGATCGTCCGCGCCGCGATGCAGCGCGACGACGACCCGAATCCGACGATCGCCATCACGATTCCCTCGGTCTGACCGACATCACACTCGCCCCGCTTGCTTCAAGGAAGGCCACGGATGGCCCGCAACACACGAAAGAACCAGTCCTCCCTCGCCGACCGCTTCGACGCGCTGCGCAGCAGCCTGCTCTCCGGCGGCGCGCGCGCTTCCATGATCGCCGCCATCGCGGTCGGCGCCCTGCTCTCCGCGCTCCTCTTCTGGGGCGTGCCGAAGCTGCGCGAGCGTCTCGACGCGCGCGTGATGGCGGTCGGCGGCACTGCGACCGTCGACTACGTCGCCGCACCCGCGTGGTTCGACGGCAAGCGACGCGCCGAAGTCTCCGAGCGCGTCGCGATGGCCGTCGGCGACGGTTCGGTGCTCGACCCGAACCGGCTCGCGAAGGCGCGCGCGGCGCTCCTCACCACCGGCTGGTTCCACTCGATCGAGCAGGTGCGCCTCGCCGACGACGGCGGCTTTCTCGTCGAGGCGACGTTCGTGCGGCCCTTCGCCGTGGTCCGACACGGCGAGTTCGACTATCTCGTCGACGACGAAGCCCGCCTGCTTCCCATGCAGTGGACCGCCGGACACCGCCCTGCGACCCCGCACTACGTCGCGATCGTCGGCACGTCGGCGCCGAACCGCGGCGACTTCGGATCGGTCTGGCCGGGCGCGGACGTCGCCGCCGGAATCGAGCTCGCTCGGCTTCTCCAGCCCAAGCCGTGGTTTGCGGAGGTCGCGGCGATCGACCTCTCGCAGTACCAGTCCGAGCGGACGCTCTCCCTCATCACCCGCCACAACGGGCGGCTCATGTGGGGACGCGCGCCGACCGACCGCTCGGTCGCCGAGGTCACTCCCGACGCCAAGCTGCGGACGCTCGACTATCTCTACGCGACCGAGCGGCGCATCGACAGCGGCGGCGGGCGCACCATCGACCTTCGCGGTGACCTTGTGACGGTGCGCGCCGACGCTCCCGCGGGAAGCGTCTCGACGCAGTGAGGAGAGACGAAATGGAAGTCCCTCCCGCGGCGGGGCAAACTCCGGACGAAGGCGCAGCCCACGACCGAGACCGCACCGCCGAAGACGCCGCTGCGCCACGCCCTCTGTTCGTGCCGCGTGGTCTCGTGATGCTCGCGGCTCTCTGGGTCTTCACCTCGTGGATCCTCCTCTTCGGCTTTCGCCCGCCGGTCCAGCCCCAGACGGCAAGCTACGGCCCAACCCTCGAGATCCTCTTCGCGTCGGTCGGTGTCGGCATCGCCGTCGGCTGGCCGCTTCTGCGGCTGTCCGCGCGGCCTTCGGCCGCACCGCTCCTGCAGTCGGCCCTCGATGCGGTCGCCCTCGCCATCCTCCTTCAGGTCGTGGTGTGGCCGCTCCGGCTCGTCAGCAGCTGGACGCTTCCGCGCACATGGATGATCGTCGGCGCGCTCGGCGTGTCGATCGCGCTGTCGGGCGCCGTGCTCGCGCTGACGGCGGGTTCACCAAGCAGGCGCACCCGCACCCGCGCCATGGCCGCCTGCGTCGCGCTCGCCGCGCTGCCGCTTGCGGTCGGCATCGTCGGAGAGTTCATCGCGCCGACGTCCTCGCCCGACTTCGGCGCCTCCGGCCAGGCGGCCGCGTCCTCGTGGCGCGGGGCGCTCGAGTACATCGTTCCGGTCAGCGCACCCGCGCTTCTGGCCCGCTGCGCGGAAGCCGTCCCGCTCGACCCGACCGCCTCGGAGTGGCGGCTCCTTCGCATCGGCGGCGGCGTCGGGGCGGCGCTCTGGCTTTCGGCCGTCCTGCTGCGCGGCTTCGCTCGGAAAAACCCGCGCCGCCCCATGGGCGCCGATCCGCTATCCTGACGCCGAACGCGGGAGCTTCCTCCCGCGTTGCCTGTTTTCCCGAGGACCGTCTCAATGGACTTCATCACCGCTGAAGAGAAGACCATGCTCGTCGAGAAGCTCTCTGAGCTTCGGGCCATGGACAAGCAGCTCATCCAGCGCATCGCCGACGCGCGTGCGCTCGGCGATCTCCGCGAGAACGCCGAGTACCACGCCTCGCGCGAGGACAAGGCGATGAACGACGCCAAGATCAAGGAGATCGAGGAGCGGCTCAACCGCGCCCAGGTCGCCGACTCGAGCGCGCTTCCGCAGGACATGGTGTTCGTGGGCGCGATCGTGCGCCTTCGCGACGAAGACCTCGGCGACGAGGACCTCTATCGCCTCGTCGGGCAGTCGACCGGCCGCTTCGACCTCGACTACATCGAGGTCACGACCACGAGCCCGATGGGCGTCTCGCTGATGAAGTCCCGCGTCGGCGAGACGATCCGCGTCGACCTTCCGCGCGGCGTCAAGCGCTTCACGATCATCGCGGTCGAGATGTAGCGGCGCTCGCCCGATCGACCACCAGCCTGCGCCCGAGCGAATCGACCGACTGGGTCGTCGTCGTGCCATCGGGAAAGCGAACGTCGACCTTGACCGGCGCGGATCCCTTCGGCAGCCCGAAGTGCGCCTCGGGCGCGTTGTTCGATTGGAACGGCCCGCCCCCCGCCATCCATCGGCGCTGCGTGGCGCCCTGCGCCGTGACCTCGATCATGGCGCCGACCGCGTGGCGGTTGCCGACACCCGCGCGTGTGTCGCGCACCTCGACGATCAGCCAGTCGTCAGCGCCGTCGTGGTCGTTGCGCAGCACGCGCAGCGGCTCGTTGAGGCCCGCGATCACCACATCGACGTCGCCGTCGCGGTCGAGATCCGCGAAGACGACCGTGCGGCCGACGTGCGGCTCCATCTTCCACGCGCCCGCCTGCGAAACCGCCGCGAAGCGCTGTCCGCGGCGCTCCATCAGGAGCGGCGGCTGCGCGTACTCCGAGTCCATCGACGCGCGCGTCGCCTGCGGATAGACGTGTCCGTTCACCGAGAGCATGTCCTCGTCGCCGTCGTGGTCGAAGTCGTAGAAGCCTGCGCCCCAGCCGACGAGCGTGCGGCTCGGCGCACCGAGGCCGAACTGGTTGGTGCGGTCGTCGAAGTTGCGGCCGTCGAGGTTGAGGTGCAGGGTGTTGGTGTCGCTCGAGAAGTTCGTCGTGAAGACATCGGGCCGCCCGTTCGCGTCGACGTCGGCCACGGCCACGCCCATCGTCGCCTGCTCGATCCCCGCCGAGTTCACGGCGATGCCCGACCGCAGTCCGTCGTCGCGGTACTTCCACGGCTCGATGGGCGTGAAGAGGTTGTTCGCCTGCGAGTCGTTGCCCACGAAGATGTCGGGCTTGCCGTCGCCGGTGAAGTCGAGGATCGCGAGGTTGAGCCCGAAACCGGGCTTCACGGCGAGGATGCCGCTGTCGGCGCTCCGGTCGACGAAGGTGCCGTCGCCGCGGTTCTCGTAGATCGCGTCGGCGGCGGCGGGATAGCCGTTCGGGCCCGCGATCACGCGCATTCCCTTGAAGCTCGCGGGCGGCAAGGGCTTCGCGGGGTCGAAGCCGAGATAGTTGCAGACGTAGAGATCGAGGTCGCCGTCCAAGTCGAGGTCTGCGAACGCCGCGCTCGTTCCCCACCGCGGGTCGCGGATTCCCGCCCGCTCGCTGATGTCCTCGAAGGTTCCGTCGCCCTTGTTGCGCAGCAAGACGTCGGGGCCGTAGCAGGCGACGAAGATGTCGTCGTGGCCGTCGGCGTCGACGTCGCCGACCGCGACGCCGAAGCTCCAGCGCCGATGGCGGATGCCGCTTGCCTCGGTGACGTCGGTGAATCGCAGTCCGCCGTCGTTCCGGAAGAGCCGCGCGCCAGGCCCCGCCTCGGGGGCGGCGAGCGTCGCGCCGTTCGGCACGAAGAGGTCAAGGTCGCCGTCCGAGTCGAAGTCGATGAGGCCAAGCCCTCCGCCCTTCACCTCGAGCACGGTGGTCGGCGGCGTCGCGCCGCTCGTCGTGACGATCGAGAGACCGCTCGACGCCGTCACGTCCGTGAAGCGGATCGCGCCTTCCTCGTCGGCCACCCGCGAATACGCGGCGGCAAGCGCGACGGCGACGGCGATCACGGGCGCGATCACGGCTTCGCGCCCTCGGTTACGGGCGGCACGGCCGGCGATGCGTCGGGTTTCGCGTCGGGTTTCGCGTCGGGCTTCGCGTCGGGCTTCGCGTCGGGCTTCGCGTCGGGCGCGGCATCGGGCGCGCCCTCCGGCGACTTGCGTCCGAGCGCCTCGAGGATTCGCGCGGCGTTGGCGCGCGCCGCGTCCGCCTCGTTTGTCTTCCCAAGCCGGTCGCGCACGCGCGCGAGCTTCGACCAGGTCTCGTGCTGGACGGCGCTCGCCTTCACCGCGCGCTCGAGCAGCTCTTCCGCCTTCTCGACCTCGCCGCGACGCATCGCGACATCGGAGAGGCGCGTCAGCACACGCGCCTGGCCGACGGCATCGGGCTTCGGCCCCGCGGAGAACCCCTCGAGCGACTTCGTGAGCGCCTTCTCGGCGTCCTCGATGCGGTCCTCGCCGATCGCGACGAGCCCGAGGCCAAACAGCGTGTCGGGTTCGTCGGGAACGTCCTTCGCATGCTTCTCGAACGCCTTGCGCGCCGCCTCGAGGTCGCCGAGGTGGTAGCAGCACCACCCGAGGAAGTGCGCGGCGTGGGGTCGCTCGGGAAACGGCTGCGCCGAGTCCCGCGCCCGCTCGAGAAACGGTCGAGCCTCCGCGTACTTCTTCTGCTTCTGAAGCGCGATTCCGAGGATCGCGGCCGCCCGGTCGAGGTCCGCCCGCTCGGCAAGGACGGTGCGCGCAGAGAGCGCTGCGATGTCGAAGCGCCCGCGCGCCATCATCTTGAGCGCTGCGTCGAGCCTCGGGTCGTCAGGGAACGACGCCGTCGCCGGAAGCTCGGTGGGAGGGGTCGGGCTCGGCCCCGTGGGAGCCCCGCCCGCCGGGGGCGTCGCGAGGGACGCTCGCGCTGCGAACAGCGCGGCGGCGGCGGTCAACCAGAAGGTCTCTCGCCCTCTGCGGCGTTCGGATGGAGGGTCGGATCGAGGCATTTTCGGCACTATAAGTCCCGCATCGGGCGCCACGGCGGGGCGAACAAGGTCCGTTTCCTCGATCTTCGGACCGCGTCGCGTCCGAGACCGTTGCGCGGACGCTGAAATCATGTATTTCGTGCGTGATCTCGAACTCCCCTCTTCCATTTCATGGTTCGGTGGATAACTTAGCGATTGCGGGTGGAAGTTCCGCTCGACGCGAAGGCTGCCTCGAGAGGCCGCCGGAGACATCGGCCGAGAGCAGTTTCGATCGATGTTGAGAGAGCGTCGGCACCCGCACGGAACCATGTGAGCGTTCACCCGAACTCTCACCTTCTAGGCAGGTCGGGGCCGCATCGGCGGACAGCCAGAGTCTGAACGAAGGAACCAGCATGCACAAGAGCCGTCTCCCGTTGGTCGCGATCGCCGTCGCCGGCGTCGCGTCCACCTCGTTCGCCGGTGGTCCCGAACTCCAGCCCAAGGCCGGAGGCCCGCTCTCCGGACTCACCTCGACCCAGCTCCAGCTCTTCAACCAGGGGCGCATCGACTACCAGACGCCGTTCGGCGCCGCGACGGGCCTCGGCCCGATCATGAACAAGTCGAACTGCCAGTCCTGCCACTCGAACCCGATCGGCGGCTGGGGCTCGATCTCGGTCACCCGCTTCGGCGCCGACGACAAGGGCGAGTTCGTGCCGCTCGAGGAACTCGGCGGCTCGCTCCTCCAGAGCCTCTCGATCGACGTCGGCTGCCGCGAGACGATTCCCGCGGAAGCCACGATCATCGCGACCCGCGTCACGAACTCTTCGATGGCCTTCGGCCTGATCGAGGCGATCCCCGACGGCGCGATCGCAGCCAACGCCGACCCGGACGACGCCGACGGCGACGGAATCTCGGGCCGCGTCCACTGGGTGCTTCCGCTTGAGTCGAGCCCGAAGAGCCCGCTGCGCGCAGGACGCTTCGGCTGGAAGGCGCAGGTCGCGACGGTCCTCAGCTTCTCCGCGGACGCGACCCGCAACGAACTCGGCATCACCAACGCGCTCATCCCGACCGAGAGCGCGCCGAACGGCGACGCGGCGCTGCTGGCCGCGTGCGACACCCTCGCCGATCCCGAGGATCACGCCGACGACTCGGGCTTCACCTTCATCGAGCGGGTGACGCACTTCCAGCGCTATCTCGCGCAGCCGCCGCAGACCCCGAAGTCGGGCATGAGCGGCGAGGTCGTCTTCAACGCGATCGGCTGCAACAAGTGCCACGTCGCCGAGTGGACCACCGCGAACGTGAAGGGCCTCGAGGCAGCGATCCGCAACCAGACGATCCGCCCCTACTCCGACTTCCTCGTCCATGACATGGGAACCCTCGGCGACGGCGTGCAGGAAGGCGACGCCAACGAGCAGGAGATGCGCACCCCGACCCTTTGGAACTTGCGCACCCGCGACCCGATGCTCCACGACGGCTCGGCCTCGGGCGGCACGTTCGCCGAGCGCGTCTCGGTAGCGATCCTCGCCCACGGTCCGTTCGGTGAAGGCGCGGCCTCCGCCGCGGCCTTCGAAGCGCTGAGCGCTTCGGACAGGTCGAAGCTGATCGCGTTCCTCGATTCGCTCGGCCGCAACGAGTTCGACTTCGACGGCGACAGCTTCGTCGATCTCCTCGACTTCGCGACGCTCGTCGCGTGCAAGACGTCTTCGGGGGTCACTCCCGACGACGCCTGCGCGATCGGCGACGTCGATCAGAACGGCGCGATCGACACCGTCGACGCGACAGCCTTCGTGGCTGCGTTCGTCCGCGACGGCAACGACGCGCCCGGCGACTGCGACGGCGATGGAGTCGACAACCTCGTGGAGATCTTCGCGGGCGCGCCTGACGTGAACGGCGACGGCATTCCCGACAACTGCCCCGCCGCCTGCATCGGCGACCTCAACAACGACGGAACCGTGAACGCCGTCGACCTCGCGGCCATGCTCAACGCGTGGGGCGGCGCCGGAGGCGACCTCAACGGCGACGGCGCCACCAACGCAGCCGACCTCGCTGCGCTCCTCAACGCATGGGGACCGTGCTGACGGTCCCTGTTTCACGTTCGACAGACACAGCGAA
>JBIKWD010000156.1:0-7923 GCA_044356505.1 Phycisphaerales bacterium
TGGAGTTCGACTTGGGCGACGCGTTCGCCACCGGCTTCGCTTCAAGCTTTGGCGCGGGCTTCGCGGCGGACGCAGACTTCGAGTTCGGCTTTGCAGGAGGAATCGAGTTGTTCTTTGCGGCAGGATTCGCCACCGGCTTGGCGGAGGGTTTGGCTGCGGGCTTGGCCACAGGCTTCACCGCGGGCTTGGGAGCCTGCTTCGGGGCGGGCTTCGGGGCGGGCTTCGATTCCGGCTTCGGTGTCGGCTTCGGTGTCGGCTTCGATGTCGCCTTCGAGGCCGACTTCGAGGCCGACTTCGAGGCCGACTTCGAGGCCGACTTCGAGGCCGACTTCCCGGCCCCCTTGGAGTTGTCTTTCTTGCTCGCCAAAGAGTTCCGCCTCTCACCGCGGGTGCGTGAAACGCGGCAGCGCCTCGCCCGCGGGGTGCGGGAGCGTAGCAAGACCACCGGAAAGCGTCAAAGGAACTGTTCCGCGGATGGCGAAAACCCCTAGGAATCCCGCAGAAACCGCGCTCAGGCGCTCGCGCCCGCGAGCTCGTCGCGGAAAGCGCCCATGCGGCGGAACTTGTCGAGCCGCTGTCGCACAAGGGTCTCGGGGTTCACCCGGGCGAGATCGCGGAGGCGGTCGACGATCCAGGTCTGGAGGTTGTCCGCCGCCTTGCGCGGGTCGCGGTGGGCGCCGCCGAGCGGCTCGGGAATGACGTCGTCGACAAGACCGTTCTCGAGGTTGCGGCGGGCCGTGAGCGCGAGGCACTCGGCGGCGCGGTTGTTGGTCTGCTCGTTCGCTTCCTTCCAGAGGATCGCGGCGCAGCCTTCGGGCGAAATCACCGAATACCACGCGTGCTCGAGCATTCCGACGCGGTCGGCCACGGCGATGCCGAGCGCGCCGCCGGAGCCGCCTTCGCCGATCACGACCGAGACGATCGGGGTGCGGAGGCGGCTCATCTCCATCAGGTTGACGGCGATCGCCTGCGCCTGCCCGCGCTGCTCGCTGCCGATGCCCGGGTAGGCGCCCGGAGTGTCGACGAGGGTCACGATGGGAAGGCCGAGCTTCTCGGCGAGCTTCATCTTGAGCATCGCCTTGCGGTATCCCTCCGGGTGGGCGCAGCCGAAGTGGGCCGCGACCTTCTCGGAGACGGTCTTCCCCTTGTTGTGTCCGACGAACATGCACTTCACGGAGCCGATTCGGGCGAAACCGGTGAGGATCGCCGGGTCGTCGCCGAAGGTGCGGTCGCCGTGCAGTTCGCAGAAGTCGCGGCAGATCATCGACATGTAGTCGACGGTCTGCGGCCGCAGCGGGTGGCGCGCGATGCGGACGGTCTGCCAGGGCGAGAGGTTCTGGTAGATCTTGCGGAGCAGGCTCTCGCGCGTCTCGTTGAGCTTCGCGAGCTCGTCCGCGTAGCGATCCGCGTCGGGACGCTCCTCGATCGCGTCGATCTGACGCTCGATGTCGAGGACGGGGTTCTCGAAGTCGAGCTGGTAGAGCGGGCTGTAGCCGGGCCGTGGCATGGGGGGAGAGTGTATCGCAATCGGCAGGCCGGACGCACGCCGCGCCCCGCGGCAGGGCAAGGCCGGACGCCGCGGGATATCAGCCGCCCGCTGCGCGCCGCCGCTCATTACCTTGCGCGGATGCACCCGCGCCTCGTCGTCGTCGGCTTCGGAAACCTTGGTCAGGCGATCGCCCGCGGCGCGATCGAGTCGGGCATCGCGGCGCCGAGCGAGATAGGTGCGATCGACCCCGAGCCGGTGCAGCTCGCGCGGGCGCGCGAACACGGCCTGCGGATGGTCGACCACGCGAACATCCGCGAGTCGGAGGTCGTGCTGCTCGCGGTCAAGCCGCAGAGCTTCGCGGAGGCTGCGAAGAGCCTCGGCGCGATCGCCCGCGACGGACCGCTCGTGATCTCGGTGATGGCGGGTGTCCGCAGCAACGCGATCCGCGATGGGCTCGGCGGCGCCGCCCGGGTGGTGCGGGCGATGCCGAACACCCCTGCCGCGATCGGGCGCGCGATCACGGCGGTCGCTTCGGACGCGGATGTGGTCGAGGACGACTTCGCGCGCGTCGAGCAGCTGTTCGCGTCGGTCGGAAAGACCGTGCGCGTGCCTGAGTCGCTGTTCGACGCCGTGACCGCCGTGAGCGGGTCCGGCCCGGCGTTCGTGTTCCGCTTCCTCGAGGCCTGGACCGCTGCGGCGGAGTCGCTCGGTCTCCCCGAGGAGAAGGCGGCCGTGCTCGCGCGCGAGACGCTCATCGGCGCGGCGGCGCTCCTTGAGAAGACGGACGAGGAGCCGCAGGTCCTGCGGGCGCGGGTGACGAGCAAGGGCGGCACGACGTCCGCCGGTCTTGCGCGCCTCGAGGACGCAGCTCCGCGTGCCGGCGGCATCGACAAACTCATGCTCGAGACGATGCGCGCAGCGCGCGACCGCGGCGCGGAACTCGGACGGTCTTGAGCGCTGCCCGGAAACGGTGCCCGGCACGTGCCGGGCACCATCTTTCCCCGGGGCTCGAGCGGTCGCGGCCTGTTCACGCCCACCGTGCGGCAATCTCCGCAAGTTCCTGCTCGGTCCAGAACGCCCTTGCGAATCTCGAACGATGCAGCGTCTGGATCAGGACGGGTGGAAGACGCGCGTTCGCGCAGAGGTCGGCGTAGGCATCACCATAGTCCTTGTCCCCTGCCTCGTTCCGTCGGATCCACTCGCCGAGCGGACGACCGAGGAACGTACCGACGATGTCTCTTTGCAGATCGCGGTTGAGATCGGTTCGGTAGATGAGGATGCGGGCTGATCGAACGCGGTAGGTTTGCCATCGGCGTACCTTGTCGAATGGCTGCGCAAGCGCATCGAGGCCGAAGAGCGGACGGAACTCCCCGTCGAACCAGTCCAGCGCGCCGCAGTGATTGAAGCGCTCGAGGAGCAGCGTGCGAAGCTCGTCGCGCGTGCGCGGGCGCGCACTGAACGGTTCTCCCACGATGCGCTCGAAGTTTTCAAAGAACGTGGAGACGTTGCGCGACAAGGGATCGCGGACCGGACAAATGACGAAGTACGGGAGGCGCCACCGACGACACCGTGCGAGCGCTTCCGCCCCTTCCGCGCTGAACTTGACAAACCGATGCGCATGCTCGATCGAGCCGCCGACGTCGCGGGAGAGCGTCGCCAGGAGGGAGGACGAACCGACCTTCCCCATCTGAAACACGAAGATCGGGGGATGGCGAACAAGGTCGAGCGTGGTCGGCAAGGACGTTCCTGTCTCGGCGCAACGGGCCAGGCATTAGGCTCTGTCTGACAGATCCTCGTCGCAATCGCCGCGGGCGTATCCAAACGCGTCGAGTGCGGCATGCATGATGTCGTCGATCGCCGCCACGGTCGCGGGGGCGAGCTTCGCGCGATGCGAGCCGACCTTTCCGGAACGCTTGTGGGCGGCGGCGTCCTCACCCTCCCTCGGCCTCGAGCGCGCGTGGATCTCCGCGAGCACCTCGGGCGCGAAGTCGAGCTGCTCGCGCAGTCCGCGCTCGAAGGTGCTCCACGAGTCGACCATGTCCTCGTAGCGAAGCGTCGTAAAGCGCCCGCCCGCGCGAATGAGCCGCTGCGCTTGAAGGTACCGTCCGGCCAGTTCCGGCGCGGACTCAAGCGCGTACTCGTCGACCGACTGCGCGGAGATCACGGCGCGCCTTTGCTCCTGCTGCGCACGGATGCCGGGATCCGGACTCCATGGATGCGTGAAGCCGAACGAGTGGTATGCCGACACCAGGATGTCCCGTGGATCCCGCACCAGCAGCACGCACCGGCGGGTGCGTACGAACGCCTCGGTGGAGCACCCGTCGGTGAGGAGCTGCCGCTCCCGGCCGCCGGAGTGCGTCGAGAGCCGGATTGGCCCGTACACGAATCCGTGCTGCTCGAATCAAATCTCGCCCGGGTCGGTCAGTTCGCCGCGGAAGATCCTCGCCGCATGGTTCTCGTGACGAAGTCCTCGGACATTCGGAAGCACGAATCGCGCGAACAGGCTGCTCGCGCACTTGTGAAAGGTGTAGAAGAAGACCGACTCCGACGGCGACATGCCAGTGCTCTCCCTCAGAAGTCCCGCCTCCGGAAGTACCACGCCCCGAACGCAAGCAGCGCCCCCACGAACCCCGCGCTCGTGCCGACGACCCACCACACCGTGCGCGTCTCGTACTCCTTGTTGATCGCGGCCTCGAACTTGCGGCCGCTCACGAACTCCGAGCGGAACAGTCCGCGGCGACGACGCTCCTGCTCATCGACCTCGCCTTCCTCCTCGACGGGGATGTCGGTGGTCAGCGCGAGCGCCCGCGTCGTCAGCCCGGCTGTCTCACCCGTCTTCGGCAGCAGCGTCTTGACCGTGAAGAAGATCCCGTGCGCGAGCTCCCAGTTCGCGAGCGTGTCGCGCGTCTTGTCGCGGCGTTCGGCGAACCCGCTCTTCCGCTCCTCGTTCTCGACCTTCTCCATGCGCGCCTCGATCGCGGCGACCTCGAGCCGGTCGAACGTGACGCCCGCCATGGTGAACCGCTCGCCCGCGTCGACGAGGAAGATGAAGATCCAGAAGAGAAGCGTGACGATCACCGATGCGATCGGCGAGCGCGTGACCATGCCGACCACCGCCTGCACGCAGAACAGATAGCTGAAGAACAGCACCATCAGCGGCACGACCACGAAGATCCCCCACTCCCACGATCCGCCGCGCACGCCGATCACCACGAACGCAAGCAGCGAGAAGACCGCGACCTGGAGCGCGGTGAACAGCAGTCCGCTTGCGAACTTGGTGAGGAAGAGGCGCGTGCGGCCGATCGGCTTCGAGAGCATCGTGTCGACGCCACCGGACGCGAGGTCGGGGAACATCGACGCCGTCGAGAGAAGCGCGAGGATCGTCGAGAGCCACGCGAGCCAGATGCCCACGCCGAGCCCGACGAAGATGAACTTGTAGAGCCTGCCGTCGGGATAGGTCGTCGCGTTGACGCGCGGGATCGAGAGATCGAACCCGAGCACCGACACGCCCTTCTCGTCGATGCCGACCGCCGCCATCGCCGCGATCACGAGCCCGTTGAGGGCGAGCGCCACCCAGAAGAGCTTGCGCGCGTTGAGCTCGCGGTACGCGGCCACCAGCACGCCCCAGGTCTGCACCCAGTAGTCGGCGGCCGAAAGCCGCGGCAACGCCTTTCCGTCCACGCCTCTCATTGCCCACCTCGCATCGCGGTGTTGACGTTGCCCGCGCCGACCGCGGCCACGCGGCCGTCGACGTCGCGCACGAGCCGCATGAAGAGGTCCTCGAGGCTCTCGCGCGTCTCGGTGATGCCGACGATCACGCACCCGTCTGCGCGCAGGCGGTCGATGCACCCCTGCACGCGCGCGAGGTCGTCCGACTTGAACTCGACCGACGAGCGGCCGCGATCCGAGCCCGCTGCGCCGAACTCGGCGATCCACGCCGGCATCGCGCCCTCGACCGTGATGCGCCAGCGCCTGCTGTCGTGCGTGAGCTCGTGCATCGAGCCCTGCCGCTCGACCTTGCCCTTCAGCATGATCGCCACGCGGTCGCACACCAGCTCGACCTCGCCGAGGAGATGGCTGTTGAGGAAGACCGTGCGGCCTTCGTCGCGCAGGCGAATCAGCATGTCGCGGATCTCGCGGCGGCCGACCGGATCGACGCCGTCGGTCGGCTCGTCGAGGATGACGAGCCGCGGGTCGTTGACGAGCGCGGCCGCGAGCCCCGTGCGCTGCTGCATGCCCTTCGAGTAGGTGCCGACGCGGCGGTCGGCCCACGCCGACATGCCGACGACGTCCATCATCTCGGCCGCGCGGCGCTTGCGGTCGGCGCGGCGCATCAGGCACATGGCGCCGAAGAACTCGACGCACTGGCGGCCGGTGAGATACTGCGGAAAGCGATGGTGCTCGGGCAGGTAGCCGACGCGCGCAAGCGTCGGCCGGTGCCCGATGGGCGCCCCGAGGATCGCGCCTTTCGCGGTCGTCGGGCGCACGATCGTGGTCATGATCTTGACGAGCGTCGACTTGCCGGCGCCGTTCGGGCCGAGCAGTCCGAAGATCTCGCCCTGCCGCACCTGCATCGAGACGCCCTGCAGCGCATGCACGCGGCCGGCGTACATCTTGGTGACGTCGACGAGGTCGATCGCGAGGCCTGCCGGTGGGTCTTGAGCGGCGACCGAGGGTGATGACGCATCCGCAACCATGGCGCGCAGTGTAGGAAACGCGGCCCGCCGGGTTTCAGGCTGCGGACGGCCGGCAGGGCGCTATCGTGGGTTCCATGGAACAGCCCAAGGCCCAGCGCTCCGCGGTCGCGGAAGACCTGCGCGCCCCGGAGGGCGCGAATGCGCTCGCGTTCGCGGTGCTGTTCGCGCTCGCGACGGTGTTCCTCTTCTTCAGCTACTGCATGGCGCGCGCGCTGATCGGCGGCTTCGGGGCCGGCGCGGGAACCATCGCGCTCGCGGTGGTCTCGACCTTTCTCGCGTCGATCTTCCTGTGGTGGTTCGTGCCGTTCGCGGACTTCGCCGAGATCTTCTGGGTCCACCTCCCCGCCGACCGCCGCGCCGCGCGCGGCCAGTGCCCGCATTGCGGCTATCCGCACGCGGGCCGCGCCGTGTGCAGCGAGTGCGGGCGCGAGACCGCGCCTCTCGCGGCATGGGCGCTCTCGCTGCGGCCGGTGAGGCGGCTCTCGGTGATTCTGGTCGCGGCGCTCATCGTCGGCAGCGCCGCCGGCGAAGGCTGGTGCAGGCTCGATGAATCGCGTTTCGTCGACCAATGCAGCGCAACGGCCACGCGCCCGTTCACGAGAGAGCGCGCCTTCCCGGCGGGCTTCGCGCGCATGACCGCGTTCGCCGACGGAACCTACGCGAGCGAGGCGTGGCCCGAGGACCGCCGCGAGCGCGACTGGAAACCGGCCGACCCCGCCCTCCGCGAGCGTGGACTCGGCTGGCGCACGCGGCGGCCGGACGCGTCGGACGCAGACGCGGACGCCGCCACGAACAACGCGGGCGACGCACCGAAGTGATGCGTCGCCCGCGGGGGGACTTGCGTTGAGCATCGCCGCTCAGCGGCCGATCGGCTTCGGCGCGGGAGGCGCCTTCTTCATGGCCTCAGGCAGCGGATAGCGCGACACGAACTCGGGCTTCAGGAAGAAGTAGTACATCTTGCCCGTCGCGTACTGGCCGCCCGCGAGCAGCTCGGCGGCCGCTCCCGCGCCCATGTAGAGATCGGCGCGGCCGGCCGCGCGGATCGCGCCGCCCGTGTCTTGGTCGAGCATGAAGTTCTTGTACTCGATGAGCCCGCGCGTGAAGGTGTTCGCGCGCGTGTCGACCATCACGAGTCCGCCGCGCGGGAAGATCGACTTGTCGGTCGCGATCGACGCGTCCTCGTTCACGCGCGTTCCGAGCGAACCCGCGGGCCACGCGCCCTTGTCGTACTCCTGGAAGAAGACGTAGGAGTTGTTGCGGTTGATGAGCTCGTCGACGGCCGCGGGATTCGTCTTGTAGAAGCGGCGGATCGCCGAGAGCGACAGCTGGTTCTTCGGGATCAGCCCCTCCTCCATCATCGACTTGCCGAGGCCGACGTACTGGCCGTCGGTCTTGCCGGCGTAGCCGATGTACATGACCGAACTGTCGGGCATGATGAGCTTGGCGCTGCCGTTCACCTGCACGATGTAGACGTCGAGCGGGTTCTCGAGATAGACGAGCTCGGTGCCCTTGAGCATGCCGCTCGACTCGATCTCGGCGCGGCCCGGCCACTTCGCAAGCGATCCGTCGGCCATGCGGCGGCCGAGCGGCTGACCGGTCGACGGATCGGACACGAGATCGGCAGGCCGCATGTAGAGCGCATGCTGGAAGCGCGCGTCAGGCGAACGGCTTGCGTTGAACGTCGGCGAGAAATAGCCCGTGTAGAGCACGTCCCGGTTCTGGTTGTAGCCGACCGAC
>JBIKWD010000157.1:0-7860 GCA_044356505.1 Phycisphaerales bacterium
AGTACCCGGGCGCCGAGCGGTCGGGGCGGCAGGTGCAGGCGGGCGCAGGCCTCATCTTCGAGGTGCTGCGCGAGTTCGAGCCGCAGAACCTGCTCCTGCGGCAGTCGGAGCAGGAAGTGCTCGACCGGCAGTTCGAGGAGGGGCGGCTTGCGCGCACGCTTGCGAAGCTCGAGGCGGGGCCGCTTCTCGTGCGCGAGACGCCGCGGCCGACGCCGCTGGCCCTCCCGCTTGTCGCAGACCGGCTCGGGACGACGCTGTCGACCGAAGGCGTGCTCGCGCGGCTCCGTGCGATCCTCGGCGCAGGCGCGTGAGGGCCGACGGGCGGTATCCTGCGGCCGTGCCGAGCGCAGCGATCACGATCGATGGAAACGAGATGGACCTCATGCCCGAGCGCGCGCTCTTCCTGCGCGCGGCGAAGGCGCTCGTCGTCGCCGATCTCCATGTCGGGAAGAGCGAGTCGTACCGCCGCTTCGGCGTGCCGAGCGCGGAGGGAATCGACGAGGAGCTTCTCGTACGGCTCTCGCGCGCCGCGATGCGTGCGGGCGCGAAGGTGATCGTGGTGGTGGGGGACCTGACGCATTCTGCGGTCGGGATCGGCGAAGCCGAGATGCAGCGCTTCGCCGAGTTCCGCGAGCGCTGCGCGCTGCCGATCCGCCTCGTCGAGGGAAACCACGACCGCGGCGTCGGGACGCTGCCGAGCGAGTGGATGATCGACCGCGTGCGCGGCGAGTTCTCGCTTGGCGGACTGCGGTTCGAGCACGAGCCGCCTGCAGCCGCGGCGGCGGCGTGGACGGTGTCGGGGCACCTTCATCCGATGCTGGCGGTCGCGCGCGGCGCGCGCAGCGTCGAGGCTCCCGCGTTCGTGGTCGACCACGCGCGGCGCACGATCGTGCTGCCTGCGTTCTCGAAGTTCACGCGCGGCGTGCGTTTCGAGCCTTCTGCGGGCGTCGAGCTCTTCGCGATCGCGGAGGGCGAGGTGCTCGGTCCGATCGGAGGTGTTCGGTGATCCTCCGCGGGCTGTCGCGGCCGATGGCGCTCTGCGTCGTGTTCGCGGCGGCCTTCGCGGTGGCGGTGGTGCTTGGCCCCATCGTGCTGCTTCCCATGCTCCTCGAGGAGCCGAGGGTGGTCGAGGGCTACCTGCGCTACCTCGGATATCTCGGCGCGCTCGAGTGGGTCGAGGATCTCGACACGGTGGGGTTCTGGGTGATCGTCGGGATCGGCTCCATCTGGGCAGGGCTCCAGGTGCTGTTTCTGTCGCCCATCGTGGGCAGGCCGAGGCTCGAGTCGCAGGGGCGGTCGCTGGTGCCGAGCGTGGTGGCCGCGGCCTTCCTGGGCGCGTTCATGTGCTCGTTGCTCTGGGCGAGCGCGGTGGAGGGGGTCTGCGCCGCGCTTGCGCTCAATGAAGAGCGGTTCTCGCAGGACTTCGGCGGGATCGTCGTCGTCGGATACATCACGGCCAACGCGGTGTGGATCGGCGGCGGCTTCGCGTGGTATCTGCTCCTCTCGCGCGCCGGCAGCATGCGCAATCCCGCGGGGCTCGACCGCTTCGTGCGCTGGATCTTCGCGGGAACATGCGTCGAGCTCCTGCTCGGGGTCGTGTTCTACCTGCAGGTCCGTCGGAAGACCGACTGCTACTGCGCGATGATGTCGTTCTGGAACCTCGTGTTCGGGCTCGCGACGCTGCTGTGGATGTGCGGACCGTGGGCGGTGCTGCTTCTCACGCGCGGCGAGAGGCTGCAGTGGGCGCGCGGGGCGTGCGCGCGGTGCGGATATCCGCGGCGGACCGACGCGGAGGTCTGCACCGAGTGCGGTGCGAGGCACGCGCCCGCTGGTGTGCAGCGCTGAACGACACGCGCCAAGCACCGTTTCCGCGTCAGTGCTTGCGCCGGGTTTCTGTCTGCAGCACCACCATCGTCGCGTAGCGGCCGCTCGACTGGATCAGTTCCTCGTGGGTGCCGCGCTCGACCACCTTGCCGTCCTCCATCACGAGGATGAGGTCCGCCTCCTGGATCGTGCTCAGGCGGTGCGCGATCACAAAGCTCGTCCGCCCGCGCAGGATATCGCCGAGCGCCGCCTGGATGTGGCGCTCGCTCTCGGTGTCGAGGTTGCTCGTCGCCTCGTCGAGGATGAGGATGCGCGGATCGGCGAGCACCGCCCGCGCGAGCGCGAGGCGCTGGCGCTCGCCGCCCGACAGCTTCACGCCGCGCTCGCCGATGCGGGTCGCGTACTTCTCGTCGAGCTTCTCGATGAACACGTCGGCCCGCGCCACCTTCGCCGCGCGCGCGACCTCGTCGTCGCTCGCGCTCGGACGCGCATAGGCGATGTTCTCGCGGATCGTGCCGTCGAAGAGGAAGACGTCCTGCTCGACGATGCCAAGGAGCCGCCGGTACGACGCGAGCTCGATGTCGCGCAGGTCGTGTCCGTCGAGCGTGATCCGCCCCGAGGTCGGGTCGTGGAAGCGCGCTACGAGGTTCGAGAGCGTCGTCTTGCCCGCGCCCGAATGCCCGACGAGCGCGACCACCGTGCCTGCGGGCGCCGCGAACGACACATCGGACAGCACCGCGCGCTCGGACTTCGGATACGAGAACGACACTTCCTCGAAGCGGACGTCGCCGTGCACGCGCGCGGGCTCAAGCCGCACCGTCGCGCGCGCGGCGGTCTCGGCGAACTCGTCCTTCTCTCCGAGGAGGTCGAGCGTACGGTCGAGGCTCGCGAGTCCCGTCTGCAGGCTCGTCGCTGTGTTCGCAAGCACCTCGAGCGGACCGAGGAGGAGCGTCACATAGGTGAGGAACATCACGAGGTCGCCCGCGGTGAGGCGCCCCTCGACCACTTGGTTTCCGCCGTACCAGAGAAGGGCCGCGGCGGCGGTCGGGATGAAGAGCTCCCACGCGATCTCGACGCCGCGCGACCACCACCAGACGAGGATCTCGGTGCGCGCCTGCAGGTTGGTGCCGCGCGCGAACCTCGCCGTCTCCGCCTCCTCGCGCGCGAAGCCGCGCACCACGCGGATCCCGCTGAAGCTCTCGGCGGCATGGCCGTCGATCTCGTCGCGCAGCTTCTTGAGGTCGCGGAACACGGGGCGGATGCGGCCGATCCACACCTTGTGGCTGAACCACACCATCGGCAGGAGCACGATCGCGCCGACAAGAAGGCGCCAGTCGGTGAGCGCCAGAATGACCAGACTTCCAAGCAGCTGGATGACGGCGCGGAACGGGTTGTAGAGGAGGCCGAACAGCAGCTCGCCTGCGGCGCCCGCGTCCTCGCGCAGGAGGCTCGCGACGCCGCCCGCCTTCAGGTCCTGCACGCGCGCGAGCGGCAGGTGGATCGCCTTCGCGAACGCGCGCCGTCGCAGCGACACCTGCAGTCGCTTCGCGACGATCGTGGCGCGGTTCCGTCCGACGACGCCGAGCGAGACCTTCACCGCGATCGTGCCGAGCGTGAGGATCGCGATCCACGCGAGCACAGAGCTCCGATGCGCGAGATCAAGCCACGCGGGCGCGGACTCGGTGAGCCACGCGGGAAGCGGCACGCTGCCGAACACGCTGTCGATCGCGATCTTGATGCCGAACGGCGGCACCAGCGCAAGCGCCGTGGTCACGGCAAGCAGCACGAACGCAAGGCCGAGCGCCCCGCGATACGGTCGCAAGAGCCCGAGGTAGGCGCGAAAGAGCGCCCCGAACGAGCGGGTGCGCTGGCTCTTGGGCGTTGCGGGCTTTCCGCGCGCGTCCTCGGACTTCTCCTTGGCGCGCCGTGCGAGGTCGACGCGGTAGTCTCTGTAGCGCTGCCGGCTCGTGCCGGAACGCGGCGCCGTGTCGTGGCGGATCTCGTTCACGGAGCCTTCTCCGCGGTGGGCTTCACCGCAGGAATCCCAAGCGACACAGGCCGCGCGGATCCGTCGTCCGCGACGTACTTCCGCGCGCGGATCTTCTCGTTTCCGAGCTGTCCGCACGCCGCCATCACGTTGCGGCCCTTGGTGCCGCGGCGCTTGGTGAACTGCCCGTTGGCGACGGCGCGCGCGATGAAGCGCGCAACCGACTCCTCGTCGGGCGCGGGCCACGGCGAGTTGCGGCGCGGGTTGTAGGGGATCACGTTGAGCGAGCAGCGGATCTCGCGCAGGAACGCGCAGACTTCGTCGCAATGGGCGTCCGAATCGTTGACGCCGGGAATGAGCACATACTCGACGCAGAACGCGGCCTGCGAGTAGCGGGGGAACCCGAGCAGCGCCTCCTTCAGCCGCGCCATCGGCCACGCGCGGTTGACGGGCATGATCTCGGTGCGCACGCGATCATTCGGCGCATTGAGCGACAGCGCGAGGTTCAGGCGATGGAAGCCCTGCTCGCGCACGAGCTCGCCGATCTTGCGGATGCCATCGGGGTTGCCGACGGTCGAGATCGAGATGTTCGATGCGGGCACGCCCGCGCCGTCGTGGTCGACGAGCACGCGGATCGCCTGGATGACCTCGTCGATGTTGTCGGTGGGCTCGCCCATGCCCATGAAGACGATATTCTTGACGGCGCTTCGCGCCTGTTGGTTTTTGGCGGCGCTTTGCGCGTCTTCTCGCGGCACGCGGTGCGTCCCGCTCCACCACTGGTGGACGATCTGGTCGGCGCGCAGGTTCTTGATGAGCCCCATCTGCGCGGTCTCGCAGAAGCGGCAGCCCATCGCGCAGCCGATCTGGCTCGAGACGCACAGGGTCGTCGTCGTGCCGGTCGCGCGCGGCATCGGAATCAGCACGCTCTCCGTCTCAAGCCCTTCCATGCCCGCGTCGGTCAGCCGCAGCACGAACTTGCTGGTCGCGCCCTCGACGAGCGTCGCCGTCACGGGATAGTCGGGCACCTCGCACCAGTCGGGGACGATTCCATCGCGGAAGACCGCCCGATACGCCTCGAGCGCGGCGTGCGCGGTGCGGCCGCGTTCCCGCGCAGCCGCGACGAACTCCGCGCGGGTCATGCCGAGCGGGCGAAGCGGGGTTGCGAGGTCGACGGTCATCCGCAAAGCCTAGCAGCAACGCGCCGCGCCGCGCGGCTGTCACTCCGCGGGAACGCAGCGGCTTTCGGCCCACTCGCGAAGTTCGGCGATGCGGTCCGCCATGATGACCGATATCGGCGGGCTGCGGCGGTATGCCTCGACGAGATCCTTGGTCTCGAGCGGGCGCTGGTGGTCGCCGAACGCGTCGCGCAGGGCGCTCTCGATGCCCGCCTCGATCTCGGCGCCGCTGTAGCCGTCGGTCGCCGCCACGAGCGCCGGCATATCGAACGACTTCACGTCGCGCTTGCGCTTCGCGAGGTGGATGCCGAGGATCGCGTGGCGCGCCTCGCTGCCGGGAAGGTCGATGAAGAAGATCTCGTCGAACCGACCCTTGCGAAGGAGTTCGGGCGGCAGCGCCGACACGTCGTTCGCCGTCGCCACCATGAACGTGGCGGAGCGGCGCTCCTGCATCCAGGTGAGCAGCGTTCCGAACATGCGCCGCGAGAGACCGCCGTCCGACGAGGTCGAGCTCGCGCTTGCGAAGCCCTTCTCGATCTCGTCGATCCACAGCACGGCCGGCGCCATGCGGTCGGCCTGCTGGAGCGAGTCGCGCAGCTTCCGCTCGCTCTCGCCGATGAACTTGTCGTAGAGCGCGCCTGCGTCGAGGCGGAGGAGCGGCACCTTCCAGGCGGTGGCGACGGCCTTGGCGGCGAGGCTCTTTCCCGCGCCTTGCACGCCGAGCAGCAGCACTCCGCGTGGATTCGACAGGCCGAAGCTCTCCGCGTCGGCCGAGCTCGCCATGTGCCGGTCGGCGAGCCACTTCTTCATCTTGCCGAGTCCGCCGATCGCATCCATCGACACGGGAGCCTGCACGAACTCGAGCACGCCCTCGAGGTCGGCGCAGGCGTTGCGCTTGTGGATCATCACGCGCTCGAGGTCGTCGTCGTTGAAGCGGTCGTCCTCGGTCGCCGCGGCGACGATCACGCGCTCGGCCTGGCGCTTCGTCAGCCCGCGCATCGTGCGGGCGATCGCCTCGAGGGTCGAGCGGCGCACCGACGCCTCGAGCTTGCGCGTCTGCGACACGTCGCGCACGGCCGACTTGACGATGTCCTCGAGTTCCGACTCGCTCGGAATCGGCACCGTCACGCGATGCGCCTCCGAGGCGAGGCCGGGCGGCAGCTTCAGTCCGCGCTCGACGAGCACGATCGCTCCGAAGAGCCCGCGCGCCCAGTCGATGGCCTCCTTGAGGGCCCGCACGGTCCGGGCGTCGCCGAGGTGCGGGCCGAGGTCGTAGAAGAAGTTCACGGAGCGCTGCTTCGGCGCCTTCTGGATGAGCCACGCGAACGCGGCGGCGGGGGGCTCGGTGTCCTTCACGAACTCATCTGCGAACCGGCCCGCGGAGAGGCCGCGAAGCGCGGACCAGTGACGAACCTCGACCTGCACGTCCGTCGCCGCCGAGGCCTGCTCGCGGACCTCGGCTTCGTCGTCGGTGTCGATGACGATCAGCGGGTGCGTTCCGTCGAATTCGCGGCGGAGGATCTCGGAGAGCGTTCGGGCGGTGGCGGGGGACATGGCGCGGCCGCAGGATAGCGGAGGTCACGACGGATTCGCCGCAAGGGAACGCTGATTCCCGCACTCGCAGAGGGGCTATCATCGACGCCCCGCTTCGGGCGGGACGGAGCAACGCCATGCACCTCAAGCGCGACGACAGCCACCATCACGGACCGCCGGTCATCCCGATCACCTTCCACCTCGAGGATCCGGAAGGGCTCACGGGGACGCCGCGGAAGGTCTGGGAAGTCCTGGGCGGCGAGCACGAGTCGATCCTCGAGGTCGCGATGGACAACGGCATCAACATCGAGCACGCCTGCGGCGGCGTGTGCGCGTGCTCGACCTGCCACATCTATCTCGAAGAGGGCTCGAAGCAGGTGAGCGAGGCCACCGAGGACGAGGAGGACCGCGTCGAGGAAGCGCCTGGGATCCGCCGCACCTCGCGGCTTGCCTGCCAGTGCGAACTCAAGGATCTCGGCGAGGGCAGGCGCGTGCCGATCGTGGTGCGCGTGCCCGCGTGGAACCGCAACGCCGTGAAGGAAATCCCGCACTGAGCGGCAGGGAGCGCGCGTCATGCACTGGCTTGATGTCGAACGCATCGCGGAAGAGCTCGTCGACCGTCACGGCGACGTCGATCCCGTGTCGATCTCGTTCCCGCGACTGAAGTCGCTCGTCGAGTCGCTGCCAGGCTTCAAGGAACAGCCCGGACACCCGTGCAACGAGCGCATCCTCGAAGCGATCCAGCAGGCGTGGATCGACGAGCGCGCCTGACGCGCGCGAGCGAGCGTCAGGGAACCGTGCCCCACTTCGACAGCACCTGCGTGAGGTCGGCTGCATCGACGAACCCGTTGCCGTCGAGGTCCGCGGGTCCGTCGGACTCGCCCCAGCCTGCGAGGACAAGCGAGAGATCGGCGGCGTCGACAGCGCCGCTACAGTCGATGTCGGCCGCGAGCCTGCACGGAATCGCCAGCGCCGCGTTGTAGAAGTCCCAGTTCGCCTGACCGAGCCCGTTCAGCACGGCGCCTGCATTGTGCCCGAGTCCCGGAAGAACCGTGAAGTCGTGCGCGATGCCGAGCGCCTTCAGCAGCGCCGAGAACTCTTCGTTCATCGGCACGAGCGCGTCGAGCGAGCCGATCCCCTGGCGCACGCGGATCTGCGCCGCGATCACGGCCTCCGCGCGATCGGTCACGATCGTCTTCGGGTTCTGCGCGAGGAAATAGAGCGGGTCGCTGCCCCACACCATCTCGTAGATCGCGGCGCGCTGCTTCGGCGGGATCGTGCTTCCCGGCGGCTCGTCGAGGAAGTCGTCCTGGATCGGCCCTGCGCCGAGCATCGAGACGC
>JBIKWD010000013.1:0-28613 GCA_044356505.1 Phycisphaerales bacterium
GCTGAACTCGAGGATAGTCAGGGATCTTCGCCGACCTCCGCGAGGCGAAGGCGCTCGCGGCGCACTGGCGGCACGAGTACAACCACGAGAGGCCGCACAGCTCGCTCGGGTACGATGCCCCGGCCCGTTACGCGGCGCGGCTTGCCGCCGCTGCGCTCGGGGCTCCGCCCCTTCGCTCCGCGGCGGCAAGCGAGGAACCTGTGCTTTCGATGGAACCAACCCGACTCTCATAGTGCTGGACCAGAGATCGGGGGCAGGTCAGTAGAAGCGCTGACAGTCGCGGCACTTCTTCATATTGCCACTATCGTACCTAAGGGCCGTGTCTTTCGTTCCACATTCTGAACATGTCCACATTGGCCGACATTCCTCAGTAGTCAATTCGTCTGCCGAACGCCACCGTTCACCGGGCCGCGGCAAACGACATTGATTTGAAAAACCTGCGCGACCCGCGGCTCCGTGTGCAACGGTTTGTTCGGCCCTGTTCTCTGGAAGGAATCATATCGCGGAACCGGTCAAGCGACGAGACGTGGGGCGAAGCAGGTACGAAGCAATCGCAAACAACAACACGACGACAGGAATGGCGATCTTACCGATTCCGTCACCTGCCACGTAGTGATGATGTCCCGCAGCAATCAGGTTGATAACGATGCCTGCGTATGCCCATTCCTTGACACGAGGCGCTTTCGGAACAGAGATCGCGATTGCGGCAAGGACTTGCAATACTCCCAGAACCATGAAAAAGTGAGGCGGATAACCGCTTTTTGCAATCTCTACGTTCATGTCGCCGGGTTGCACATAATTCGATACCCCCATCGCCAAATACGCCAAGGATAGCAACATGGTACACACCCAATAAACAATGTCTGTTTTCATTGAAACACGCTTGAGGTTGATTTTGTGCTACTGCGAAAGGGGTGTTTCCCAAGGAATCACGAACGATCGTCATTGATCTGATCGAGGTAAAACACGTTGCCGTCAGGATCAGCAAACAACGCCATGAATCCTCCCCAAGGTTGTTCTGTGGGCGGCATAGGGAAATTCACGGCCAGCCCAGAAAGGCGAACATGTTCGCTTGCAAGATCTGAAACAGTAAAGCCAATTCCGGTGTGTCGTCCAACCAGATCTTGCTGGTCTGGCCCCGGAACTGCGAGACCAAACCGTAAGCCACCCGAGGCAAGACACGCATACCCGTGTTCCGGCGACGTGTACTGCAAATCGAGCCCAAGAACCGCGACATAGAAGTCAACCGCTCGGGTCAAGTCACCGACAAAGACGTTTACGTACGCAACATGCATGCCCCAACTCCTCAGGCCGAACAGTTGATTCTGCGGTTCCGACGATTCGAAACCGTCAGGTGATCGTACCTCCGGCTGGGGCTACTGTCTCGCATCCCGCTTCGGCCTTCGCTTGAAGACGGTGCCGGGATGACAGTTCTCCCGTTTCCGCAGAACGCGCCCTTTGCAGGTTCGCCTGTTTTCCGGAGAACGGGTTTGGGTGCGTTCCTGCGGGAGGTGTGTCATGTCTTTGCGGGATTGCCTGATCGGGTGGTAGGGTCGGCGGCGATGGCTTCCGCGCTTCACCAACAGTTCGTTGCGGTCATCCGCCGCCGACACCTTTCGCGTCGCACCGAGAAGGCGTATTGGCTGTGGATCATGGCCTACCTGCGCTTTCACCGCGGAAGCGAAGGGTGGCGCCACCCGCGCACGATGGGCGCTACGGAGGTCGAAGCGTTTCTCTCGCATCTCGCGGTCGAACGGAAGGTCGCCGCCGCCACGCAGAACCAGGCGCTCAACGCGATCGTGTTTCTCTACAAGCAGGTGCTCGAGATCGACCCTGGTTCCTTTCACGCCGTGCGGGCTCGGCCCTCGAGACGGCTTCCGACGGTGCTCAGCCGTCGCGAGGTCGCCTTGGTCATCAACGAGATCCCGCCTCCGATTCGCCTCATCGCGGAGCTCATGTACGGCGGGGGTCTGCGCGTCGGCGAGGCCTGCGCAGTGCGCGTGATGGACATCGACCTTGATCGCCTGCAGCTGGTCGTTCGGCGCGGAAAGGGCGACAAGGACCGCGTGACGCCGCTGCCGGAGCGGCTTGTCGACCCGCTGCGCACGCTCGTCGATGCGAGACGTGGGCGCCATGACGAAGTGCGAGATGTCGAGAGAATCGCAAATCGCACCTGTCTCTGGCCGTTCCAGGCAAAACCTGACATTCTTTCGAGCCATGCCCGTCCGTACAAGGAAGTCGACTGCATGAAGTCGGTCCCGGGTCGTCTCCTGCATCCTGGGACCGGTCTTGGAGACGATCCAGACAGAACCTCCCGTCTGCGCGACCAGTGTCCTGACCCCATCAAGCGCACCATCATGGGCGATTTCGATTCCGTCCGCGCGGCACAACGATGCATCAACTCGAGCGCCGAGATCGTGTGGTCTCACGATCACGCCGCCGAAGTTGCCTCCGATTCTGAGGCTCAGCGGGAAGGGTCTCACCCCACAACGGACGGGGTCAGCGGCGGCGGCCGCCGAGTTGGGTACGAGGCCCCAGCAGCCGACTTGTGGCGCCGAGCGGTTGCACTGCCTCGTTAGGCGTGTTCATCATTGGTGTCTTCGCGCTCGCCTCGCTCGACCGCACGTTGAGCGCGGCTTAACTTGATCTCCTCGACCTTCTCGCACGGTTCGCCGCGCTCGGCCCACGGACACGCAAGGTGGCTGTCCTCGGCGTGCTTCTCGACCGACCCGCGGGCGAATCTGCGTTCAGGCTGTGGGAGTTGGTGGAGGTATCGGTTTTGCTCCCGGACTGTCTGCTCGATGCCGCAGTGGTATGCCTCGTGACCTGGCTCGCCAACACTGCACTCCTTGCACAGCCTTTCCCCCTCGTGAATCAGATGTCCGAATGGAATCTGCGAACCGTCGGTCCAGAACTCCTCGCATATGACAGGTACGCCGCACGAGGCGCAGTGGCTCGGCGGTCCATGATCGCGGACGTAGTCCTTGCAGTTCGACAAGATGTCGGCGGGGACAGTCCACCCACGGCGGGCGCAGTCGGCGATCCACCGCTCGAGGGCCCCCAGATCGTGTTGCAGTTCGTCTTCTTCCATCAGCAACCCTCCTTTGCTGATCGCTCAAGGAAACCCGTCGCCAGCCAACTGGCCTTCCATGCTGATTTCGCCACAATCCGCAAGCCGGGGTGCACGCCGTTGCTCGCCGTCCGTATCGGCTTCACCTACCAGCCGATCCACGCCACCGATGACTACACCACGGGTTGGGGCGTATGTCAAGCGTTCCGAGCCGACTCTCCTCCAGAACCCTGTCACGATGACAGTTCTCCTGTTTCC
Source organism: Phycisphaerales bacterium (assembly GCA_044356505.1). Taxonomy (GTDB): domain Bacteria; phylum Planctomycetota; class Phycisphaerae; order Phycisphaerales; family SM1A02; genus QWPT01. The sequence goes on from JBIKWD010000013.1 coordinate 3,329, forward strand.
GCAGAACGCGCCCTTCGCAGGCTCGCCTGTTTTCCGCAGAACGGTTTTTGGGTGCGTTCCTGCGGGAAATGTGTCAAGTCTTCGCGGGATCACCTGATCGGGAGGTAGGGTCGCGGGCGATGCCCTCCGCGCTCCACCGTTAGTTTGTTTCGGTCATCCGCCGCCGACATCTCTCGCGTCGCACCGAGAAGGCATACTGGCTGTGGATCATGGCGTTCCTTCGTTTCCACCGCATAGATGAGTGGGTCGGAACGCCACGCCTCACCGTACCGCAAACGGAAACGGCCAGGTCCGGTCGTTCGCGAGCGTGTGCGCGGTGATCGCGTCGCGGTTGGCGGCGATGCGTGTGCGCATCGAGGCGAGTTCGGTGGCGCGGGCTGCGCGCGCTTCGACGATGGCGCGGCGCATCGCGAGATAGGCGGTGCGTTTTTCGGCGCGCGGACCAGTGATGGCGGCGCGCAGCGCGCGCTTCGTTGCGCCGTCGTCGTTGAAGGGGTCCTGCTCGAGGGCGCGCAGGGCCTCGGGTGTCGCAGCCTCGTCGAATTCCGGCACGAACCGCGCGAGCGGCGCGGGCTTCGTCGCGGTGACGACCGACATCGGCGCGAGCGCGGCGCGCGCGTCGTCGCCGAACGCCGCGGCGATCCAGCGTTCCATCGCGAGGTCGTAGTGGCCGCCGCCCGTGCCGTGGATGAATTCGTCGCAGAGGACGAGTCGTGCGAGCGCGGTCAGCGTGAGCGCGCGTGGCGCAACGAGGTTGGCGGCGTCGCCTTCCAGCAGCGCCGCGCGCGACGTGGTCGCGCGGTCGAGCTTCCAGAAGGGGAGTTCGCCCGCAGCAAGCGGCGCGATCCGTTCGCCGCGCACGGCGGCGTTGTACGAGTCGCGCATCGGCGCGAAGTGCGCGCGCATCGCCTCTGCGAACGGAAGCGCCGCGATCGCGGTGGCGGCGACGGTGTGGTCGACGCGCACGTGCGGCGCGAGCAGCGCGTTCGCCGCGTGTGCCATCTGCATCGCGAGGTTCTCGCGGCCGCGTTCGGCGGCGATCGCGCGCTCGATCGCGGCGAGCGCGGGTTCGATCTCGGCGGGCACCTCGTGCGCGCGCTCGGGGCGCATCGTGCGCACGGGCTTCTTCAGCGCGTTCGGAGCGCCCGCGGCTGCGCGCGGCGAGCGCTCGAGCGCGAGGCGCGTGAGCTTGCCTCCGACAAGCGCGGGAAACGCGACAAGCGCCGCATCGTTCAGGTCATGGTCGACGACCACATGGACGAGCACGCCGCCGCGCTCGGCCGCGTGGCGCGCGCCGACCACGAACTTCTCGGCGATTCCCGCGTGCCAGATGCCCGCCTGGTGGCCCGTCATGACGATCGGGCGATCGACGGGGATCCCGAGCGCCGCGCGCGATTCCGCGCGCCACGCCGCAAGTTCGCGGCCGAACACCCGCGTGCCGTTCATGCGATCCCATCCATCGCGCGCACGGGGAGCCTCCGCGCGCAGCGGCGGATCTCGCGGTGCATCGTCTCGCGGTAGACCGCAAGCCGCCGGTCGGGCACATCGAGTCCGCTGCCGAAGGTGCGCGTCATGTCGACGTAGATGCGGCGCACCGCGAGTTCCTCGATGCGCAGGCCTGCGGCGCATGCCTGCACCCAGAACTGCATGGGAAACTCGTAGCCGCACGCATCGAGCCGCAGGTTCGCGCAGACGCTCGCGCGATACGCCTTGTAGCCGCAGAACGCGTCGCTGATCCCGAGCGACAGCCGCTCGTTCAGCTCGCGCGTGAGCAGCGCGTTGATGCGGCGACGGTCCTCGGGCGCGGGGTCGCCAGGCAGCGACTCGTCGATGTAGCGCGAGCCCGACACCACGTCGCTCGCGCCCGCGCAGATCCGCTCGACGAACTTCGGCAGGCTCGCGGGCTCGTGCTGCTCGTCGCAGTCCATCGAGATCACCCAGTCGTAGCCGCGGAAATCGGCCCACTCGAGCATGTCCTGCATCGCGCGGCCGTAGCCGCGGTTCTTGCCGTGGCGGATCACCTCGACGGGGTGCTTCGAGATGAGCGACGGCGTCGAGTCGGTCGAGCCGTCGTCGATCACGAGGATCTCGCCCGCGAACGCGGCGGCATGGCGCGCGACCTCGCCGAGCACGCGGTCGACCGACTTCTCCTCGTTGAACACAGGGATCGCGATCAGGATGCGGGGAGCGGGGCGCTCGGGCGCGGCGGAAGCGAAAGTGGTCACGGCGCCTCTTTCGACGGAACGAGGACGACGGTTTCCTCGGTCACCTTCGGAAAGATGCCGAGGACGGTGACCTTCTCGCGCCAACGCTCGGCCACGATGCCGCGGCCCGGCACGACGAAGAGCTGCGACTCGCGCCGTGCGGTCGCGCTGTCGAGGTCCGCGACGAACACCGTCTCGACGATGGTCGCGACGAGGCGCTCGCCGCAGAGGTCGATGTCGGCGCTGCCCGCGATGCGCTGCGTGCGCGTCGACGAACCCTTCGCGCGCTCCTTGCCCGACGAAAGCAGCGTGACGCGCATCGGCGACGCGCTCTCCGAGACTTCGCCCGCGGCGAGCGCAGGCCGCGCGAACTCGAGTCCCTCCGCGAACTCGCTGCGCGAGTTCTCGCCCGGCGTGTCGACCGAGAGCAGCGTGTAGCCGCCGTCCGCGCGACGGCGCAGCACCGAGCGCTCGAGCCCCGTGCGCGTCGACTCCTCGATGGCCACCGTGCCCTCGTCGCCCTTCACAACGCGCTGCACGCGGCGCTCGCCGGTCGCGCGGCCGGCCAGCACCTCGAACGTGCGCTCGTCGCCGATGCGGCCGACGAGGTCGACGGCGGAGACGCCCCGGGGCGACTCGGCCTCGGGCGCATGGCGCGCGAGGATCGCGAAGGTCGTGGGGCGCGGCGGAGCCTCGACCGGCGCTGGCGTACTCGCGCAGCCGGCAAACGGCATCGCGGCGAGAACGACCATCGAGATGGTTCGCGCGAGCGGCATCATCCGACCGGAAGTCCCTTCGCGTTCCAGAGCGTGCGGAGATCCTCGAGCCTGATGCGCTCGGTCACGGTGCCATCCGGGTCGACGCGGCGCACGCGCACGCCGTCCTTGTCGAACTCCTGCACGAGCACGTCGGGCGACGAGCCGATGCGCGTCTCGAGCTTCCATCCCGTCGCCGTCCGGCTCCATGTCTCGCGTCGCTGCGGCAGCTTGAGGTCGCGCTGGTCGAACGCGTAGTCGAGGAACTCGACCGACTGGATCGTCTCCTTGCGCGGAAGCAGCTGCCCGAGCACGACGAGCTCCGCCTGCGAGAGATACGCCGGCGGCACCGGCCACTCGACCGGCTCGCGCGTCATGCCGTCGCGCGAAGCGCTGATCACGCGCACGGTGGGCCGCGGCGCGCCGGTCGTGGGCGCCGCACGCACGCCCGTCTGCGCGCTCGAGCGCGACGACGCGCGGTGACGCTGGGTTGAGCGGATCGACCACGCCTCGCTCGAACGGTCCCACACGAGGAAGTAGCGGCTCTGGACGTCGAGCGTGTGGCTTGCGTCGTTGTTCACGATCACGCGCGCGTCGACGGTGGCGAGAAGCCCGGGATCCGCCTCCTCGCCCTTGAGCGACTCCGGCGCCTTCGAGGCATCCACCTCGCCGCGCTTGCCTTCGCGCACGCGGATGATGACGTAGCCGACCTCCTGCGGCTCGCCCTTCTCGTCGGGCTTCCACATCCGGTAGAAGAGCGGCTCCCGCGTGATCGTCGCGCGCAGCGCCTCCGGCGTGATCGAGGCGACCACCGCCTCGCCGCGTCCGAGCAGCCCCGCGCGCTCGCCGATCGCGGCGCTCTTGTCGACGACCGAGATCGTCGCGAAGCTCTTGTCGAGCAGCGCGCGGGTCCGGGCGAAACCGCTCTCGAGCGCGACGAGCGAGAAGACGAGGTACTGGTCGGGCCCGGTGGGAACCATCAGGGTGCCCGAGATCCCCGATCCGCCGCCCTCGATCGGCACGGCGATGTAGAAGAGGTGTGCCTGCCGGCCCGCGATCGAGCGGGGCTCGTCGACGAGGAGCGTGAACTCCTGGCCCTTCGCCTTCAGCTCTCCGAGGAACTCCGCGCACTGGCTCTGCGCCGTGGTTCCAGGCCGCGATGCCCGAAGGCCAGCGGCGCGAACCCGCCAGCTTGGATTATCAGACGCCTCTGCCAGCAGGTAGCTTGGCGACGGGCCGCGCTCGACGCGGACAGCCGTGCCGACGGGGACCTTCATGGAGAAGTTGAGGAGCTCGGCCTCCAGCGGAACGGAGGCGAGTTCGTCGGCACCGGCAGCCACGGCCTGCGCGGGCGCGTCGACGCCCGAGAACAGACGCGCGTCGAGCGGCGCGGCCGTCGCGAGCAGCGCGCCCGAGGCGCAGGCGAGTTGCGCGAGGCGATGCGATGGCGAAGATGGAGTGCTCGTCGGGTTCACGGCGCGGATCGTACGGCTGTGCGGCGGTTTGCGCGACCTTCCGCGTGAAACGCGCGGGAGGTTCGCGCCCAGTGCCGCGCATCGCGGCGATCGCCGAGCCGCGCCGATAACGGAATCCGCTGCGCAGAAGGCATGTCGCCGCCGCAACGTATTGACAGAGTGGGGTGATTTGCTATCCTCGTCGATTCGCACCTCTTCGGCTGCATGCCGTGGAGGTGTGACCGTCGTCACGCGTCGCGCATGCGCGGCACGCGGCGGGTGGGTGGCGCGTGAATGGAAGTGTCTTCACGCAGGTGTGCGCAGCAAGAGTCAGAGATGCAAGTGTCAGAAATCCCTGTGGATTCCGCCGTCTCCGAGCACCCGCTCGCCTGCACGGTGGAGCAAATGGCCGAAGCGCGGTGCTTCGGTCCTGCAGGGACGAGTGCGGGTGGGTGTGCGGCTCCGAGCGGTTTGAACGCTTCGGAAGTCGAGAAAGAACGGAGCAGACAATGACTGGCGGCAAGTTCCGGATTCGCATGGAGGCCTACGACCACCAAGCTCTCGACGCTTCGGCGCGCGAGATCGTCGACCAGGCCAAGCGCACCGGCGCCCGCGTCGCGGGTCCGATTCCGCTGCCGACCCGTCGCGAGATCTACACCGTGAACCGTTCGCCGTTCATCGACAAGAAGTCGCGCGAGCAGTTCGAGATCCGCACCCACAAGCGCGTGATCGACATCACCGAGTGGAACCACCGCACGACCGACGCGCTCCAGCGCCTGGTTGTCCCCGCTGGCGTCTTCCTCCGGATTAAGGCCTGATAGTTGATCCGCGAAGGACGGTCCTTCGCGGCACACAAGCAAGTGTCAAGTACGGCGAGCCCGCTCGGCCGGACCCCTGACAAGAACCCCGAATCCCGAGACCCATCATGAGCAACAAGCCCTGCACGGTCGCGATCCTCGGCAAGAAGGTGGGCATGACCCGCTACTTCCTCGAGGATGGCAAGAACATTCCCGTCACCGTGATCGAAGCCGGTCCCTGCGTCGTCACGCAGGTCAAGACCGCTGATCGCGACGGCTACTCCGCGGTCCAGATCGCCTTCGAGGACATGAAGGCGCGCAACTCGACCATGGCCATGATCTCGCACGACATGAAGGCCGGCACCGGCCCGAAGCGCGTGCACCGCGAGATGCGCGTCGCCGACGATGCCGCGGCCAACGCCTTCCAGCTCGGCCAGACCATCGACGTCGGCGCCCTCGAGGGCGTGGCCTATGTCGATGTGATCGGCACCAGCAAGGGCAAGGGATTCGCGGGCGTGATGAAGCGCCACAACTTCAAGGGCATGTGCGCCACGCACGGCACCGAGCGCAAGCACCGCACGCCGGGCAGCATCGGCTCGCACGGCACCGACCGTGGCCACGGCGCCAAGATCAAGAAGGGCAAGCGCATGGCCGGCCACATGGGTGACGAGCGCGTCACCGTGCGCAGCCTCGATGTCGTCAAGATCGACGCCGAGAGGAACCTGCTGCTCGTCAAGGGCCCGGTTCCAGGCGCAAACGACGGATATCTCTTCATCCGGGCCGCCACGCGCCTCTTCAAGCGCAAGGCCAAGAAGCTCGCGAAGAAGTGAACGAACTGCACCCCGCGGCGCGTGAGCCGTGGGGTGCTTGCATGAGTGTGTCAGTGTGCAGGTGACAGCGCTCCGAGGCCAGACAGGTGCTCGGAGGCCAGCAAGGCCCGCAAGGGAACCGGCTGGCGGACACAAGAGGATTCACCAAGTCGATTCCTGCCCCGTGCCGCCAACAACAGGCACGCGGAGGATGAGGCGAAACGCGGGCAATAGCCCGCAACGAGGCGAAACATGATCGAACTCCCGATCTACGATTCCAACGGCAAGAAGGTCGACAGCCTTCAGATCGATGCGCAGACGCTCGGCGGCGAAGTCCGCTACGCGCTCCTGAAGCAGGCCTACGTCATCACCCACGGCAACCAGCGTCAGGGCTCTGCCCGGACAAAGAGCCGCGGCGACGTGCACGGCTCGACCCGCAAGCTCTACAAGCAGAAGGGCACCGGCAACGCGCGCGCCGGCGCCGCGCGCACCCCGATCCGCAAGGGCGGTGGCGTCACCTTCAAGAAGACCCGCACCCGCGAGGACTTCCGCACCGAGCTTCCCAAGAAGATGCGTCGCCTCGCGAACCGCAACGCGCTGCTCGCGAAGCTGATCGACAACGAGGTGAAGTGCTTCGCCGCGCTCGACTTCAAGGCGCCGAAGACCGCCGAGTTCGCGAAGATGATGGCAGCGGTCGGCATCGACCGCACCTGCCTCGTCGCGACCGATGGCGCGAACAAGAACGCCATCCTGTCCGCGCGCAACGTCGAAGGCGTCGACGTGTGCCGCATCGACCAGCTCAACGCTTTCGCGCTGCTCAACCACCGCTACCTCGTGGTGGACAAGGCGGCGCTTGTTTCTTTCCTCAACGAGACCTGCTTCGGTTCCGACGACGCAGCGGACGCCCCGGCGCCCGCCGCGAAGACGGCCCCCAAGGGCAAGTCGAAGAAGGAGGTCGCGTAAATGGACCCCATCCACGTCATCGTCCGCCCGATCGTGACCGAGAAGGCCACGTGGGGCTCCGGCCACCACAACCGGTTCGCCTTCGAGGTCTCGAAGCTCGCGACCAAGACCGACATCAAGAACGCCGTCGAGTCGCTCTACAAGGTCCGCGTCCTCGGCGTCGCCACCCAGACGCGCCGGCTCCGCAACCGCGCCTACGCCTACGGCTTCGTCGCGGGCAAGACCTGGAAGCGCGCCGTCGTGAAGATCCATCCCGAGGACAAGATCGAGCTCTTCTGAGCCGTCCGGCCCAACGCAAAGGTGAAGACCGAAAGGTTTAGTCCATGGCAATCCGCGTCTACAAGAAGACCACCAACGGCCGGCGCAACGCCTCGGTGAACCTCCATTCCGAGGTCACCAAGAAGTCGCCCGAGAAGTCGCTCCTCGCGCCGCTCGTCCGCAACAGCGGCCGCAACGTGCAGGGCAAGATCACGATCCTCGGCCGCGGCGGCGGCCACAAGCGCCGCTACCGCAAGATCGACTTCCGCCGCAACAAGGACGGCGTCGCCGCCGTCGTCGTCGGCATCGAGTACGACCCCAACCGCTCGGCGCACATCGCGCTGCTGAAGTACGCCGACGGCGAACTGCGCTACATCATCGCGCCGAGGGGCCTCAAGGCCGGCGAGACTCTCATCAGCTCGCCCGACCCGGTTGACCCGAAGGTCGGCAATTCGATGCCGATCAAGCACATCCCCACGGGTCTTGCGCTCCACAACATCGAGATGGAACCCGGCGCCGGTGGCCGTCTCTGCCGTGGCGCGGGCATGTACGCCCGCCTCACCAACAAGGAAGGCCGCTGGGCGACCATCGTTCTCCCGTCGGGCGAAATCCGGCAGGTCTCGATGGAGTGCCGCGCGACCGTCGGCGAAGTCGGCAATCCCGATCATGCGAACGTCGTGATCGGCAAGGCCGGCCGCAACCGCTGGAAGGGCCGTCGTCCGACGACCCGTGGTATCGCCATGAGCCACCACACCCACCCGCACGGCGGTGGTTCGGTGTCGAAGGGCGGCCGCGAGCCGTCGAACGCCTCCGGTACGTTCGCGAAGGGCGGACGCACGCGTCGCTACGGCAAGTCGAGCGACTCGCGCATCATCCGTCGTCGTCGCAGCAAGCGTTACGGCCAATTGAAGCTGTAAGAGACCTTCCGAAGTCAAAGTCAGACCCCAACCCGCGCAAGCGGTCAGAACACCAGAGAACACCACCATGTCGCGTTCGCTCAAGAAGGGTCCCTACGTCGTTGAAAGCCTGTACCGCAAGGTGCAGAAGCAGGAGTCGCTCACCAAGAAGACTCCGATCAAGACCTGGGCCCGTGCCTGCACGATCGTCCCCGAGTTCATCGGCGTCACCTTCCAGGTGCACAACGGCCGCCAGTTCGTCGACGTGTACTGCACCGAGGACATGGTCGGCCACAAGCTCGGCGAGTTCGCCCACACCTGCACCTTCCGCGGCCACACCAACAAGAAGGAAGAGCTGAAGACCTGACGCTCCGCGCAGGAACAAGCACCTTGAACGAGGTCCACACCATGGCATACAAGGCCAGCCACCGATTCGCCCGCATCGCGCCCCGCAAGGCGCGTCTCGTCGCAGACATGATCCGCGGCAAGAGCGTCGAGGAGGCGCTCACCGCGCTCGACTTCTCGAAGAAGCGCGGCGGCGCGTACATCTCGGTCGTGCTCAAGAGCGCGATCGCCAACGCGGAAGAGAAGAACGCGGATCCGACCCGGCTCTTCGTGAGCGAGTCCCGCGTCGATGAGGGTCCGACCCTCGACCGTTTCCAGCCCAAGGATCGCGGCCGCGCACACCCGATCCGCAAGCGCACGAGCCACATTCACATCGCCGTCGAGGAGCGTGGGGCCTAAGCGCTCCGGAGATTCACCATGGGACAGAAGGTCCATCCGTTCGGATTCCGCGTTGGCATCACCGAGGCGCACCGCTCCCGCTGGTTCGCCCCGAAGGCGCTCTTCGGCAGCCTCCTCGTCGAGGACTACAAGATCCGCAAGTACCTCGACAAGAGGCTGAACCGCACCCCGCCGTCGGCGGCGGTCAGCGACATCCTCATCGAGCGCACGCGCGATGAACTCACCGTCATCGTGAAGACCGCGCGTCCCGGCCAGGTCGTCGGCCTCCGTGGCGCCGGCATCGAGGCGCTCACGAAGGACCTCGAGACCCTCACGCACCGCAAGGTCGTGCTCAAGGTCGTCGAGATCAAGAACGCCGACCTCGACGCGAAGCTGATCGCCGAGAGCATCGCCGAGCAGCTGAAGAAGCGCGCGAACTTCCGCCGCGTCCTCAAGATGCGCGCCGAGAGCTCCATGCAGAACGGCGCGAAGGGGATCCGCATCCTCCTCGCCGGCCGTCTCGGCGGCGCGGAGATGAGCCGCACGCTCGACACGCGCCTCGGCTCCATCCCGCTGTCGACGATCCAGGCGAACGTCGACTACGCGGTCGCCGAGAGCTACACGACGACCGGTTCGATCGGCGTCAAGGTGTGGGTCTACAAGGGCCTGTACACCGAGCACGACGAGGATCAGACCCACTCGAGCGCAGCCGGTGGCCGTGCGCGCGCGCGTGGTCGTAGATGAACCGCATTCGGCGAAGTACTCGCCGAACGCTCGAGTGAGAGTACGAATGCATCCCTCGGCTGCGCGAGCAGCTGAAACAGCCAGAAGACTGACGAGGACCCCATGTCCAACCTGATGCCAAAGCGAGTCAAGTTCCGCAAAGAGCAGCGCGGCAAGCTGAAGGGCAACGCCACGCGCGGCAACTACGTCGCGTTCGGCGACTACGGCCTGCAGACGCTCGAGCCGCACTGGCTCACCGGCCGCCAGATCGAGGCGGGCCGCATCGCGGCGCAGCACTTCCTCCGCCGTCAGGGCAAGATCTTCATCCGGGTCTTCCCCGACAAGCCCATCTCGAAGAAGCCGCTCGAGACCCGAATGGGTACGGGCAAGGCCGACGTCGACTACTGGGCGGCACGCATCAAGCCGGGCACGATCCTCTTCGAGATCGCCGGCGTCCCCGAGGATCTCGCCAAGCAGGCGATGGCGCGCATTGCCTACAAGATGCCCGTCAAGTGCCGCTTCGTCGGCCGCCGCATCGCGGTCTGACGCGGGAAACACGATTCACTGAATGCAGAGAACTCCCAAAGCAGAGAACTCAAATGAAGCCCGCTGAAGTCCGCAAGCTCTCTTCCGACGACCTCAACTCGGAGGCCACCCGCCTCCGCCGCGAGCTGTTCACCCTCCGCACCTCGGCGACCACCGAGAAGATCGCGGACAACTCCCGCATCGGCAAGGCCCGCAAGGACCTCGCCCGTGTCCTGACCGAGCAGAACGCCCGCAAGAGCGCCGCGAAGTGACCCTGAAGAACTGAAACCCGAGAGAACCATGCCGACCTCCACCCCGGAACTCGTCATCCCTGAAGGCTCGCCGCGCCGCATCGGCGTCGTCGAGAGCGACAAGCGCAACAAGACCCGCAAGGTCGTGATCGCCTACGCCGGCAAGCACCCGAAGTACGGCAAGTACCTCCGCAAGCGGACGGTGCTTCAGGTCCATGACGAGAAGAACGAGTCGCGGCTCGGCGACCGCGTCGAGGTGGCGGAGTGCCGCCCGATCTCGAAGACCAAGTCCTGGGTGCTCGTCCGCGTCGTCGAGCGTGCGCCCGAAGGCGGAGCCATCACCTTCGGTGAGGGCAGCTGAGAACGGTTGATCAGAGTAGTTGACGCCGGAGTGTCCGGCGATGGAGCCAAGCAATGATCCAGAAGGAATCACGACTCGAGGTCTGCGACAACAGTGGCGCGAAGGAAGCCATGGTGATCGGCGTCCTCGGATCCTCGACCGCCACCGGTCGGTTCACGCGCCTCACGATGGGCATCGGCGACCGCGTCGTCTGCAGCGTCAAGAAGGCGCTGCCGAACGGCGACGTGAAGGCCGGCGACAAGGTCCAGGCCGTCATCGTCCGCTGCAAGTTCCCGACCCGCCGCGAGGACGGCTCGTACGTGCGCTTCGATTCGAACGCCTGCGTGCTCGTCGACAAGGACGGAAACCCGAAGGGCACCCGCATCTTCGGCGCCGTCGCGCGCGAGCTGCGCGAGAAGAACTTCATGAAGATCGTGTCGCTCGCGACGGAGGTGATCTGACCATGCCACGCCACATTCGCAAGGGTGACACCGTCATCGTGACCAAGGGCGCCTCCAAGGGCGTCATCGGCGAGATCCTCCGCGTCGTCGACGAGGGAGAGCGCGTCGTCGTCAAGGGCGCCAACATCCGCACGATGCACATCAAGCCGACGCAGCAGCGTCCGCAGGGAACCATCGTGAAGGAAGAGGGCCCGATCCACGCGTCGAACGTGAGCCCCGTCGTCGACGGCAAGCCGTCGCGCGTGCGCTTCGTCTCGAAGCCCGACGGCTCGAAGTCGCGCGTCGCGGCGCGCGGCGGCAAGGAGCTCCACCAGCTCCGCGGCGCCAAGAAGAGCGCCGGAGCGAAGAGCACCGGGAAGAAGTGAGCCGAGAGAGCAAGGAACCCGTCCCGGCCCCGCGCCGGAACTAGCCCAGGTCGGGCGCACGAGGCGTCCGACACAGCAGAAGAGAGCACCAATCCATGGCACACGTCAAGCGCAACTACCCCCGTCTCCAGCAGGCCTACATCGACACCGTCGGTCCGAAGGCCCTTCAGGAGTTCGGACTCGACAACGTCCACCAGCTTCCGAAGCTGACGAAGATCGTGGTCAACGCCGGCATCGGCAAGTACCTCGACAACGCGAAGCTCAAGCCCGAGGTCCGCGACCAGTTCATCAACAACTTCGCCACGATCACCGGCCAGAAGCCGATCATGATCAAGGCCAAGAAGGCCGTCGCCCAGTTCCGCGTCCGCGAGGGCATGCCCTCCGCGTTCATGGTGACGCTCCGCCGCGACCGCATGTGGCACTTCATGGACCGCCTGATCAACCTCGCGATCCCCCGTATCAAGGACTTCCGCGGCGTGAAGGACAAGTCGTTCGACAAGGGCGGCTCGTACTCCTTCGGCCTCACCGAGCAGGCCGTGTTCCCCGAGATCAACATGGCGAACGCGACCATCACCCACGGCATGCACATCACCTTCGTGTTCGAGAAGTCGGACCCGAAGATGAGCCGCTTCGTCCTCTCGGAGCTCGGAATGCCCTTCGTCAAGCCCGAGGAGCGTCAGAAGAGGAAGTGATCCGCGCCCGCGCGCGCCAGTCCGCCAGAGACGGAATCAACCGGAACAAAACACAATGGCCAGCAAGCGAACCTTCAACAAGATGCAGCGCAAGCCGAAGTTCAGCACCCGTGCAGAGGTGCGCTGCGAGATCACGGGCCGCAAGCGCGGCGTCTACCGCAAGTTCCGCATCTGCCGCCACCAGCTCCGCGAGCTGGCGCTGCAGGGAATGATTCCCGGCATGCGCAAGGCCAGCTGGTGACCGCGCGACCGACCCGAACCCACTGAAAGAACGACCCGCCCTGCGGCAGCGCAGGGGACAGGAGCCTCAAGAAATGTCCGTCCAAGACCTCACCGCCGACATGCTCACCCGCATCCGCAACGCCGTGCGGAACCGCGAGAAGTCCGTCGTCGTCCTCAGCAACAAGCTGAACCGCGGCGTCGCCAGCGTCCTCAAGGACGAGGGCTACATCGCGGACTTCGAGTGCGTGGCCGATGGCCGCCAGGGGATCATCCGCATCAGCCTGAAGTACGGCACCCGTGGCGAGAACATCATCAACGAGATCCACCGCGTCTCGAAGACCGGCTGCCGAACCTATTCGGCGGTCGGCGAGCTTCCGCGGCCCCTCCAGGGCCTCGGCATCTCGATCGTGTCGACGAGCAGCGGAGTCATGTCCGACCGCAAGGCGCGCGAGATGCGCGTCGGCGGCGAGGTGGTCGCGACCGTCTGCTGACGCAGCCTTCGCGATCGAAGTGTGAATCAAAGCGTGCATAGACCGACAGGAGCAAGCCATGTCGCGCATCGGTAAGAAGCCCATCATCGTCCCCGGCAACTGCAAGGTCGCGGTCAACCCGACGACCCGCGAGGTCGCCATCACCGGCCCGAAGGGCGACACCCTCAAGGTCGTCTACCGCCCCGAGATCTCCGTCTCGTGGAACGAGAAGGACCGCCAGATCGTGTGCAGCACCGACATGGCGAAGCTCGAGGAAGGCAACCGTCGCGCCTTCTGGGGCACGACCCGCGCCAACATCAACAACTGCATCAAGGGCGTCACCGACGGCTACGCGGAGAAGCTCGAGGTCATCGGCGTCGGCTACTCCGTGAAGGTCGCCGGCAAGAACCTCGATCTGAAGCTCGGCTTCGCGAACACGATCTCGCTGCCGATCCCGCAGGGCGTCAAGGTCGACATCGCGACCGAGGGCGGAATCTTCGTGACCGTGAGCGGCGCCGACCGCCAGCGCGTCGGCGAGTTCGCCGCTGCGATCCGCGCGAAGCGCAAGCCCGAGCCCTACAACGGCAAGGGAATCAAGTACGCCAACGAAACCATCATCCGCAAGCAGGGCAAGGCGACGGGCGCGTAAGCCGCGTCGGTCGCGTGCGCGCGAGCGTGCGAGACCCGCAGCGAACCGAATCCCGAACCCACCGCGACAGCCAAAGCTCAAGAGAGCGATCAAGAGAGCCACCCATGAACCGCATGACCATCAAGCGCGTCCGCCGAACCCGCCGCAAGCAGGGCATCCGCAAGGAGATCTTCGGCATGCCGGCCCGCCCGCGCCTCTCGGTGTTCCGCTCGCTCAACCATGTCTACGCACAGGTGATCGACGACCTGACCGGCAAGACGCTGGCCTCGGCCTCGACCCGGGACAAGGGTTTCTCCGCCGAAGGCGGCAAGACCGCCGAGGCGACCGCGGTCGGCAAGCTCGTCGCGACCCGCGCCAAGGAGAAGGGCGTGTCGAAGGTCGTCTTCGACCGCAACGGCTACCTCTACCACGGCCGCATCAAGGCGCTCGCCGACGGCGCGCGCGAGGCCGGCCTGCAGTTCTGATCGCGCTGACCGACTGATTTCTCTTCCCCCGGGTCTTCCGGGGGAATCACAAGACTGGTTCCACCTATGGCAGAGCTCATCGACGAAACCTCATCCATCGAGTCGACGACCGTCGGCGTCTACCGCACCTCGTCCACCGTCGCGGGTGGCCGACGCTTCAGCTTCTCCGCGATGGTCGTCGTCGGCGACCGCCGCGGCCGCGCCGGCATCGGCTACGCGAAGTCGAACCAGGTGCCCACCAGCATCGAGAAGGCGCAGAAGGAAGGCCGTCGGAAGATGAGCTCCTTCCAGCTGCAGGGGAAGACCATTCCCCACCTCGTCGTCGGTCGCTACGGCGCGACGACCGTGAAGCTGATCCCCGCCGCCCCCGGTACCGGCGTCATCGCCGGCGCAGCGGTCCGCGCGGTGCTCGAGATGATCGGCGTGCAGGACTGCCTGACCAAGGTCTACGGCTCGAGCAACCCGAAGAACGTCGTCAAGGCCACCATCGGTGCGCTCGAGACGCTGCGCAGCCGCCAGAAGGTGGAAGCGCTCCGCGGCGTGACGCTCCCCGAGACGGCCGTCGAAGAGGCGATCAAGCGCGGCGCCGCGTTCATGCCGACGGCGAAGAGCGGCGAGAAGATGGCGGCCCCGAAGAACACCGTGGGTGAAGAGAACCGTCGCGGCGGCCGCGGTGGTCCGCGTGGCGGACGCGGTCCGCGCCGCAGCTTCGACGGTGGCGGTGGCGGCGGTGGTGGTGGCGGTGATGCCGGAGCGCCTGCTGCGCCCGCCGCGCCTGCAGCGCCCGCAGCCGGTTCTGGCGCGTGATCGCGGCAGACGCTGACTTGAACGACACGACGAAGACGACAGAAACGACGAACGACACTCCTGCCGCGCTGCGGCAGTCTCGGAGAGCCAAGCCATGATGATCCACGACATCACCGCCAAGGTCGGCCCGCACAAGAAGCGCAAGCGCGTGGGCCGCGGCGAAGCCAGCGGCCACGGCGGCACCTCGACCCGCGGTCACAAGGGTGCGAAGAGCCGCGCCGGCTGGGTCAGCCGTCCGTCCTACGCCGGCGGCGCCACGCCGTTCGCGCGTCGCTTCCCGAAGCGCGGCTTCTCGAACGCGGGCTTCCGCACCGAATACTGGGTCACCAACGTGCGCGACCTCGAGAAGAACTTCGAGTCGGGCGCGACCGTCGACATCGATGCGCTCGTCAAGCTCGGTCTCGTGCCGAACTCGAAGCTCCCGCTCAAGGTGCTGGGCGCCGGCGACATCAAGAAGAAGCTGACCGTCGTCGCGGCCGCCTTCAGCGGCACCGCGAAGACCAAGATCGAGGCCGCCGGCGGTTCGTGCAAGGCGGAGACCGAAAGGAAGCAGGGCTGACCTCCGACGCTTCGCGCCGAAGTCAACCTCGCGTGCCGAGCGAGGTCTCTGAAGACCAAACCAGATGCTGCAAGCCTTCGCGAACATCTTCAAGATCCCCGATCTGCGCCGCCGCGTGTTCTTCACGCTCGGCATGCTTGCGATCTACCGCATCGGCTTCGTGATCCCGCTGCTGGGCGTCGACCAGACCGCCCTCCGCGACGCGGCCGAGCGCGCCTCCGAAGGCGGGGCCTCGGGCTTCGGACGCATCATGGAGTACGCGTCGATCTTCTCGGGCGGCAGCCTGCAGCAGTCGACGATCTTCGGCCTCGGCATCATGCCGTACATCACGGCGTCGATCATCTTCCAGCTCCTCGCGACCGTCTGGAAGCCGCTGCAGGACCTGAAGAAGGAAGGCCAGTCGGGGCAGACGAAGATCAACGAGTGGACGCGGTACGCGACCGTCGCCCTCTGCCTCGTCCAAGGCTTCATGTGGCTTGCCTACCTGAACCGCGAAGGCCTGGTGCAGGCGAACTTCACCGACCAGGGCGGCCAGTTCATCTTCTTCACCGCCGGCGTCGTCGGCCTGACCGCAGGCAGCCTCTTCCTGATGTGGCTTGGCGAGCAGGTCGACAAGTACGGCATCGGAAACGGCATCTCGCTGATCCTCACCGCCGGCATCGTGGCTCGCATGCCCGACGCCGTGGGCTGGGTGATCCGCAACTTCACGCCCTCGATCCAGACGACCGAGGACAAGCTGCTCAACCCCGTCGGACTGATCCTGCTCGCAGGCGGCTTCATCCTGGTGGTGGCGGGCGCCGTCATCATCACCGTCGCGCAGCGGCGCATCCCCATCCAGCAGGCCAAGCACACCCGCGGTCGCCGCGTCTTCGGTGGACAGCGCCAGTACCTGCCGCTGCGCCTCAACCACGCCGGCGTCATGCCGATCGTGTTCGCGAGCTCGTTGATGATCTTCCCGTCGGCGATCTTCGGCTGGCTTGCAAGCCGTGCGCAGATGGGGGGCTCTGCCGAGTGGTGGCGGACCACGACTACGCAGCTCGAGATCAACAGCCGGCCGGGCGAGTTCCCGTATGTCCTCCTCGAGATCATCCTGATCTTCTTCTTCAGCTATTTCTGGACCACCGTCCAGTTCAGCCCCGAGGACATGTCGAAGCAGCTGAAGCAGAGCGGCGCGTTCATCCCGGGTTACCGTCCGGGTCCGCGCACCGCCGAGTACCTCGAGACGGTGATGGAGCGCATCACCTACGTCGGCGGCGGCTTCCTCGCTGCGATCGCGATCATCCCGACCGTCGTCAGCTTCAACATGGGCATCCCGCCGAACGTCTCGCAGTTCCTCGGCGGCACGGGTCTCCTCATCGTCGTGAGCGTCGGCCTCGACCTCATCCAGCGCATCGAGGCGAACCTCCTCATGCGCAACTACTCCGGGTTCCTTGCCTCCGGTCCGAACGACCAGAAGGCGCCGCGCGTCCGGAGCCGGCAAGGTTGATGCGAATGGCGGTCGAACCGACCATCTCGCCTGCGCAGCGCGCAGCTCCGACCCGCGGACTCCACATCGGAGAGCGCGGGTCGAGCGCTGTCCGCGAGCAGCGGCCCGCGCGTTCTTCGCGACAGATCGTGCTTCGGTCCGCCGTCGAGATCGATTCGATCCGTGCAGCGGGTGCGCTTGCGTCGGCGGCGCTCGCCGCCGCGACCGAGGCCTGCCGCGTCGGCGCGACGACGGCGTCGATCGACGCCGCGGCCGAGCGCGCGATCCGCGACGGGGGAGGCGAACCGCTCTTCCTCGGTTACCGCGGCTCGAAGGCGAACGCCAACGCCGCGGACCGGCCCGCCTATCCCGCATCGACCTGTGTCAGCGTGAACGAGGAACTCGTGCATGGCGTGCCTGGCCGCCGCGTGATCTGCGACGGCGATCTCGTGGCGATCGACGTCGGCGTGAGGCTTGACGGCTGGTGCGCCGACACAGCGACCACCGTCGCCGTCGGCGCCGTGTCGCGCGAGCGCCGCGCGATGCTCGACTGCGCGGAGCGCATGCTCGCCCACGCGATCTCCGCCATCGCCCCGGGCCGGCGCTGGAGTCGGATCGTGCTTGAACTCGAGTCGATCGCGGAGCACGCGGGACTCGCCGTCGCCGCGGACTTCGTCGGGCACGGCATCGGCCGCGCGCTGCACGAGGCTCCGCAGGTCCCGTGCACGCTCAGCAAGGCGTTCCTCGAGCACCACGACTTCACGCTGCGTCCCGGCATGGTGATCGCGATCGAGCCGATGCTCGTTCTCGAGCCGCCGCGCCGTGTCGGGGACGACGCGCACCTGGTCAACCCCTCATGCCGGCTTGCCGACGACGGGTGGACCGTCACGGTCGAGTCGGGAGCGCCGAGCTGCCATGTCGAGCACACGGTGGTCGTCACCCGCGACGGCGCGCGGATCCTGACGCTGCCGGCCAACGCTGGCTCGCAGCTGAGGCGCGCCGGATAGGCCGACGCGCTTCCAGCAATGCGAACCAACGATCCGCGAACCAACGAACACCGAGACCAGCGACCCCAAAGAGTCCACCCCACCAGATGGCCAAGGAAGACAAAATCACCCTCGACGCCGAAGTCACAGAGGCGCTCCCCGACGCGATGTTCCGCGTTCGGCTGCAGAACGATCAGGAGATCATCGCCTACGTGAGCGGCAAGATGAGGAAGTTCTCGATCAAGATCCTTCCGGGCGACCGGGTGACCGTCGAGATGAGCCCCTACGACATGACCAAGGGCCGAATCGTCTACCGATTCTGACCGAGAGACACGAGATCCGAGAACCGCACACCACCCTCCGGCAAGGCCAAAGGCCTCGCGGCAGGGGACGACCGAGAACAACGATCGGCCCGAGGCTGATTCCAAACGGCCGACCCAAGACGCCGACCCCGAAGAGCAACGCGGCGAACGCCGCCGAAGACAGCGAAGGAGAACACCATGAAGGTCCGTTCGAGCATCAAGCGCCGTACCCGTGACTGCCAGATCGTCGTCCGCAAGGGCAAGCGACTGGTCATCAACAAGAAGAATCCGCGCCTCAAGCAGCGTCAGGGCTGACGCCGTCGGGTTTCTCGCTACAATCTCCCCTTCCCCCAAATCTGGCCTCAGGCTTGGTTTGAGGCGGATTCGACGGGAGAGATGTAGTTCGAGACCCGTCGACGGACGTGTGACGGTGCAGTCGGCCCGGGCCGATTTGCCCGCACGAGTTCGTCCCGAAGTTGAGTGACCGCGAGCGATAGACACCCCGTCGGCATCCCCGGCGGAGACACGACAGAACGCACAGCACAAGATCCAGATCGAGTCCTGAAGTAGGAGCCCCGCGAGGGGCTGACCGGAGCCTGACATGCCGCGTATCGCTGGTATCGACATTCCTGAGAAGAAGAAGATTGGCGTCTCCCTCCGCTACGTGTTCGGCATCGGGCCGAAGGTGGCGCTTGAGATCCTGCGTGAGGTCGGCATCGACCCGGAGCGTCGCACCAACGACCTCAAGGAGCAGGAGATCGCTGCGATCGCCGGCGTCATCGACGCCAAGATCGTCGTCGAGGGCGCGCTGCGCCGTCAGATCCAGCAGGACATCCAGCGCCTGAAGGACATCAAGAGCTACCGCGGCGACCGTCACCGCAAGAGCCTGCCTGTCCACGGGCAGCGCACGCGCTCCAACTCGCGCACGCGCAAGGGCAAGAAGAAGACCGTCGCCGGCAAGAAGGGCGTGAAGGGCTGATGAGCGTGAAGCCGGGGCGCGAAGCCTCGGACGCACGCGCGGCTTGAACCCCGCACGACCAGAGAACGAGCACACAGATGACCACCCCGACTCCAGCAGCAGCATCCTCGAAGAAGAAGATTCGCAAGAACGTTCTTCGCGGACTCGTGCACGTGAACGCCACGTTCAACAACACCCTCGTCACCATCACCGATGTGAACGGCGAGACGATCGCGCAGGCCTCGGCCGGCACGGTCGGCTTCAAGGGCGCCCGCAAGTCGACTCCGTTCGCGGCGAGCCGCGCCTCGGAGAAGGCCGTCGGCGTCGCCAAGCGCAGCGGCCTCCGCGAGGTCGAGGTGCGCGTGAAGGGACCGGGCCCCGGCCGCGAGAGCGCGATCACCGCGCTCCAGGCGAGCGGCCTCCGCGTGACCGCGGTCGAGGATCACACCCCGATCCCGTTCAACGGCTGCCGCCCGCCCAAGAAGCGGAGGGTGTAATCAGGCACATCCCCGTCGTGCGGGTGACAACCCTCCCGACGGCTTCCTTTGGATCCTCTGCACAGAAGGCACCCACCGGTCGACAGCGGTGGTCATCCGAGCTGCAGCGGTGTCGAAACAGGGCGGAAGCCCGGTTCTGTCGAAGGCCCGGAATGGGCGTAGGAGTCTGTGATGCATCTTCGTTGGCGCGGCCTCGATCTTCCCGCGAACGTCATTCCCGATCCCAAGAGCCGTTCGAACCAGTTCACGCGTTTCATCGCTGAACCCTTCGAGCCCGGTTTCGGCACGACCATCGGCAACAGCATGCGTCGCGTGCTGCTCTCCTCGATCGAGGGCGCCGCGATCACCAAGGTCAGGATCAAGGGCGTGACCCACGAGTTCTCGACGATCCCGGGCGTGCTTGAGGACGTCGTCGACATCATCCTCAACATCAAGGGCATCGTCGTCGCGATGGATGGCGATGGACCGAAGACGATGAAGCTCTCGGCCGAAGGCCCGGGCGACGTCACCGCCGAGCTCATCGAGTGCGATGCCACGATCGAGATCATGAATCCCGACAAGGTCATCGCCACCCTCACCGACAAGATCGACTTCGAGGTCGAGTTCACGGTCGAGAAGGGCCGCGGCTACCGTCCGGCGAGCGAGCAGATCGCGATGGACGCGAGCAAGGGCACCGACCAGGTGATCGGCGAGATCCCGATCGACGCGATCTTCTCCCCCGTGCAGCGCGTGCGCTTTGCGACCGAGGACACCCGCGTCGGCCAGCAGACCAACAAGCAGCGCCTGCTGCTCGACATCTGGACCAACGGCACCGTCACCCCGGACATGGCGCTCGTCGAGGCCGGCAAGGTCCTCCGCAAGCACCTGAATCCGTTCGTCCAGTTCGACGAGATCGGCGATTCGGTCGTCTCCGACGAAGTCGCGGACGCGAACGCCCAGGACGACGAGATCATCCGCAAGCTGCGCATGCCCGTCAGCGACCTCGAGCTCAGCGTTCGCGCGTCGAACTGCCTCGAGACCGCCAAGATCCGCACGGTCGGCGAACTGGTGCAGCGCACCGAAGACGACCTGCTTTCGGTCCGCAGCTTCGGCAAGACCTCGCTGCGTGAAGTCAAGTCTGAACTCGAGAAGATCGGCCTGCACCTCGGTTACCCGGTGCCCGATGGTCTTCTGAATGGTTGAACGGATGGGTGTGGTCAGTGCCTCGCGGCGGTGGGCCGCGGGCGAACGAGTGAATGAGGGCTCGGCCGACAGGCGCGCGCCCAGATAGGAACGAAGTCATGCGTCACCGTGTCTTTGGTAAGCAACTCTGCGTCAAGGAAGATCACCGCCGCGCGATGCTCCGCAACCTCGCTGCGGGTCTCTTCGAGCACGGCCGGATCGAGACCACGCTCCCCAAGGCGAAGGCCGTCCAGCCCTTCGTCGAGAAGCTCATCACCATGGCGAAGCGGAGCGGTCTCGCAAGCCGCCGCGCCATCGAGGCCAGGATCAACGACCGCGCGGTCTTCGCGTGGGTCGCCGATCCGAACACCCGTGAAGAGAAGAAGAACGCGCACCAGCTGTGGGACCTCCCCGGCGAGGACGCGATCAAGTTCAACCGCTACGGCGAACTCAAGAAGGCGCCTCGCCTCGTCGAGCACCTGATGAAGAAGGTCGCCCCGCTCTATGCGGACCGTGCCGGCGGCTACACCCGCATCATCAAGCTCGACAAGCGTCGCGTCGGCGATCAGACCGACCTCGTCATCCTGCAGCTCGTCGGCAAGGAAGACGGCCCGCAGGTCAGCGGCCGCCGTTCGAACCGCCGCCGCACGGCTGACAAGCGCACCGCGTACGCGGCCGAACTTCGCAAGAAGGGCGCAAGCAAGGCAGAGGCCCCGGCGGCCGAGTGAGGCCAGCCCGAAGCGCCTCTCGCGACTCGTGAACCCCAGCCGCCCCGCCCTGTGCGGGGCGGTTGTGTCCAGGGACCCGGGATCATGCCGCGAGGATTCGCGTGACGCAGGTTCCCGGCGCTGTGCACGTCGCCGATCTGTGCAGTCTCGCACGGCTCCATGATGCGCACGTGTCGGCCAGCGAGCGATCGGGCTTCAGGCGCGGGACGTGCCTTGCGCGACGCCGCCGACGCTGCGGTCTCATCGGGACGAAGCCCCGGCAGAGGCCAGATTCCGACCCGGCGGAGAGCTTGCTTTGCGGGAAGTCGTGGCTGCGCACCCGATTCGGTGCCTTGGCCTGCCGACCTCGGCGCGAGGATCACATACTTGCTTCCGCCGGCCGGCGGCGCCAAGGCCAGCCGGGACCAGCACTTCCCTCGGCTCAAGCGCTCCTCTCATGGACAGGAGATCGCCGCGCTAGACGACTTCGCAGCGGCAGCCATCGATCAACCGGCGGCCGACCTGCGCTTGAAGCGCCTCGAAAAACAGGATGTCCGCCTCGTTCATTCCCTCGATTCGTTGACGCGTTCCATGGTCGAGAGCCGAGATGTCGGCCGGCTCCTCGGCCGAGTTGAGTCGCGGTAGAACTCCATCCATGACGAGCAGCCGCGCGCGACGAGCAACGGCTTCCGCGAAGTCGTCGAGGCGCTCGAGCGAGCCTGCGATGTCGAAGTCGTGTGCCAGCCTCTCAAGCGCTACGCGGGCGGCGGAACGCGGATCCGCTTCGATGCGGTCGATCGGGAGATTGCTCAGTCGTTGGACGAAGTAGTTGCGAGTCTCTCGAGTGGGTACCGACTCGAGAAACTCGTCCAATCCCAGCCGTTGGGAACAGACAGTCGCATGCAAGGGGTGGAAGGGCTCGCGCGCGACGTAGCGGTAGTAAGAGAGGATGCGCTGCACCGGCTCACGGAAGCAGGTCACGCGGATCGTGTCCGCGCGAAGCAGGGGGAAGACATCACCGGCGCCATGACCGACCGTCAGCAGAACTGCATGACGTTCGGCTTCGGGTCGCTTGCTGAAATCCAAGAGGAGCTCGTGGTTCCTTCCAGGCGTCGTGAGCGTGCGGTCGGCTGGATACCGCGAGCGAAGGAACGCAGTGATTGAAGAGCCGCCGCACTTGGGCATGTGCTCGAACGCGAGCGGCAGCGATGCAGCTTGGACACCGCAGTGCTCGGCGTGCGTTGGAGCGGAGGGCCGCGACATCCGACGATTGTAGCGCCGCCAGACTTGGTTCCACAGATCGAGGCGAGTCGCTCAGCACGCTCCCCGGGAACCCGCCGTTCTTCGCCACGGCTGACCGGCTGGAGGCATTGCGGTGCGCGTTGCCCTCGTCGGCGCTGTCCTCCCATTCCGCGAGACTCGGCATCTCAACAGGTTCCCTTCTGGCGGATCCCCGAGGAACGGGGCTTGAAACATGGATCCGCGCCACGCCCGCCCCTGCCCGACATAGCGCGGTCGCCCCACGGTGGGCGCCTCGGTGGACCGGGGAACGGAAGTCTGCGGCGTCGTGATCGTTCAGAGTCCCACGAACGACCTTTGGGCAATCGTCGAGGGGCGAGCGGCGAGCGTCGAGCGTCTCGGGGTGCAAGAGACCACCCCTGTCTGATCGAGTCGTCCTGGAAACGGTGTTGCACGGGCCGGACGGTGGACGAGGTCGTGCTGCCTTTGCGGAGATGGTCGCGTCAGTCCTCCGTGATCAGTCGCAGGAACTCGCGGTTGTCGAAGCCGCGCGAGCCCTCGAGCGGCCCGAAGCGGACGATCGTGAGCTTCTGTTCGGGCAGGACGTAGAGCCGCTGCTTGCCCTTGCCGGCGGCCATGAAGCCGATGACGGGGCTCGCGGCGTCCGGTGCTTGCTCGGCCGCGCGTTCGCGCGTCCGCTCGGCGAGGCGCCGCCCGACGCGCGTGCCGCGCTCCTCCAGTCGATCGGCGATCATGTCGGCCGCCAGAGCGGATTCGGGGTCCGCCGCGTCCTCGTCGTCGCGCATCAGCCACCAGGTGAGGCCGTACGCCTTGTTCGGGCCGTGGGACTGCATGAGTTGCGCGAGCGTCGCTTCGCCGAGCAGGCGCTTGCCGTCGTGGACTCCGCCGTTGCGCACGAACTCGCCGAACACGGCCCAGTCGCGCGCGGTCATGCGGCACCCGCCCGGCAGGTTGGCGTTGCCCGCCTCGTCGCGAAGGAAGCGGGGGTTGATGCCGAGCGGCGTGAACACCTTGCGGTCGAGATACGCCACGGCGTCCGCGTCACCTGTCTTTGCGGCCGCGAGCTTGCGCTTCATGAGCTCGCCGAACACATAGAACTGGCTTGGGCCGTAGATGAAGCGCTCGCCGGGATCGGCCAGCATCTTCGCGCCGATCGACGCCGTGACGCGGTCGGTGATGCCCGCCGCGCGCGCGTTGCGCGTGTTCTCGATGGTGCCGCTGAGCGACTCGAGTCCGCTCGCAAGCGACAGCAGCTGCCGCACCGTCACCTGCGACTTGCGCGGGTCGGCGTTCCATTCGTGAATCGTGTCCGCGACCTTCTCGTCGAGCGAGAGGAGGCCATCCTCGATCGCAAGCGCGGCCGCGATGCCGCTGAAGCTCTTGGTGCCGCTCGCGAGGAGATGCGGCGACTCCACCGACCAGCCGGAGACCGCGTCCTCGAACACGGGCTTGCCGTCGAGAAGCACAAGCATCACCTCGCCGTCGTGCTTCCGCGAGTACTCGGCGGCCGCGCGGCAGCGGGCGAGGAATCCCGCGTCGGCCACCACAGCGGGCGTCGTCGGCTGGGCGGGCGCAGGCTTCGGTGGCAGGGGTGCAGCGGGTTGCTCCGGAGGTGCCCCGCACGAGACAAGCGCGGCAAACAACGATCCGAGGACGGAGGCAGGGAGCAAAGCGGGCAGCATGGGGGGAGAACGCGCGCCCACGCGGCGGGATTGCCGTCGTCGGTGGGGGAGCCGCTAAAGTACGCGCCATGCTCGCCGAACTCGACACCATGGAGCGCGAGGCGCTCTCGGAAATCGCCACCGTGGCCGACGCCGCCGCGCTCGAGGCCTTTCGGGTGCGATGGCTCGGTTCCAACGGTCGCCTGAAGGGGGTCATGGATGCCCTCAAGACGGTGCCGAAGGAGCAGAAGCCTGCGGTCGGCAAGCGGCTGAACGAGGTCAAGGCGGCGATCGAGGGCGCCTTCAACGCGCGGAAGGACGCCGCGGGCGCCGCACCGAAAGGACCGATGGTCGACGTGACCGAGCCCGGCGTTCCGATGGGCGAGGGCGCGCGGCATGTCCTCACGAAGACGATCGACGAGATCGTCGATGTGCTCGGACGCATGGGATTCGCCGTCGCCGACGGCCCCGAGCTCGAGGACGAGTGGCACAACTTCAACGCGCTCAACATCCCCGAGAGTCACCCCGCGCGCGGGCCTGCCGACAACTTCTTCCTTGGCGGCGAGGTCGCGGGGAAGCTCCTGCTGCGCACACAGACCTCGACGGTGCAGATCCGCGCGATGGAGGCGATGAAGCCGCCGTTGAAGATCTGCGCGATCGGCCGCGTCTATCGCCCCGACGCGCACGATGCGACGCACTACTCGATGTTCCATCAGGTCGAGGGCCTCTATGTCGACCGCAAGGTGTCGATGGTCGACCTCAAGACGACGCTCGTCCAGTTCGCGAAGGCGTTCTTCGGTCCCGAGGCCGAGATTCGCCTGCGCCCGAGCTTCTTCCCGTTCACCGAGCCGAGCGCGGAGCTCGACATGAAGATGCGCGTGATGAAGAACGGCGTGCCCGA
>JBIKWD010000158.1:0-7762 GCA_044356505.1 Phycisphaerales bacterium
CGATCGGCTTCGCGCCGCAGGACAAGGGCTTCCCGGTCCACAAGGAGGGCGCGGGCACCGTGGTCGGCGACGGCAACATGTTCCGCGAGCATGTGACGATCCACCGCGCGACGCGCGACGACCGCCCGACGCGGATCGGCGACCGCAACTACTTCATGGCGTGCTCGCACGCCGGACACGACGTCCAGGTCGGGAACGACTGCGTCATCGCCAACAACACGCTCTTCGCGGGCCACGCCGAGGTCGGCGACCGCGTCGTCACCGGCGGCGGCGCGGGTGTCCACCAGTTCGTGCGCATCGGCCGCGGCGCCATGCTCGGCGGACTGTGCGGCGCGTCGAAGGACGTGTGCCCGTTCTTCACGCTCAGCGCCACCAACTACATCGGCGGCTTCAACCGCGTCGGCATGAAGCGCGGCGGATTCACTTCGGCCGACATCGACCTCGTGCGCGAGATGTACGGCATCGTCGTGCGCAGCCGCCTGCCGTTCTCGCAGCGCGTCGCGCAGCTCGAGAAGCTCGGCGGTTCGCCGCTCGCCGACGAGTTTCTCGCGTTCGTGAAGGGTTCGAAGCGCGGCGTGTCGACCCGCCACGGCCGCGTCACGAGCACGCGCGCGGGCGGAAGCGCGGAAGGCGAATGAGCGCGGCCGAGCCACCGCGCCTGCCGCTGTTCGCGGCGCTTCCCCGCCGCGCCCGCTGCGGGCAGGCGACGCTCGAGTTCGCGGTGCTCGGCTCGAGCTCGTCGGGAAACGCAAGCGTCCTGCGCGTCGCCACCCGCGAGTCGCGCCGGCAGATCCTGCTCGACGCGGGACTGTCGCCGCGCGCGACCTTCGGCGCGATGCGCGCGCTCGGCTTCACGCCCGAAGACACGGCGGAAGTCCTCTTCACCCACTTCGACCACGATCACGCCCGCGAAGGCTGGGCGCGCGTCGCCGCGACGACGGGCCTGCGCCTCCGCTGCGCCGCGTCGCACCGCCCCGCTGCGCTCGCGCGCGGCTATCCGTCGGCGTGGATCGAGACCTTCGACCCGCGCGCCGGCGGCTTCGACCTCGGACCGATCCGCGTCGAACCCTGCGTGAATCCACACGACGAGGCGGGCACGGTGTCGTTCCGCATCGAGACCGACGCCGGCAGCCTCGGCTTCGCGACCGACGTCGGGCGCGTGTCGGACGCGCTCGTCGATCTCCTGCGCGGGGTCGACCTCCTCGCGATCGAGTCGAACTACGACCGCGACATGCAGATCGACAGCGCGCGTCCGAAGTTCCTGAAGGACCGCATCATGGGCGGACGCGGACACCTCTCGAACGAGGAGTGCCTCGAGGCCGTGCGCGAGATCGCCTTCCCCGACGAACCGGCGCAGGTCGTGTTGATCCACCTGTCGCGCGACTGCAACCACCCGAACGTCGTGCGCGGGCTCTGGAGCCGGGCGCTCCCGGCGCTTGCGCCGCGACTGGCCTTCGCACACCACGCGCAGCCGACGCCCGTGTTCCGGCTGCGCGGAGGAGCGCTCGAACGAGCTGCGGAAGGCGCCGCACCATGAGCGGCGTGCAGCCGCCGCGCGATCCCGACGGCGAACTCGGCCCCCTCGCGTGGGCGGCGCTCGTCGCCCGCTGGGTCGAGGTCGCGCGGGCAAGCCGGGCGATCCCGCCCGAGCTTTCCGAGCTGCGCGACTCGATCCCGCATCTCATCGCCATCGAGGCGACGACCGCCGCGCTCGGCGAACTCGTCCGCATCCCCGAGCCCGACCGGCCGCACGCCCGCGCCGTCGCCGAAGTCGCGATCCGGCGCGCGGCGGCCGAGCTCGACCGCCTCTGGCGGGGCGTCGAATGGCCGCAGGAGTTCACAGACGCCTGCGAGGCGGCCGAGCGCGCGCTGCAAGGCGCGATCTATGCTGGACTTGAGGCGCTCGTCGTCGAGGGGAGCGGCGCCTTCGTCGTTCCCGAGCTCGACCTCGGCATCGTCGCGGACGACGCCTCGACCCTGCGCGGCACGCTCGCCGCGATGCCTCCCGGGTCGCTCGCGATGCCGGGCGAACCCATCTGCTGGTGGACCGGACGCGACGCCCCCGCGGTCAACGCCGGTGTCGGCGGCGACGCGGGCCGTCTCGTGCTCGTGCGCGGCGCGGCGCCGCTCCAGGTCTACCGCGCGCTCGACGAGCGCGGCCGCTTCGTCGCCGACACCCTCGCGCCGATCTCGGCGGACGTGCTGCCCGGCCTCCCGATGCTTGTTCCGATCCTCCTCGACGGCACGGTCATCGGCCGGTTCCTCCACGGGCGCGACGCGTGGCTCGCGATGCAACGCGCCGCGATGGACGGCCGCGACGCGATCCCGGTCGCGTGACCGCGCCTGTCTCGCGGCCCCCGCCGCGAGCCGCCTCCGCTACCCTCCGCGTCCGATGTCCGATGCGTTGACCCATGAGTGCGGCCTCGCCTTCGTCCGCCTGCGGAAGCCGATCAGCTGGTTCCAGCAGGATCGCAGCGATCCGCTCTGGGGCCTCCGCAAGCTCTACCTCCTGATGGAGAAGCAGCACAACCGCGGCCAGGACGGCGCGGGCATCGCGTGCGTCAAGTTCGACATGCCGCCGGGCGACGCGTTCCTCGAGCGCGACCGCACCGCGAAGCGCAATCCGATCGAGCGGCTCTTCGACGACGCGCTGTCGCCGCTCGGGAAGCTCGACGAGAGCGAGCTCAACGCCCTCGGCGAGACCGAACTCAAGCGGCGCTTCCCGCTGCTCGGCGAGGTCCTGCTCGGCCACCTCCGCTACGGCACCCACAGCGGGCGCTCGAGCTCGATGTGCCACCCGTACCTGCGCCGCTCGAACAGCGAGTCGCGCTCGATCGCGATGGCCGGCAACTTCAACCTCACCAACTCGAACGAGCTCTTCGCGAAGCTCGTCGAGTACGGCCTGCATCCGGTCGGCGACAGCGACACGGGCGTGGTGCTCGAGAAGATCGGCTACTTCCTCGACCGCGAGCACGCGCACCTCGAGGCGACGATGGGCGAAGGCTCGTTCATGAACCTCGAGGGCGCGACCCTCGCGGCCGAGGTGTCGCGCCAGCTCGACATCGCGCGCATCCTCCGCCGCGCGACCGAGCAGTTCGACGGCGGCTACGTCTTCGCCGGGCTCCTTGGAAACGGCGACAGCTTCGTCTGCCGCGATCCGGCCGGCATCCGCCCGGGCTACTTCCTCGTGCTCGACGAGTGCATCGCGGCGGCGAGCGAGCGCGCCGCGCTCTCGACCGTCTTCAACATCGACCCCCGCGAGATCGAGCCGATCCCCGCGGGCCACGCCCTCGTCATCAAGCGCGACGGCGCCTACGCGCTCGAGCCGTTCACGGAGCCCGCGCGCCTGCGGCAGTGCACCTTCGAGCGGATCTACTTCTCGCGCGGCAACGACCCGTCGATCTACCGCGAGCGCAAGCAGCTCGGGCGGAACCTCGCGCCGCGCCTCGTCGAGCTGCTCGACGGCGACCTCGACCGCGCGGTCTTCGGGTTCATCCCGAACACCTCGGAAACCTCGTATCTCGGGCTCCTCGAGGCGCTCGGCGAGGAGCGCCAGCGCATGGCGGCGGACGCGATCTGGCGGCAGGTCGAGACCGGCACCGCCACCCGCGAGTCGATCCACAAGGCGCTCGCCGGCCGGATCCGCGGCGAGAAGGTCGCGCACAAGGACCAGCGCCTGCGCACCTTCATCACCCACGACGCGGCGCGCAAGGACCTCGTCAACCACATCTACGACGTGACGCGCGGCACGGTGTTTCCCGACGACACCCTTGTCGTGGTCGACGACTCGATCGTCCGCGGCACGACCCTGCGCGAGTCGATCATCACCATGCTTGCGCGGCTCAACCCGAAGCGGATCGTGGTCGCGAGCTCGAGCCCGCCGATCATGTACCCCGACTGCTACGGGATCGACATGAGCCAGCTTGGGCGCTTCATCGCCTTCGAGGCGGCGGTGTCGCTTGCGCGCGACCGCGGACATGCGGCGGTGCTCGACGAGATCGAGGCGAAGTGCAAGGAGCAGGCCGGGCTTGCGCCGACGCGGATGAAGAACCACGTCGCGCTCCTCTACGGGCTCTTCAGCCTCGAGGAGATCGAGGGCAAGGTGGCGGAGCTCATCCGATCGAAGTCGCTCAGCTGGGGCGGAAGCATCGACGTCCTCTACCAGTCGGTCGACGGCCTGCGCGCGGCGATGCCCGAGCACACCGGCGACTGGTACTTCACGGGCGAGTATCCGACGCCAGGCGGTTATCGGGTCCTGAACACCGCGTACCTCAACTGGCGCCGTGGAGCGGAAGGCAAGCGCGCGTATTAGAGCGGCGGCTGCTTGCGGCAGCCGCCTTTGGCGTTCGATGCGCCGGAGGACGCCGCCGCAGCGGCGTCCGCTTCCGACTTGACGCAAAGTGCCGTTTCCGTTCTACTTGTCGTTCCCCCATTGGTGGGCCGACGGCGCGTGGGCGCCCTCGGAATCGCTGTGAACCGCCCCGCAAGCGCGCTCGGATGCGCGTGGACCGGGCCCGTAGGAAACTGGAACACTCATGTCGCGCTATCTCGGTCCGAAGGTCAAGCTCTCGCGCAAGGTCGGCGTCCCCGTTGCGGACATCCCGAAGCACACCTCGAAGCGTCAGCTGACCACGCCCGGCATGCACGGCTTCCGTGGCCGTCGCCAGAAGGACTACGGCATCCGCAAGGATGAGAAGCAGAAGCTGCGCTTCCACTACAACGTGCTCGAGCGCCAGTTCCGCCGCTACCTCGAGGAAGCAGGCCGCCGCCCGGGCAACACCGGCGAGGTGCTCCTCAGCCTCCTCGAGCTCCGTCTCGACAACGTCATCCGCCGCGCCGGCTTCTCGCGCACCATCTGGGGCGCCCGCCAGCTCGTCGTCCACGGCCATGTCAAGGTCAACGGCGAGAAGGTCGACCGCCCGTCGTTCTCGCTCTCGATCGGCGACGTGGTCACGGTCAGGGAAGGCGTCCAGAAGCTCTGCCGCGAGCAGATGGAGTCGATCCCCGGCCACCAGGTCCCCGGCTGGCTCGCCGTCAACCCCGCCGAGCTCTCGGCGAAGTGCGTGGCGAACCCGACCTCGGACCAGATCCCGTTCGACGTGAACCCCAACCTGATCGTCGAGTTCTACCGCTAAGCGCGGCCCGTCCCGGTCCCGGCCATCGGCCGCGGGGCCGAACTCGTTGAAGACTTCCAGAGGCCGAGGCGCATGCTTCGGCCTCTTTGCATAGGCGACCGGGCAAGTTCGAGAGCCGACTCGCCCTGTCCTTCGGATACCCTGAGAACGCCATGTTCAAGCTGCTTCGACAGTACAACCAGTGGATCCTCGCGGTGGGCGGCACGCTCCTCCTCATCGCGTTCCTCATGCCCTCCGCGATCCAGAACTGCGCCCAGCACAGCGCAGTCAGCGGTGCGCCGTGGGCGACCTACGGCGACGGCAAGGAACTGACCGGCAAGGACCTCGACGAGGCGCGGCGCGAGCTTGCGATCGTCGACCTCCTTCGCCCGCAGAACCCCGCGAACGACATGCTCGCGCAGATCGGCGCGCACGAGGATCCCGCGCACTGGTGGCTGCTCGCGAAGGAAGCGAGCCTCTCCGGCCTCATCGGCGGACAGGGCGAAGGCGAGGCCGTCTTCGCTGCGATCGCCGCCAACAACACCGCGGCGGGTTCGCCCATCACCGTCGACACCATCATCCGCAACGTGATGCGCGCCACCGGCGCCAACCGCGAGTTCATCCTCGACACCGCCGCGAAGTGGCGCGGGGTCACCCGGCTCCTCGGACTCTGCCAGGCGGTCGACCGCGTCAGCGACAAGCGGCTCGAGCAGTTCCTCGCGCGCGGCGTGCTCGGCATGTCGGGCGATCTCGTCGTCCTCGACGCGCGCAGCAACGCCGCGATCCCGACGGGCCTGCCCGCCGACGCGCAGCTCGACGCCCGCCTCGACGAGCACCTCCGGAAGTACGCGGACAAGCCCGCTCCGGCCGAACGCGGCAAGGACAGCTTCGGCTACCGCCTGCCCGACCGCGTGAGAGTCGAGTGGATCTCGATCCCGAAGTCGGGCATCGAGGCGTCGGTGCTCAACTCGCCCGAGCTCCAGTCGATCGCGCTGAAGAAGCGCTTCGCCCAGGACCCTGCGAGGTTCGGCGCCGATCCGTCGACGAGCCCGAGCTACGCCGACTACGAGTCGACGGTGCGCGTGCGCACGATCGAGGACCTCACGAAGGCGAAGCTCGACGAGATCTCGAAGTTCGCAAGCGACCAGCTCGGCCTCGCGCAGCGATCGCTCAAGCGCCGCAACTCCTACTTCGAGCTCCCTGCGGACTGGTCGACGCAGATACTCTCGTTCCAGTCGCTCGCGGCGGCGATCGCAGCCGAGTTCGGCGTTCCCGAACCGATCGTCCGCAACAGCGGCGACGCCCCGGTCACGATCGAGGCGATCGCGACCCTCGAGGGCCTCGGCGGTGCGAGCACGATGAAGTTCGGAAGCTCGCAGCGCGCCACGCAGCTCGTCGCGGGCGCCAAGGAACTCTCGAATCCCAACACCGCGTCTCCCGTCCAGGCGCAGATCGCGAGCCCCGCTCTCACCGACCAGGCGGGCGACGTCCACTTCTTCCGCATCACCGAGGCCTTGCCGTCGGCACCCGCGACCGACCTCGCGGCCCTGCGCGAGACCGTCCTCAACGACGTGATGGCGCTCGAGCGCTTCCAGTGGCTCGAGCAGAACGAGGCGGCGATCTCGCAGCGGGCGGCGACCGAGGGCCTGCGCGCCGTCGCCGACGCCTACGGCGCCAAGGTCGAGTTCGCGCGGGAACTCAGGCAGTTCAACGCGCAGTTCATCTCGTTCGGCCTCCGCATGCCGTCTCAGATCCCCGGGCTCGGCGCCGACCCGAAGGCGCTCGAGGCGCTCGTCGCGAAGGCAAGCAGGTTGCCGATCACCTCGGACCTTTCGGCGATCCCAGCTGCCGAGCGAACCTTCGTCGTCGCGTCGCCTGACCGGCTGTCGCTCGTCCTTATGCAGGTGACCGAGCTCTACCCGGTCAGCCGCGAGACGATCGCGGGCCTCATCGGTCAGCCGCAGATCGTCGGAGCGCTCCGCGACGAGACGGTGTCGATCGACCTCGCCAAGGTGTTCAGCTTCGACGCGCTCGCGAGCCGCCTCAACTTCAAGCGCATCCGCGCCGAGGGCGAGGATGCGGGCGACGAAGGGGCGGCGGCCGCGGAAGTCGCCGCCGGCGACGCTTCCAAGCCCGCTTCGACCACCTGAGCGCGATGCGCGCGAGCGAGAACGCCATGACGACCGAACCCCTGCCTGCGATCAAGTTCGAGGACTTCGCGAAGCTCGATCTCCGAGTCGCGACCGTCCTCTCGGCCGAACCGCATCCGAACGCCGACAAGCTGCTGAAGATCCGCCTCGACGACGGCACGCCCGAGGGCCGTCAGGTCTGCGCGGGAATCAAGGCGTGGTACGACCCCGCGTCGCTCGTCGGCAAGCAGGTCGTGATCGTCGCCAACCTCGAGCCGCGCCAGCTGCGCGGCGAGGTGAGCCAGGGCATGATCCTCGCGGCGAGCGCCCTGAAGCCGCTCGCCGAGGGCGCCGCGCCATCCGGCGAGGCGAAGCCCGGCGCCGATGAACGCGATGTCGTCGTCCTCACGGTCGAGAAGCCCGTGAAGGCCGGCAGCCGCGTGTCATGACTTCCGAGCACGAAGAACCGCCCGGGTCGACAGCCAAGATGGGTGCCGCTGCTTCTATCAGCGGCACCCA
>JBIKWD010000014.1:0-28400 GCA_044356505.1 Phycisphaerales bacterium
ATACCGTTCCACTGTTGGAGCCTTACAAGGCGCAGCAAGGCGCAGCGGGGCAGGCCGGATCTTTGAATTGGTTACATTGACCTCTTCTTGGCCGTTTCGACTCGCTCGAGGCGTCATCTTTGCCTTTCAGATGCTGGATGGAGCGGTTTGCTCGAGCATTTAAGTCGTTTTAACAACAACACGAAGCGGTACTGGGTGTGTATGGGTCTTTAGAACCTCTATTGGTGGCGTTTGTTCGCGTTTAGGTAGGCAGAGGGTGGCATCCCGTGTCTGATCAGCGTCGAAACCGAACCTAACGCGCCTTTCAATTGACCCCAATGCACTCGAGTCGGTAGACCGTCCCGCGGAGGTTCCGTCAACCTCCGCAGTCAAGCAAGCTTTCAGGAGTTTCCATGAACCGAAAGACCCTCTTCACGCTCTCGTCCATTCCTGTCGCCGCCCTCTTCGCCTTCGGCATTGCGGCAACCAGTGCTCCCCAGTCTGCGGCGCCCGCATCTGCTTCAGGAACGGCAGGAGTCTCGGACTCGGCCGTGTATAAGATCGACGACGTCCACTCGAGCGCGCTGTTCCGCGTCCACCACCTCGGGGCCGGCCAGTTCTGGGGTCGCTTCAATTCGGTGTCCGGGACGATGACCTTCGGTGCGGGAGGGGCGCCCGTCGCCTTCGACATCGCGATCGCGACCGAGAGCGTCGACACAGCCGAGCCGAAGCTCGACGGTCACCTGAAGAGCCCCGACTTCTTCAACGTCAAGGAGTTCCCCTCGATGACGTTCAAGTCCACGGCGGTCACGCGGAAGTCCGACGGAAGCTACGAAGTCGCAGGCACCCTCTCGATGCACGGCGTCACCAAGCCCATCACGGCCGCGATCGAAGTCACGGGCATCGCCGACATGGGCATGGGCGCACGCGCAGGCGTCGAGGCCGTGTTTACGGTGAAGCGAAGCGACTTCGGAATGAAGTATGGGCTCGAGAAGGGCACACTGGGAGATGCAGTGCGCGTCGTGGTCGGTCTCGAGGGAGTCCGCAACTGATCCGAAGGGACGCCGGGACGCCACCGCGAAGAGCGCAGGCGCCCGTTCCAAGAGATTGCCGCCGCGTCGCGGGAACCCTCGGCCTACCTGGTCCGAACAGGTTCGCGTCGCGACGTCCGACACCCGAAGGCTCGCCCTGAACCGCATGGCCCCGCGGATCAGGGCGAGCCTCGTGGTTGGCACGCAGGGTCAGGCCTGCGGGTTGAGTGACAGGCTCGGTGAAGAAGCGCATGTGTCGATGTGCGTCGTGGCGGACACTCGATCTTGACGGCTTGCCCATGACCGAACTCGTGCCTAGCATCGATTCGGAGAGGCGAGGCGCCCTTCGAGGCAGGCGCTTCTAGAAGAACGAAAGGGTGCTGATCCAAGGGGTGTTGGAGATACCGAGGACTTCGGCGGTTGTTGGCACGGAACAGCTGATCGCAGGATGAGCTGGACTCCCCTCGGCCGAAAGTCGCGAGGGTGGTGCAACGCTTGCGTCGCAACCACCGCGTGCTGGCCGCCGCATCGCTCCGCCCACGGGTGATGGAGCGAGACTCGGTACATCAGGCAAGCTTGGCTCAAGGTGGAAGTCCGGGAAGATGAAGCGCCGGGGACGATCGAAGACCCTGAACAAAGGAGACCCAATGGACCACGGGAAGAGCGGGTGGGATGGCTTCGGAGATGAGCAGGGGCGTGTAGAAGACGGCGGTTCTCCGGCGCCGAACTCAGCTCGAGATTCAAGTCCGATCAAACAGGATCGAGAGGGCTCGGGCCTGCCGGCAGAGGATGGACCGGCGAGCGAGCCGCATGGCCGCGGTGCGCCGCTCGACGAAGGATCGGTTGCCGACGGTCGTGAACCACCCGAGTCATCGGGCGGCGGTGAAGAAGCGAAGCGCAGGCCCGCGCGGGCGACCACAAGGCGGAGGATCCACGCGCTTCCGCGCGGGCCACGGATTTTCGAAGCCCACTGCGTCTGCAACTTCCTAAGCACGTCAAGAACGCCACGTCTCCTCGGCACGGTCGTCGAACGCTGCCTCGGCGACAACACGCGGCTCGACCACATTCTGATTCACGGCGATCCAGGCAGCGGCACCGCGCTTCTCGCCCGTGCGCTCCTCAACGACTTCGCGCCCCGACGCATAGTCGACATCGATGCCGCGCTGGGCTGCGACACCGAACTGATCCGTCGAAGCATCGACGAAGCCGGGCCCCGGGGCGTGCTGTTCATCCGTCACATCGATGCCCTCGACGCCGAGTGCGAAAACCTCCTCGCGGGCGCGCTCGGTGCGGGTGCCTCGCGATTCACGCGACGCAGCGGTTCCGGACCAGCGGACCCTTCGGAGACCGATCTCGACCGCGCGATCGCCGCATCCGCGGACGATCGGCTTCACGGTCCCCAGCAAGCGACTCCCGACTTCACGCTCATCGCCACCGCCCACCTGATGTCCCATGTCGGATACATGCTTCGAACCCGGTTCCAGCACCTGTTCCATCTCCGCGATGATCCGAAGGCCTTGAGGAACGCGGTATTGAGGGCGCTTCGTCGGCATGGACCGATCGCGCTTGACACCGACTGCCTTCCGCAGCTCGAGCGCGTGCTCGGGACCCTGACCGACTCCGCCGAGTCCGTCGTGGAAGCCGTCCTGCTGCGGGCCGAAAGCGAGGGAAACCCGTTCCTCGATCGCGAGACGATGCGTTCCGTGCTCGAAGAGGACCTCGCGTCGCGAACCTCCGACGAGGCCTACTCGGCATCGCTCCGCCGTCATCTCGCCGGCCGCAAGATCGACTGCGTCACCCCTGACGAGGTCAGGCGCATCGCGGAGGAGACGGGCTGGGGTACCGTCGCAGCGCAGGCCGCCCTGTCGATGATCGCGCGCGAGGACGCCCGTCGACGCAATCCGTAAGGACCGCCGGCTTCAGCCGCTCGGCTCGCCGTCGGCGACGGCGTCCACCGCCACCTCGTGCCGCGCGCGTGCACGGGCATCGTCCTGATCGTCGGACTCGACCGGGCATTCCGCGATCCACAGCGACTCGCCCCGCGCCAGATCCGGCCACTCCTCGAGGAGCTTCTCGCAGAAGGTTCGCCGACGCTCTTCGGCTTGGTCTTCCGTCCGACCATCGACGCATCCCCGGCCGTCCGGATCGTCCGGCACGCCACCCTCGACGCCATCATCGTGCGGGGAGCCGGACCGATGCAGATCCTCCTCGAACGGCGGCTCGAGCGGAGGCTCCCGCGACACGAGCGGGCCGAACCGCGCATCGACGGCGGCTCGGATCGAGGGATCGCGCATGCACTGCCGCCACGCGATCGACAGGAGGCGCGTCTCGGCATCGTCGCGCGAAGCATGCGCGGAGAGGTCCACCCCGCACCCATGCTGGTAGGCCGCGACGTAGACGACAGCGGGCGGCGCGGCGCTGCCCTCGCGTCCGCTCACGCAGTCGGCGATCGCTTCGATCATTCCCTGGTAGACGCTGAGCGAACGCGCCTCGTCCTCGGCGTCGAGCCGGCACTTTCGGGCCAGCGACTGCAGACGCGTATCTTCATCTCCGTGCTTCGAATAGATGTCCATCGACATGATCTCCCGCCTCCCGGATTCCGTGCATCGGTTGCGCGACAAGCAGACGGCGCGACGATCGCGCCTTGCTGTCTGCAACCTAGCGGCGTCCGGAGGCGGCTCACCGACTTCAGTAGTTTTTACGGAGACAATTTTCACGACCGACAGCCGCCACCCTCCACGTCACCCGTCGAGCCGCAGGATCCGCTTTGCGTTGCGCCAACGGGCCCGGCGCGACTCCGTCGCACCGTGGATGTAGATGATCGGCGTCGCGGACAGTGCAAACGACGTGAAAAGACGGTGGACCAGCACCAGCTGGGAAGTCGAACCGAAGAACGACTCCGCGCAGCGGATCGACTTGATTGCGCTCCTCGGAATGCTCCGGCTCGATCCGCCGACACGGACGACCACGCCGTCGGGATGGATCATCCAGACGGCGGGTACCCGCGTCTTGATGCGTAGCGAGGCCCGCGACCGAAGAACGAACCAAAGCCCGCCGGACAACAGCACGATCGCCGTCGCGGCCACGATGACCGGCAAGCTCGCGTGCAACCTGCCCGACGCCACCATCGAGGCCATGGCGATGAAGCCGGATACGAGCAACGGGACCGTGCACGCGACGACGAAGAGCGGCAGTATCGGCCGCACCAGCGTGCCGTGGATCACGAATGCATCGCCGAAGCCCTCGGAGCCGCACTCGGGACAGCGTGCGTCGCCCGGGATGCCGGCGCGAAGGTGCCCGCAGGAGGGGCACATGGAGTCCGTATCCGTGGCCTGCATCACATCAGTGCATCCGTTCCGCCGTGACGGACGGCCGACGGGCCGTCAGTCCTGCTCGGCTCGCTTCGTCGCCTTCCAGACGAGTCCGCCGATCCGCTGCGAACGGCGGGAGAGCACGAGGAACACCGCACCCGCGGCGACCATGGCGAGCGAGAGGAGCATCGGCAGCGTCAGTCCACCGAGCATCGCGACCCCTTCGTCCGGTTCGCGGAACTGCTCGGTCGCGAAGCGGAGCGCGCCGTAGCCTGCGAAGAACACCGCCGTCACGACGCCGGCCTTGCGGGGCGCAAGCCATGCGAGCGCCATCAGGATGAGGAGCGCGGGACCTTCGGCGAACGCCTGGAGGAACTGGCTCGGGTAGTAGGCGGTGAGCACGGGTCCGAGCGTGCGGATCACCTCCGCATGCGCCGTGCTGCCGGTGTCGTAGGCGGTCGCGATCACCCAGCCGATGAAGTCGCCGTCCTTCATCCGCTCCGCAGCGGGCGCGAGCGCGCGCAGCGGCTCGATGGCGGCGGGCACATGCTCGAAGAGCTCGAGCTCGCGGGGATACTTCACGCTCCACCACGGAGCGTTCGACTGCATCGGCTGCGGGAGGGCGCGGCCCCAGAGCTCGCCGTTCACCCAGTTGGCGAGCCGCCCGAACATCAATCCCCACGGGACGACGAACGCGACGGCATCGCCGACCGCAAGGATCGGGAGCCTCTCGCGGCGCGCGAAGAGAATGATGGTGATCGCCACGCCGAGAACGCCTCCATGGCTCGACATGCCGCCCTTATGGATGGCGAGGAGCCCCCAGAACGGGAACGACCCGCTGAAGTCGGTGAGCAGATGGGGCTCGTAGAAGACGACGTGGCCAAGCCGGCCGCCGACGATGACTCCGATGATGATGGATGTGACGAGGTCACCGACCTGCCGCAGCGACATCGGGACGCGACCCGAGGTCGCCAGCTGGCGCAGCACCAGCCAGCCGACGATGAATCCCGCGATGTAGGCGGTGCCGTACCAGCGCAGGCCGACGCCCGGTGAGAACTCGAACACGAATGGATCGAGCGTGTGCACGAGCGCTTCGGCGAGAAGCGTGCCGGCCGGAAGGTTCGGGAGGTTCATCGACAAGGCCGCCTCGGCAGGGATGCTACGAGATGCGGGACCGGCACGCGCCGTGCGGACCGCACGGCTCCGCTACGCTAGGGGGATGCCGCATCAAGGACCGCCAGAGTTCGCTCGGTCAGCCCGCCCCGGAGACCTGACGCCGTTTCTCAAGACGCTCCTCGGGGGCAAGTCCCTCGAGGAATCGGCGGCGCAGGCCGCATTCGAGGCGATCGCGTCCGGCCACTCGACCGAAGCGGAGATGGGTGCGTTTCTCGCGCTCATGGCGACGCGAATGCCGACGGTCGACGAGATCGTCGGCGCCGCAAGGGTCATGCGGGCGAACGTCGCGCGCGTGCCGTGCGCCACGGATCCGCGCGATGTGGTCGATACCGCCGGAACCGGCGGCGCACCGAAGACGTTCAACGTGTCGACCCTCGCGGCGGTCGTGGCTGCGGCTAGCGGAGCGAAGGTCGCGAAGCATGGCAACCGGTCGCGTACCGGCCGGGGATCCGCCGAGGTCCTCGAGAAGCTCGGCGTAGACGTCAACGCCTCGCTGACGGTCCAGGCGAGGTGCCTCGATGAAGCCAACATCTGCTTCTGCTTCGCGATCCACCATCACCCCGCGGCGCGACATGTGCTCCCGGTACGGCGCGCGCTCGGGGTGCCGACCCTCTTCAACCTCCTCGGACCGCTCACGAATCCCGCCGGCGCCGGAAGACAGGTGATGGGCGTCTATGCCGGTCACTTCGTGCGGCCGATCGCGGATGCGCTGGTGCGGCTTGGTTCGACCCACGCGCTCGTGCTGCACTCGGACGACGGACTCGACGAGATATCGATCGCCGCTCCGACGCGCATCGCGGAGGTGCGGGACGGTCACGTCAAGGAGTGGTCGATCGATCCGCGCAAGCTCGGGCTGGAGCGGGCCGATCCCGCCGAGCTCGCGCCGCACTCGCTCGAGGAGGCGGCGACCCTCTTCACGAACATCCTCACGGGCGAGGAGCGCGGCGCGCGGCGCGCGATGGTGCTTGCCAACGCAGCCGCGGCGCTCTACGTGAGCGGAATCGCGGACTCGGTCGAGACGGGAGTCGGCCTCGCCGCCGAGTCGATCGACTTCGGAAGGGCGCTTGCGACCTTCGAGGCGCTCCGCGACAAGTCGAACGGCAATTGAAGCCGAAGCCGATCCCGGGAATCGCTCCGTAAAAACTACTGACTCGGAAGGACATCGGTCCCCGGCGCGTAGTCTGCCTCCACGACCTGCGCGAGCGGCGCGCGGGAAACCACGGAAACGGTCGGAACGGCGGGAGATGCAGCACGACGATGCACGGCATCATGGGCCGGGCGATGCCATGCCCGGCGACACCTGCGGCGATCGCGGAGCGATCGGCGCTCCGCTCGCGCTGCGGGCGGTCGTGCCATGGTCGACCTGCGTGTTCGCGGCGGCGCTCTGGTCGGGTTGCGCCATCGCCGGGGGATCTCCGTGGGCACGTTCGCTCGGCGCGCCATGCGCCGGGGCGATCGTCACCGAGACGCTCATCGTCGCGCTCGCCTGCGCGGCCGGTGCGTCGGTGATCGCCGCGCAGGCCATGCGGTCGCGACGGGCATCGCGCCGCATGGTCTGCATGGCGCTCGGACTGCTCGCAGCGGCCGGATTCACGCTCGGCATCGCGCTCAGGTTCGACGAGACGATTGCGGCGTCACGAAAGCCCCGTCTTCACCTTCCCGAGGACGGACAGCTCGTGCGCCTCGAGGCGACGCTCCGAACCCCGTTCGCCGAGCGGGGCTTCGCCGTCGATCGCCTCGCGCGTCATCTCGGGAAATCAACGCGGTTCGTAGGCCACGTCGGCGACGTGGTGTTCATCGACGAGGCAGGCGAAGCGCATCCGCTCGCAGACCGCGAGGCGCTCCTGTCGGTCTCGGTGCTCGATGAGCCGCCACGATGCCGAGTCGCGGACCGGATCAGGGTCGTGGGGACGATCCGCGGCACGAGGACTCCGGGGCTTCCGGGCGACGGGCGGATCGCGGAGGCGATGCTGCACCGCGGGGTGATCGGCTCGGTCTCGGTCGACTCACCTGCGCTTGTCGGCGTCGCGGAGTCCGCTGGCCACGGATCGGCTCTCGCCGCAGCGATCGCGCGTGCCCGGGACTCGGCCCGCGAGAGGATCCGCACCGCCCTCGTCGAAGGCGTGCCCGATGCCGGGGATGCGTCGATCCGCGCGATGCTGGTGGCGCTTGTCCTCGGCGATGCGGAAGACGGCTACCGCGCGATCGAGAACTCCTTCCGAGCCGTGGGCCTCTCGCACATCCTCGCCATCTCGGGCTTCAACCTGGCCGTGCTCGGCTGGCTTGTCGGACTGGCGGCGCGGCTCGTCTCGCCGAGCCCGAGGGTGCACGCGGTCGCATGCGGGATCGCCGCGTGCTGCGCGCTGCTTCTCATGGCGCCCGCCGCAAGCGCGGTTCGCTCGGCGCTGATGGCGATCGTGGGTGCCTCGGGTTCAGCGGTCGGTCGCGAATGGAACGGCGACGCCGTGCTCGCCGTCGCGGCGATCGTCATGCTGCTGTCGGCGCCATCCGACGCCCTGAATCCGGGATTCCAGCTCAGCTTCGCGTGCGTGCTCGCGCTACGACACCTGTCGATGCCGGTACAGGCCAGTTGGCTTCGGTGGATTCCGGGCGACGCTCCGATCCCCGGACGGCCGGCGTTGCTTGGAATCGCCGGGGAGTTTCTCGCGCGGGCGGTCGCCGCGGGTCTCGCGGCGTTCATCGCGAGCACGCCGATCGTGCTCGTCCACTTCGGTTCGATCCAGCCCGTCGGCACCTTGCTGACGCTGGCGTGCGCACCGCTGTCGACCGCGACGCTCATGCTCGCGTATCCGAAGGCGGTGCTCGGGGCCCTCTGGCCGCCGCTGACCGTCGTGCTCGCCTGGCCTGCGTGGTTCGCAGCGGTGCTCCAGATCGAACTCGTGGAGCTTGCGATCAGATGCGGTGCGGGATCGATCGCGCTCGGCGGGGCGCACTGGTCGCTCGGCGCGGCGCTGGCCGTGGCGGGCTGCGGGTCGATCCTGTCGCGAGGACGGCGGATGCGCATCGTCGCGGCGGCGGCGGCGGCGGCTCTCGTGTTCCTTCCGCCAATGGCGCGATCGGTGCGAGAGGATCGTCCGCACTTCGAGTGCACTGTGTTCGCGATCGGCGACGGCACCGCGATGGCGATCGAGTCGAGCGGTGCGCTCGTCCTCTTCGATGGAGGCTCGACGTCGATCGGCAACGTCGCCTCGCGCGCGCTTCTCCCGTGGATCGACGCCCGCGGCGGCGTGGTGGATGCCGTGATCATCTCGCATCCGGATCTCGATCACATGAGCGCGCTCGCGGATGTCGCGAGGTACTCGCGGGTGGACCGGGCCTACATGCATGACTCCCTGCTTGCAGCGGAGCAGACGAACCAGGTCGTCGCCGAGCTTCTCTCGACCATGCGCGGGAGAGGCGTCGAGCTGCACGCGATCGCCGCGGGAGACTCGGTACGGCTCGGGAACGCTGAGTGGAGGGTGCTGTGGCCGCCCGCGGGATTCCGATCACGCCGCGACAACGACCTCTCCCTCGTGATCGCGGTCGCCATCGACGGCAACGGAGGTATGCCGTGCGCGCGGGTGCTGCTTTCGGGAGACATCGAGACGGAACCCGCGGCTCGCCTCGCCGCGATGGCGCGACGCGGCGAGATCGATCTCGGCTGCGATGTCCTCGAGATGCCGCATCACGGAAGCTGGCGGGAGGCGGTCGTCGACTACATCTCCGCCGCGCGACCGCGCTTCATCGTCCAGTCGACGGCGAGCCGGAGGTTTGCACGCGATCGCTTCGGCCCCCATCTACCGCCTGACACCCGAAGGCTCGTCACGTGCCGCGACGGGACGATACGTCTTTCTATCGATCCGATGGGCGGCATCGAAGCGGGCGTTCTCGACGAGTCGGCGGAAGGCGGCTACCGGCCCGCCGGACATGCCACCTCACGGCGGCGGCCACGGCGGGTCAGGTGGTTCTGGCGAAGTTCAGGGCTGAAGAAGGAAGCAGCCTCGATGGATGGCGATGCGGTCGCCCGCGACACCATTGCCGCCATCCTCGACGACGATCTCGAGCACGGCATCCTTCGACGGTCCACCGACGACGCGAACCGCCTTGCGCCGGTTGTCGGCATCGAGAACCAGCGTCTCGTCGGCCGAGCCTGCGAAGCGAACGGCCACGGAGATGCGTGCGTCGGCAGGGACGGGTTCCCGCAGCGCGATCTCGGCGCTGAACACGATCTTTCCCTCGAGTCCTCGAAGTGTGGCCGGCAGGTCGAAACGCGCGTGGAGCGGTCCATCGAGCTCGACCGATCCGAGGCCGAGAAGCGCCTCTTCGCGAGCCTCGAGGCGAGCCTGCGATCCCTTCTCATATCGATAGGTCGCGGCGGGGCGTTCGTGCGCGGGTGCGCCGCACGCCACAAGGGGGATCATCGAAGCGCGGTCAAGGAGGATCGCCGTCGGCTTCGTCGCCGCCGCCCCGATCGATCTGGGTTCGCGGCCGCCGAGAAGCATGTCGTCGGCGAGGAAGAAGCGCCACCCGGAATCGGCCTCGTACGCGAGGCTCTTCGCTCGAACGATGCTCCCGTCGACGGTCCACATCAGCGCGTCGGAAGAGGCGGCCTGCTCAAGCGTGGCGAAGGTCACGGCTGCGACTCGATCGATCGGAATGCGTCGCGAGGTGCGGGACTCCTGCGCCGGTGGCTCGGAACGCACTGCTTGGCCGCCATCGGGCGGGTTCTCGCCCGCATCACCGCGGGTCGGGTCCGAGTCGATCGGCTCGAGCACGACCTCGTCGCCGATAGACTCGACGAAACCTGCGGTCGTGTCGCCGTTCACGAAGAGAACCATGTCGGCGTCGGATCGTTGCGGAGCGCGGCGATTCGCCACGAGCCGCACCTCGGAGATGGCGTCTGTCCTCAGCGGAACGGATCCGACCCAGCGGTGCTCCCAGACGGCGGGCCGTGCGTCGGTGCGGAGTGTCCCGGGAAGAAACTGCCCGTCCGCAAGGACGAGCGCACCGACGCTGAACTGCGTGAGAAATGCAAGGGATCGACGGCTGTCCGAGCCGACGAGGCATGCGACGATGCTCGACCGCGGAATCGTTCGCGACGCCTCGACCGGGCCGCCGTCGACCTGGGAGAGCGTCCAAGCCCCGTCCCCGAGGGACTCGAGTCGGCCCGCGAGCCAGTTCCCGTCACGAAGCAGAAGCTCGATCCTGCTGCCGTCGGGGGCGACCGCGACAGCCGACGCGGCTTCGGCGCCAAGGCCCGCCGCGGCAAACGCGCAGCAGACGGCCGCCGGAAGGGGAAGGGCGCCGAGAAGTCTGGTCAGTCGGTTCAAGGCTCGGGTCGAAGGCACTGTGTCGTACTAGCGTTGGAAGATGGGAAGGTAGCGCTTCGGCATCTGGAGCACGATGAGCGCCATCGCCGTCCCGTAGGCGTCGCCTTGTGGATCCGACCACGATCCATCCGGATTCTGCTTGGCAAGAAGCTCGTCCCGGATCGCGGGCCACCAAGACTTCCAGCGATCGCCACCCGCAAGATACATGGCCTGCACGGCGTAGTAGTGACCGTAGAAGTAGTGCGGCTGGGAAAAGCCACCCGCAAATCCT
Organism: Phycisphaerales bacterium; assembly: GCA_044356505.1. GTDB lineage: Bacteria > Planctomycetota > Phycisphaerae > Phycisphaerales > SM1A02 > QWPT01. The sequence continues at coordinate 11,099 of JBIKWD010000014.1, forward strand.
CCGCCACCGCGCGGAAACGCGTTCTGCTTGAGATAGTCAAGCCCGCGCTCGATCGACTGGTCTTCATACACGCCCGCGTAGAAGAGGCTCGCCACGCCCGCGGCCGTACGTGGCCACGCAGAACCACCGAGGTCCTTCATGTATCGGAAGCCACCATCCGAGTTCTGGCACGCGCGGACATACCGGATCGCGTCGTCGATCGTCGACTTCGGAACCTTGATGCCGGCGTTCCTCGCGCTTCGCAGCGCCATGACCTGACATATCGTCACGGACACGTCCGCATCGTCAGGTACAGGGTTGTAGCGCCAGCCTCCCTCGTCGTTCTGGCTGCTCACGATCAATTGCACCGCGCGCACGAGGGCGTCGCGGACGCGATCGTCATCCTGGTTCATTCCGTAGATCTCGCCAAGGAAGAGCGCGGCGAAACCGTGTCCATACATGGGACCATGGGTCTCGTCGGACACAAGAAGGCCCGTCTCAGTCGAGTGGTCGAGGACGAAGTCGAGCGCTTTCTGCACGCTCTCTCCGAACTCTCCGCGGCCGGGAAGGTGCCCATCGGCCATCAGCGCGATCGCGCAAAGGCTCGACACGCCGACGTGCTGACCGAATCGTCCCTGACCGAAGGAGCCGTCGGGCTTCTGCTGGCGTCGGAGGTACTCGAATCCCTTCCGCACGGCCTCCTCGAGACGCGGGGTGATCTCCGATTCGCTCGGAGCGTTCTCGGCGCCGCCCTCCCGAAGGGGAACTCCGCGCGAGGGCGCTGGTGCTGGGTCCGGGGGCACTGGCGGCGTTGCGGCCGACGTGTCGACGCGGCGCTCCTGGACGAGCGGTACGGCGCGAAACCCGGAGGCAAGCGCCGTCAGGGCTTGCTCATCCACGTACTGATCCTGCGAGTCAGCACTCGATACCGAGATCGGCGATCCTCCTGCCCAGTCGCGGGATGTTCCGCGGGCATCGATGAACATAGCCACCACACCGATCGGTGCGGCCAGCAGGATCGTCAACCGCTCGTGCCTGTCATCCGAATGGTTCGGGGCCCGCCCAGCCTCGGCGGCTGAGGCCGCTGCCGACATGTTGAAGACGGCGGCGACAAGAAGAACCCGACAGCCGACTCGCCTGAGTGCAGTCATTCGGAAGTCGAAGGTGCGACTCACTTGGAGGCCTCCTCCGCCAGGCGGCGGTAGTACTCGCGAGTAAGCCGTTCGTAGACGGTGGACACCCGGTCACGCCTGCCCTGCGAGACAAGTTCGCGGATCCGCTCCGGTAGACGACCCCACTCGATCCTCGCTTCGTCGAGTTCAGTTCCGATCGCAGCCGACGGATCCTCTGGACGCTGGCCTTCCGATTCCTCGGCCGAAGATGAGGACCTGGTTGCTCGCTCTTGGGCCGCCCGAGCTTCGCCACGCGATGCCTGCTGTCCATTCTGTTCGTTCGGATCGCCACTTGTATCTCGGGGCTTGCCGGACTGGCGGCGCGAGCTGCTGCTTGAGGACTGCTGTCTCTGCTGCTTCTGCGCTTCCTCAAGCAGACGATCGAGTGTCTTCACGACTTCTTCCTGGATCCGCTGGGTGCCGATTCCGACGTCCTTTCCATCGCTCAGTCGCTCCGCCGCCGACTTCATTCCGTCAACGGCACGGCTGACCAGATCTTCGAGCGAGGACTCGTTCAGCGAGCGCTCAAGTCGCCGCTTCTGCTCACGCTCTGCGGCGTCATCACCACTGGAAGTCTTTCCTGCGGACTGCTCGGACGTCGGCACCCCAAGCAAGTCATCGAGAGACTTCGGCTGAGGAGGTGTGGCTGGCGACGCGGAGGACGACGCAGCGGACGATCCATCGCCCTCTCCCGCCTTCTTCTCCTGAGCGAAGGCCGGTACCGCCATGGGTACGAGAAGCAGGACACTGGCTGCGAAGAGCCGAACCATGCGTACGTGCCCCGCCGAATATGAATCGTGACGTCTCCGACAGGGCGGGGAAGAGGCATAAGGACCGAGATGCTGCCGACCCGTGATCATGGAACCACCTTTCCTTCACCCTTCGAATCGTCGGACGGCCCGTCGGTCGCGGGATTGGCCTCCGGCTCCACGGCCTGTCGGCCGCTCCCACGGATCTTCTCGGCGATCCTGGAACCAAGTTCGAGAATTCGTTCCTGCCTCGCGGCAAGTTCGCCAATCCGTTGGGAACGCTCGACCGGATCGAGCGATGCGGAAGACTCATCGAGACTCCGCGTGCGCCTTGCGAGCGACTCCTGCATCGATCGAAGAAGCTTGACCTCGGCGACCGGTGGAATCGCGCCCGCCGACTGCTGCCCGCCCGAGCCCTGATCGCCACCGCTTGCCTGCCTCTCCCCGAACATGTCGCCGTCGTCCGATGGCGCTGTCTCGTCGAGCGCAGCGACGATCGCAGCGAGCGCCTCGATGGCGTCGTTCGCCGGCGGGACCGAGTCCAACGGCTTTCCCTGGTTGAGTTTCGTCTTCGAATCGGACAACGCGGCATCGACGATGTCGTGCATGTCGATCATGGCCTCGGAGGCCTTGATCTCCTCCTCGGAGTCGAGAAGCTTGCGGACCGACTCGCGTAGTTCCTCCTGCGCCGCGGCAAGGCGGCGACTCTCGACAAGCTCGCGCCGGCCGATGTTCTGATCAGCAGGAGGGGCGAGCTTCTGGGCGGAATCTCGCAGGATCGTCTCACGCTCGAGGAACTCCCGGTACTTTTGAAGCAGTTCCTCCCGTTTCTCAGCTTCGGCGCGCTGCTCCGCGCGGGCCGCCGCTTCCTCCGCCAAGCGGAGCGCCTCGTCGAGATGCTTCAGCGACGTCTCGGCAGCCTCCGCGGTTTCCTTGCGGACGAAGATGGGTGCCCGCAGCCCTCCGGCGGCGGAGGCCATGCTCACGGCGGCCGAGTCGAGCGCGCGCGCAGGACGGGCGGCTTCACGGCTCCGAAGTCGCGCGTCCGCAGCTACTCCTCGGGTGTTCTGAGACAAGACGCCGAAGCTGCCGGCGAGCGAGTCCCGCTGCTGAACTTCGGCGGCAACCTGTCCGTCAGGAACGATCGGAACCTCCCGCCGCAGATCCTCGGTCTCCGCGATCAGTCGCCTGATCGTCTCGACGAGGTCCTCGAGCACCCGCGCGAGTTCGCTTGCTCGAACCTTCCGGTCCTCGTCGAGCGCCTCGGCTGCGCGACGCAGAGCCTCGAGGGCGCGGTCTTGCGCAGCCTTCGACTGCTCGAGCTTGTTCTCAGCGGCGTCCCTTGACGCCTGCTCCATCTCTTCGCGCACCTTGCCATCCTCGGCGGCCTTCGCCGCCGAGTCGAGCGCCTGTGCCTGCCGCGGATCCGACTCTTGAAGGGCCTTCGCGCGCTCCTTGAGTTCGGAAGTCGTCTTCTCGGCCTCCTCAGACGCCTTCGCCTGCCTCTCGGAGAGGGCGTCGATCTCCGCACGCGCCTCCGGCGACAGCTGTTCACGCGACTCGCCGTTCGAACGCTGCGCCGCCTGCTGAGTCTCGCGAGAGAGTTGCCGGATTCGATTGGTCAGACCCTCAAGTCGGCGTCGGGCCGCCCACGCATCCTCATCGCGATCAAGCAGCTTTACGAGATCCTCGAGTTCCGCCCGCACCGCGTCCTGCCGATCCGCAGCCTCTCGGGCGTCGATCTCGCGCTGCTCTCGCTCTCCATCTGTCGCTCCCGACCGCGCGGCGCGTTGCAGAGCCTCGCTGGCTTCCGCGCTTCGTGCCTCGGCCATCGACACGATGTCCTGTGCCTGTCGCGCAACGTCCGCCAGCGAGCCATCGCGTCGACCATTGCGGTCGAGCCGCTCGAGAAGCCCTTCGGTCGCCTCGCGCATCTGGGCGATGCTATCGGTGATCGCCGCCTGCAACTGCTCCAAGGATGGATCTACCGCATCCGCCTCCGTCTGCTCACGGGCCTTGGCCTGACGTTCGTCGATGCGCATCGCATCGCGCCTCACGCCGGAGAAGGACGACCGAATCTGACGCTCGAACTCCTCCTCGCCCACGATTCGGAGGACGCGCGGCGCGCTGCGCGCTCGGCCATGGCTCCTCTCGGGCGAACCAAGCCCGTCGAAGTGATCCTCGGCGAAGCCGCGAAGAACGACCGAATCGCCCGCAGACAGCTGAAGCCTTGCGATGTCGAGAACGCGCTCGATGCTCGCGGACGTCTTCCGTTCGCCGAACTCGGCGCGCTCCTCGAAGACGAGGCTCTCCGAGTCCGACCGGCCCAGGCGCGTTGCGATCTCGATCCCTGCGGACCTGAGTTCGAGGTCATCGCGATGTTCCGCACCGATCGGCACACGGGCGTCCGCGACGACCGATTCGTCCTGCGGAGGTTCCACCATGGCGGCGGTCGGAGTGCGGTCGGCGATCGAGTCGAAGGCGTACACGCTCGGCTCGGGCTGACGGATTCCATCTGCATCTACAAGCTGGACCTCGACCCGCGCCGGGCCTCGGCTCGTGAACTCGATGATCCACACGGCAGGATCCGTCGGATCGGCCACGGGCTGGAACACCCGCCGCTGCGAATGCTCCGTATGCTCGGAACGGTCCGAAGCAGCCGGGTTCTGCGGCGTCCGTGCGTCGTGCGACCGATTCGCCGCGAGGCCATGATCGGGCTCGGACCCGGGTTCGGATTGAAGCACGGCACTGCTTGCACCCGCTGCCGGTGGCGGTGTCCCGGCGGTCGGATCGGTGCGTTCCGCCGCCTCCGTGGACTCCGCCGAACTTGCATCGGACGCGCCCCCTCCGGAAACGTCGGCTTCGGCGTCCGCTTCGCCCGCTTCGCCCGTGTCGCCCGCGTCGCCGATCATCCAGACAGCGGGAACCTCCGAGTCGACCGCGATCGGCCGCGACAGCACGAGCGACAGCCGGACCCTGCTTCCTTCAAGCAAAGGTTCGCGCGGCGTGGCACGCGAATCCAGCCCGGTTCCGAGCTGCTCGCTTCGGGCCGGAACCACGCGGCGCGCGTACTCCGGCGGCTCGACCGACAGGGTCGCCGACACGATCGCGGGCGGCTCGATCAGCCGGATCGATCCGATCGCCGACTCGGCGTCGCGGGTCAGGAACACGAACTCGAGGCGGTCGCCATCGGCATCGACGAGCCGCGAGTAGTCACCCGAGGGTTGTCGCGAGAGCGCGACCTCGGTCCATCCGGACGCCTGCGGGCCGCCGTCGGCCGAACCCGCGTCGCCCAGGGTTCGGTAGCGGACGAACACGCGCTCCGCTCCGACATCGCCCTTGGTCAACCTCGCCCGCAGCTCGATCGGCGCGCCCTTCGGCGCGACCGACGTACCCGTCATGAGGCTCTCGACCGCCGTGCGCGCCGGCCACGACGCATCGGACCACGGCGTCAGCACGCGCCGGAGCGCGATCGTCGCGTAGGCGGGTTCTCGAAGCGCGAAGACCGCCGAGCCTGCGAAGCACACGCAGGCTGCCAGAACGCGCAGCAGGGTCGGACGCAACCGAAGCACCTTCGCGAAGTCGACTCCCTTCGCGCGCTCATCGAGATTGCGCACGGCAAACGCCGCAAGCTCGTTGGTCCGCGACAGTCCCGTGAGTTCGAAGTCGACCGCCGAAGCGAGATGGCCGGAGAACTCCGGCCGCTGGCGTTCGATCCGCTGCGCGATATCGATCGCACGCGGTCGGAAGCGAAAGGCCGGAATCAGGAACTTCCTGACGTCGATCACGATCAACGCCACGATCGCGCAGAGAACGACGCCCCGCAGCAGCGCGGGAAACCGCACCAACGCGTCGACCGACGCCGCGACCCAGATCGACACCAGTGCGAGCACCGCCAGCGCCGAGATCGCCGCGACGATGCGGAGCACGCGCGCACGGAACGCGATGCGTTCGACCGCGCCGACCGCAGGGCTTCGGGCGAGCACGGGCGCGGAGGATGTGTCGTGACTTGCCTTCATCGATTCGGTATCCGCTTCATCGACCCCTGCACGCTCAGACGAGCCTCAGCAGCCTCCTCCCGGTCCATTCGATCGCCAGCAGCACGAGCAGCGCCGCGAATGCAGCCGACGTGTCCCAGATGGTCCGCCGGACGCTCTCGTCGATCTCCCGCGCGCGAAGCGGCAGGAGCGACGGAAGTTCGCGCAGCCCGCTGCCGTCGAGCATGCGGCCGCCCGAGCGGTTCGCAAGCGCCTCGAGCAGTCCGTGATCCGCGTCCCCGCGCCTGAGCTCGTCGTCGATGCGCACGACCTCGAACGCCGCCTTCGCGGAACCGAACGCCGGATCGCTCGCGACGGCCTCGAACATGCCCAGCCGGTCGGCCGGCATGATCGCCGTCGCCTCGCTTCCCTCGCGCGCGAGCTCGATGCGCGCGACCGGCGCACCCGATGCATCGCGGATCTCGACCGGCACCATCGCGGGTGCGTTCGCCGCGGTCTCCTCGTCCTTCAGCCGCACCGAAACGAGCACGGACTCGCCCGGCGCAACGCGGGGCGGCGACACCGACAGAACCGCGCGGGCGTCGTCGCTCGCGAGCGCCTCGCGGGCAAGCAGCCTCACGAGTGGAACCCAGAACCGCTCGGGATACCGCTCGCCTTGTCCGTATCGCCACCGCCAGATCTCGTCGGTTGCGACGTAGACGACCTCGCCCGCGCCGAAACGCATCCGAATCACGGCCGCGCTTGGTTCCTGCGCCGAAGCGCCGGCACCACTGGCCTCGGCGAGCGCCTCGGCGGTCGGCTTCAGCCGCGCGCGCGGCACGAGCTGCACGAACCGGAGCTGCGGCCACGACAGTCCGCGATCGGAGAGTTCCTCGGGCCATCCCGCCGGATCGTCGGTCAGCCGCAGGACGCCCAGCCGCGCCGCCGTCTCGGTCGGCCGGATCAGGCTTCCTCCCGTCCTTGTCTCGAGGGCGAGCGGCGGCCTGAACGGGATGAGGTCGGCGAGAACGGTTCCTTCCCACGACGTAGGCGTCGACCGGTCGCCGCCGATCCACAGCAGTCCCGCTCCCCGCTCGCTGACCTCGCTGCGGATGACCGCAAGCTGCTCGGGCGAGAAGTAACCGCTCGGCACATCGCCGATCACGAAGATGTCGTAGCGCCCGAACTCCTCCTTCGTGCGTGGAATCCGCGCGATCGGCATGTTGCCCTCCTGCGCGAAGTCGCGGTCTGCGGACAGGAGCATGATCGAGCTCTCGACGTCTTCCTCGCGCAGAAGCAGGTTCTTGAGATAGCGGTACTCCCACCGCGAGGTTCCCTCGATGTAGAGCAGCCGAATCGGCCGGTCGACGAGCTCGACCGTCACCGAACGCGCGTTGTTCTCCCGCACGAGATCGGCGCGCTCCGTCACCAGCTCCGCGCGCACCGTCCGCGCTCCGACCGCTTCGGTCACGAGATCGAGGATGACGACCGCTTCCGCGCCGCCGGAGTCCTCGACCGGCTTCCGCGCGATCTCCGCGCCCGTCTCCGCATCGACAAGCCGCACCGAAAGCAGGCCTTCGGTACCGCCGCGGTCGACGCGCACTTCGACCGGAACGCGGTCGCGCACGAACGCACGCGCCGGCGCCGTCGCCGCCACGATCGCCGCATCGCCGACCGGATCCTTCGCGCCAAGCGCGACCGAGAAGACCTTCACGGAATCGCGTTCAAGCCGCCGCAGCGTCTCCGCCGACACCGGCACGATCGACCGGCCGTCGGAGACGACCAGCACTCCGCTCACCGGCCTTCCCGCTGCGCGCGCGAGCCCCTCGCGGATCGCGCCGTCGAGATCGGTCCGGTCCCCGCCGGCTTCGCCGAGCTCGGGAAGCACGCTTCCACCTTCGGCGACGTCGCGCCTGTCGAGCGTGAACACGCCGCCTGCGAACCCGACGAAGTCGATGTCCTTGTCGCGTGCGATCGCCGCGAGGGCGGGCTCGCCTTCCTCGAGGAGCGCAACCAGCTGCTCCGCGCGCGACCGGCCGTCGGGACCATCCTCGATCGAAAGCGACTGGCTGCGGTCGACGAGCACGATGAGCCTGTCGCGTTCGACACGGGTGCGCTCGAAACGGACCGATGGACCTGCGATGAGCACCGCAAGCAGCACGACGACCGTCGCCCGCAACGCCGCCAGCGCGCCGCGCGCGACGCGCGACGATGCGGATCGACCCGACGACAGCCTGCGATAGCTCCACCAGCCGATCACGCCCGCGCCCAGGACGATCAGGAACCAGACCCACGTCGCGACGGGCCGTTCGAACACGAACGTCATCGCCTGCGCGTCGGCGGGAACGCGCTCGCCGAGGATCCACTCGACGCACGCGCGGAGAAGCGGCGACCGAGACGTCATCGCCCGCCTCCGATCGGAACGCGCTCGGACTGAGACGGCCTTGCGGCGCCGCCGCGTGGACGAACCCGCCCGACGGTCTCCACGATCTCGCCCGACTTGCCGGCGCGCACGAGCGACGCATGCGAGAAGATCCGGCTGAGGAATCCCTCGAAGAGGAGCGCGGCCAGCGCAAGCACGAGCAGGAGGAACGGGATCCGGCCGCCATCGCCTTCGCGCGACCGGGCCTGCTCCGCGACGCTTGCGCCTGCGGCATCGACGCCGCTCTCGGCCGCGCCGTCCGCCGCCGCGACCGCCGCGATCCGCACGGCGCCGCTTCCGGCGAACGCCGCGCGCACCGCCTCCTCCTCGATCGGCGAAAGCGCCAGGCTCGACGCGGGCTGGTTCACCACCAGCATCGACCCTTCGTCGCCGCGAAGCACTCCCGCCGCGCGGATCGGCTCGACCGAACGGCCATCCTGCTCGACGACCGTGACCGACCCGTCCGCCGCGCGCAGCCGGGTGCCGGGCTTCCCGCGCGCACGCGCACCGACGGGAACACCGTCGCGAGCAGCGGACATCTGGAGCGCGGTGCGGACCGTCTCCTGGAACAGCGGAACCATGAGCGGCTTCACAGGAAGGTTCGTCCACGCAAGCTCGGGCGCGGCCGCGAACGCGACCACGAGTCCGCCTGTCATCCCGTCGCCGCCATCGGGTGCCGACGTCGACTGCGCGACCATGAACGGTGCTCCGTCCGCGAACGCGAGCACCACATCGGCAGCGTCCGCTCCTTCGATCGAGAGCGACTTCGTCACCGAGACGGGTGCGAGAAGTCCCGGGAGCTCGGGGCGGATCGACGCGAGGATCCGGTTCGCAGGCTGCTCTTCGGCAAGCAGCCTCGGCATCGCGGAGTCCTGCGCCTCGGCGCCGATCTCGAACGAGACTCCGAGGCGTGGAAGGAGCATCGGGCTCCAGGACTGCGCACGCGACTCGCCCGCCGGCAGCAGCACGGCGACGCCGCCCGCGCGCACGAATGCCGCGAGCGCGTCGGCGGATGCCTGCGACAGAAGGTCGGGACGCGCGACCACCACGGCATCGAGGCCGAGCAACGCGCGCGCGTCGCAGGCCGCGGGGTCGATGTCGCGCACGCGCATGCCAGAACCGATCGCGGGCGAGAGCGCGCGGGAGACCCAGAGCGACGACGGAATCCGATCGAGATCCGCGGCATCGAGCGCGCCGCGGCGGCCGATCACGCCGACCTCCACCTCATCGCGGACATCGACGACCGTCCACGCCTTGTTCCCGGCGGGCAGCGCGTCATCCTCGAGACCGACCTCGATGACGGCGCGGCGCGACCCGGTCGAACCCGCCGCAAGCGGAAGAAGCTGAAGCTCGACGGACGCCTCCGTCTGTCCGCGTTCCCACGCGACCTTGCGCGGCGCCGCTGCCGCGAAGCCCTCGCCGCTCACCCGCACGACGGTGTCTCCCCCATCGAGCGACGAGCCTTGGCGCACGATCTTCGCGCGCACCGAGACGGTGCCACCCCACGGCGCAGTCCGCGCCTCGACGTCGGCGACGTAGGCGTCGACCGGCGCATCGCGCACGGGCGGGAGCGCCACGATCTCGACGCCCGTCCGCGCGGGCGCGGCGCCGGCCTGCTGCTCGATGCCGCGCAGCGAACCGGCGCGGAACGCGCTCGCCACGACGATCGTCGCCGCCGCTCCCGCGGAGCCGCCCGCCGCTCCCGACGGTTCCGCCGTGATCGCCTCGCGCGCGAGCGCGACCGCGCGGGGAAGATCGCTCGGCGACTCGCTCGGCGCGATCGACTCGAGCACGCGCCCGAACTGCGCTCCGTCGCCTGTCGGCGCGAGCAGGACGCGGGGAGGCGTCGAGGCGAGCACGATGCCGACGCGGTCGCGCGATCCGCGCGCGTCGACCAGCTTCGACGCCTCGGCGCGAATCCGGTCGAGCTCGACGTCCGCTCCGCTTCGCAGCGCGCTCGTCGTGCCGTCGTCGACGACGACCATCCATGTGCGCGGCGCATCGCCGAGCATGCCTCCGCTGCCGAGGAACGGCACCGAAAGCCCGAGCCCGACGCAGAGGACCGCGAGCGCCCGCAGCGCCAGCACCAGCCACTGCTCGAGCTTCAGCCGCCGGTTCGTGCGGCGCACGGCTTCGCGCAGGAGATCCATCGCGGCCCAGTCGAGCGGAATGCGGCGGCGGCGGAACAGCAGGTGAATGACGATCGGAAGCGCGATCGCGCCGACGGCCGCAAGCGCGATGCCGGGGTGCAGGAAGTTCATCCGCCGCGCCTCCCCGCGAAGCTCATGCGGCGGTCGAGCAGCGCCGCGAGCACCGGACCGACCGACTCGTGCGTGTCGCAGATGAGCGCATCGGCGCCGAACCCGCGTGCAAGACGGTCGACGCCGTCGACATGCGCGCGCAGGAGCTCGAGGTACGCCGAGCGCACCGCGCGCGGGTCGGCCTCGATGCCCGTCTCGCCCTCGAGGCCCTCGAAGAGCGCGGGCGTGTCGATCTCGAACCGGATCTCCTGGCGATCGAGCGTCTGCACGAGCATCGCGTCGTGGCCGCGGTGGGTGAGGCGCGCCAGCGCGCCGCGCAGGTCCTCGAGCGGCATCAGGAAGTCCGACACGATCACGAACAGCGCGCGGTTCTGGACGCGCGCGACCATCTGGTCGACCGAACGCCCGATCTGCGCGCGTCCCTTGACCGGCTCGCCGCTCAGCGCGCCGACGATCGCGCGCCACTGGTCGCGCTGGCTCGAGCGCTTCACCTGCGAACGCAGCTCCTCGTCGAAAAGTCCGAGGCCGACGCGGTCGCCTTGATGGAGGCAGAGATACGCCATCGCCGCAGCGGTCGCCGTCGCGTGGTCGAACTTCGTCCACAGTCCGCGCACGCGGCTCGCGTCGGTGCCGCCCCAGCCCTTCTTCACCGGCAGCGTGCCGAATCGCATCGAGCTCGATCGGTCGACGAGCACGATCACGTCGAGGTTCGTCTCCTGCACGTAGCGCTTGACGTACATCTTGTCGGTGCGCGCGAACACCTTCCAGTCGATCTGCCGGATGCTGTCGCCCGGCGCGTACTGCCTGTGCTCCGCGAACTCGACCGCGAGGCTCTGGTACGGCGAGCGGTGCATGCCGCTCATCACGCCCTCGACGATCATGCGCGCGCGCAGCTCGAACGGCGCAAGCTGGCCGAGCGTCTCGGGCGCGAGGTACTGCTCGGCGCGGAGCGCCCGTTCGCTTGGCCGTTCACGCGAACGGCCGTCGTTCATGTCGCGGTCCGAGTCCAAACGCTGCCTGCTCCTGGCGGAAGCAACCGCCACGCTTCCTCAAACACGCTTCCTCAAACACGTTTCACTCCGCCGCGCTCAGCGCACGACGCTCTCGAACTCGCGCGACGCACTGCCGCCGCGCACGCTCTCGAGGATGAGCTTCACGACGTCGTCGGCCTTCACGCCGTCCGCCTCCGCGTTGAAGTTCGTCACGATGCGATGGCGCAGCACGGGAAGCGCGATCGACTCGAGGTGCGCGATCGTCGGCTTCTCCGCACCTTCGAGCAGCGCACGCGCCTTCGCGGCAAGCACGAGGAACTGGCTCGCGCGCGGCCCGGCGCCCCACGCGAGGTAGTCGCGGCAGACCTTGATCGCCTCGCCCTCCTCGCGCACGCGCGTCGCGCGCACGATGCGGATCGCGTGGCGCAGCACGTCCTCGGAGACGGGGATCTGCCGCACCAGCGCCTGCATGCGCACGATGTCCTCGGCCGACAGCACCGGCGCAGGATCCGAAAGCCCCGTCGACGTCGTGCGCGCGACGATCTCGAGCTCCTCCGCCTCGGTCGGATAGTTGACGCGGATGTTCAGCATGAAGCGGTCGAGCTGCGCCTCGGGCAGCGGATACGTGCCCTCCTGCTCGATCGGGTTCTGCGTCGCGAGCACGAAGAACGGGTTCGGCAGCCGGTACTGGACGCCGTTCACCGTGACCTGCCGCTCCTGCATCGCCTCGAGCAGCGCCGACTGGGTCTTCGGCGGCGTGCGGTTGATCTCGTCGGCGAGCACGATGTTCGCGAAGATCGGCCCCTTCACGAAGCGCAGCATGCGCGAGCCGCTCGCCTTGTCCTCCTGGATCACCTCGGTGCCGGTCATGTCGCTCGGCATCAGGTCGGGCGTGAACTGGATGCGCGAGAACTGGAGGCTCAGGGTCTTCGAGAGGCTCGACACCAGCAGCGTCTTTGCGAGGCCCGGCACGCCCTCGACGACCGCGTGGCCGCCGCAGAGGATCGCGAGCATCGCCTGCTCGACGACGTCGTCCTGACCCACGATCGCCTTGTGGACCTCGCGGCGCACGCGTTCGATCGCCCTGCGGACCTCGGCGACCCCGACGACGAGATCGGGCCACGTCGGCGACAGCGCGGGTTCGGAGATGGCCCACTGGTTGGAAGGCGTGGCGTTCGACGGGTGGTGGCTGTTGGTCGGGTCCGACATGGTGGAGGTGCCTCTTCGTTTCGCCCTGGATCCCCTCTGTCTTCGGCTTCGGCACGCCCATCGGGACACGCCGTTCATGGAGAAAACCGAAGGTTGTCCCGTTCGGCTCGGCGAATGGGCGGAAATCCCGAGGTCCGACCGAACCGTCAGACCGAACCGTCAGACCGACGGGCGCCACTCCGACGCCCGATCGACCACCGCCGATCCGATGGCCCAACCGCCGTTCCTCGGCCGCGTTGCGCGTAGCCTGCGAGTATAGGGTCCGCCACAACGCGCCATGCCCGAACTTCCCGAAGTCGAACATCTCCGCAGGTCGCTCGATCCGTGGGTCGTCGGCGGTCGGCTTGGGCGGGTCTCCGTGCGTCGGCGCAGCGTCGTGTCGTTTGCGTCCGACGAACTCCGACGCGACCTCGACGCTGCGCTGCTCGCAAACGCGACCATCGTCGACACGCACCGTCACGGCAAGCAGATGGCCTTCGAGGCGCTCGACGGCCGCGTGCTCGTGGTCCAGCTTGGAATGACGGGCTCGGTCACCATCGAGCGCGGCGCGCATCCACGCGGCATGGACGCGAAGCACCGCCATGTCATCTGGGAGTTCACGCCCTCCCACACCGCCGTCCGCGCGACCGGTGTCGATGTCGCGAAGCCGTGGCGACTCGTCTTCCGCGACCCGCGTAGGTTCGGTGGGCTGACGGCGTACCCATCGTTCGCCGCGCTCAAGGAAGCCTGGTTGGCTCTTGGCCACGACGCAGCGAACCCAAGCGGCTCGCTCCTCAAGATCTGCATCGAAGGCTCGAAGCGACCCATCAAATCCGCGCTCCTCGACCAGGCTGTCATCGCGGGTCTCGGAAACATCTACGCCGACGAAGCGCTGTTTGCATCACAGATCCACCCGCTTCGAAGCTGTAACTCCTTGAAGAACAAGGATTTCCACCGACTGACCGCGCACATCCGCAGAATCCTCGGTCACGCGATCAACGCCGGAGGCTCGACCCTGCGCGACTATCGCGACGCCTTCGGTCAGCCTGGCGACGCCGTTCAGAGCCACAAGGTCTATGGCCGCGCCGAACAGCCCTGCCTGCGATGCGGCACCCGCCTCGAAGGGGTGCGCCTCGGTGGCCGCGCGACGGTGTTCTGTCCGAGCTGCCAAGGCCTTGGCTCAGACTTATCCACAAAACCGAGCGGGTAGGTTCGAATGTTCGGAACCGCGATATCCACAATTCTCACGAGGACGGCCATGCAAGGCGGGATGCCGAGAACCAGGAACGAAAGGAGCGGGAACCTGTCTCGAATTCAAGAGACCCATACATGAGATATATCTCTTCTTACCTAGATAAAGACCCTGTCCATTCGTGGATTCCAGAGAAGAGAACGACGTAAGTGCAAACATTAACTACACTTACAACGCACACGCCACCGCTGGGAAACTGACAACTGGCTGTCGATTGAGGTCGCCTTCGTCCGAGTCCGGCGCGGATCCGCTTCGGAAGCGCCAGCGAAGGTCCGCGCAGGGTTGTCCACATGTCTGCAAAGGCGCCCGGACTGACACTATCTAACAGGATGTCCACAGAGCGGATGAGTCAGCGTGACGCACGCTGCAGGAGGTCCTGCTCGATGCGGTCGACCTCGGCCTGGAGCTTCTGGTCAAGCCCGGCCTTCTCCTCGATCGTCCGGACCGCGTGCATGACCGTGGTGTGGTCGCGGCCGCCGAAATAACCGCCGATCTCCTCGAGGGAGAAGCGCGTGTGCTTGCGGGCGAGGTACATGCAGACCTGGCGGGGCATCGCGATCGACTTGTGCCGCCGTTTCGACAGGAGGTCGATCAGCTTGACGTCGTAGAAGCGCGTCACGCTCTCGATGATCGACTGGAGGCTCGGGGCGTTGCCGCTCCGTGCCGCGACGTCGCCGTCGATCGCCTGCTTGGCAAGCTCGAGGGAGATCGGCTGGTTGTTGGCCATCGCAAAGCCGCGGATGCGCGTGAGCGCGCCTTCGAGCTCGCGGATGTTGGTGTCGATCTTTGCCGCGACGTACGACGGCACGTCGTCGGGAAGATCGAGCCCGTGCAGCGTGGCCTTCGCCTTGACGATCGAGACCCGCGTCTCGAAGCAGGGGCGTTCGATCCGCGCGACCATCCCCGCCGAGAACCGGCTGGTGAGCCGCTCCTCGAGGTCGGGGATCTCGTTCGGCGGCGCGTCAGAGCTCAGGATGATCTGCTTGCCAAGCTGGTAGAGCGCGTTGAAGGTGTGGAAGAACTCCTCCTGCGACTGCTCGTTCTTGGAGAGGAAGTGGATGTCGTCGATCACCAGCACGTCCGCGGTGCGGAAACGGTTGCGGAAATCGGTCATCCGGCCCGCCTTCACCGCCTCGTGGAAGAGGTCCATGAACGCGTTGCACGAGATGTAGCAGAGCCGGAGGTTCGGCTGCGCCTTGAGGAGCGACTGGCAGATCGCGTGCAGCAGGTGCGTCTTGCCGAGCCCGACGCCGCCATGGATGAAGTAGGGGTTGTAGGCGCGCGAGGGCTTGGCCGCGACCGCGAGCGCGGCGGCGTGGGCGAGCCGGTTGCCGGGGCCGACGATGAACGACTCGAAGTTGTAGTCCGGGCTGAGGAGCATCTGCTCGTCGAGCCACGCTGGACGCTCGGCCGACTCGTCCTCGGCGGTCGCGGCGGTCGCGGTCGAACCGCGATGGACGCCCGCCTCGATCTTGACCTCGTCGTTCGGGCTTACGAAGCGGACCACCAGCAGCCGGCCTGTCACGTTCTGCGCGGCCTCGGTGAAGTGCGTGCCGCAGCAGCGCTGGAGATACCGCAGCTGCACGGGCTCGCGCACCACGAGGCGCAGCACGCCGTCGCGGATCTCGGATGGCTCGATGTCGTCGAACCAGTGCCTGCAGATGTCGGGATGGTTCTTCCGCAGGTAGTCGACGAGCGACTCGCGGAAACCTGGCTCGATTCTCTGCATCGATCCTCCTGCCGCGCCCGACGTGGGGGCGGCGATTCCGCTCCGCTGCGGTGCAGCGGAGCGGCAAGCGTTCTTGGTTCGTCAGTCGATCCACGACGTCCCACCGTCCTGGATCACCCACGGGGCGCAGACGATAGAGCGTCCTGCCGACCCCGTCAATCGCCCGAGGAACTGGCCTGCGGCGCGGTGGGAGCCTGCGGCGCGTCAGGAGCCTGCGATGCTGGCACCGCCGGCTGCTGTGCGGCCTGCGCCTCGGCGAGCTGCCTTTCGTAGCGCATCCGGTTCGAGCGGTGGTCCATCAGGAGATGGATGCGCGCTGCGTCCGGTCCGGCGAGCGCCTCGATCCTCTCGCGGGCGTAGTGGATCGTCGTTCGCCGCGAGGCGTGCACGAGGACGATCGCGTCCGCCTTCCAGACGGGAAGGAGCCGGATGATGTCGTCGATGTGCAGGTGCATGCCCGTGCGGGCGCGATCGGCGTGGTCAGGCTCGAAGAACGTGCACTCGCTGATCACGATCTTCGCCTCGGCGAACTCGTCGCGGACGAGGAACTCGCCCGGGGCCGTGTCGCCCGTGTACGCCACGAGCGGAATGTCGAGCTGCCGCGTGATCTCGATGCCGCGCGAGCGGAGTTCGCGCAGCTTCTCCTGGGGAAGATCGTGGAACTCCTCCTTGAGCTTGCTGCGCTGCTCGAGCACGGCGAATCCCAGGCTCGGCACGGTGTGGCGCGTCGCGATGGCGCGGAGGCGGATGTTGTTCTTGATCGCGAAGTCCTGCTCCGGAGCGAGCGGAACGAGGTCGAACGGCGTGCGTTGGCGTTCGAGCGGCTCCCACGCGCGCATCATCGCCCGAAGGTGGGGCTCGAGCTCCGGGTGGCAGATGCAGCGGCCGACCGGCGGCTTCGGCTTTCCGTCGCCCTTTCCGTCACCCTTTCCGTCGCCCTTCCCATCGCCCTTCCCATCGCCCTTCTCCGGCATGTGCGTCTCGCCGCCGATCTTCTGGAAGTAGCGCTGGCTGAACCAGTACGGCAGTCCTCCGATGTGATCCATGTGGGCGTGCGACAGCGCGATCGTGGGCACGCTCAGCACCGCGCGCGTGCAGAGGCCG
Organism: Phycisphaerales bacterium; assembly: GCA_044356505.1. Lineage (GTDB taxonomy): Bacteria > Planctomycetota > Phycisphaerae > Phycisphaerales > SM1A02 > QWPT01. The sequence goes on from JBIKWD010000014.1 coordinate 27,924, forward strand.
ATGTCGAAGGCGACATCGAGCTCGGGGATCTGGATGCAGGTCTGTTCGCCGGCGACGCTGACTCCCTGCACGCGGTAGGGCGGGAGATAGAGGAAGCCGAGCTGGCCCTCGCGGGCAGGGGGGCTTGGAAGCACGTGTGGAACTCCTTCGACCGCGCTTTCGCGCGGGCGTGGTTTGAAAGCGCGCGCACGGTACGCGTGCGGTCCCGCCGAGTCAATCCCGCTCGGCCCGACGCATGTCGGCTCCGTCTGTGCCGTCTGCGCCGCCTGCGCCGCCTGTGCGACGTGTCCCGACCTTGCGGCGTACGCGGCGTGCGATGCCGGCCGCGACCGCCCGGGAGGGCAAGTTCGATGCGGACGAAGTCGATACAGGTGACATGCGGGAAGAAGGCACACCATCGAGCCGGGACAGCGGCCCGCAGCCGCTGAGGAGCCGGTTTGCCAACGACCCCGAGATGCGGGAACTCGTGATGTGGTT
>JBIKWD010000159.1:0-7688 GCA_044356505.1 Phycisphaerales bacterium
GAGCGGGTCTCGGTCATCGCCACGACGGCGTGCGTGGTGCTGAGCCGCGACTGCGGAGCCCCAGCGGTCGAATCGCCTCGATCGGCCTTCGCAGCCTCGATCGCCGCTTCCCGACGGACATTCCATGCGCTGGAAGTGCCGCCCGTCGTCGATCCTGTCGAGCATCCTGCCTCCTCCTTCGATGCCGCGCCGGAGACCCCTGCGGATCCCATGCGCGTGGTGTCGGTGCCCACCGAGACCGGCTCGCTCGATGCGCCTGGACGGCGCGGAGCGTTGAGGTCGCGGTAGCCGGGGATGAACTGCATGCCGAGCCAGCGGAAGATGTAGTCGACGAGGCTCTTCGCGAACGGAATGTCTGCGTTCGTCGTCATGCCCATCGGCTCGAACCGCTGGTGCGCGAACTTGGTCACGAGGCTCTCGACCGGCACTCCGTACTGGAGCGCCACCGAGATCGCGGTGCCGAGCGAATCCATCAGGCCGCCGATCGTCGAGCCTTCCTTCGCCATGGTGATGAAGAGCTCGCCCGGACGGCCGTCCTCGTAGAGGCCGACGATGAGGTAGCCCTCGTGGCCCGCGACGTTGAACTTGTGGGTGACGGACTCGCGGGTGTCGGGCAGACGGCGGCGCATCGGGCGCTCGATGATGCGCTCGACGATACGGTCGACGACCCGCTCGACCACGCGCTCGGCCGGCGCTGCCGCCGGCTCGCCGGCAAGGGCGACGTCGGTCAGCGCTTCGGTCAGGAGCGCGCTCTGTTCGCAGGCGTCGGTGACGACCGCGTCGGCGACCTTCGCCTCGGCACCGGCCTGCGCGGAGGCGGAGTCGATGCCGGCCTTGGCCGACTTCTCGGCCTTCTCCGTCTTCTCCGTCTTCTCATCGTCCTCTTCGCTCTTGTCGCTCTTGGTCGAGAGCGGCTGGCTGAGCTTGCAGCCGTCGCGATAGAGCGCGTTCGCCTTGAGACCGAGCTCCCAGCTCATGCGGTAGCAGGCGCCGATGTCGTCGACGTTCGCATCCGAGGGCAGGTTGATGGTCTTCGAGATCGCGCCCGTGATGAACGGCTGCGACGCGGCCATCATGCGGATGTGGCCCTCGGGCTTGATGAAGCGCGTGCTGAGCGGACCGCAGCGGTTCGCGCAGTCGAACACGGCGAGGTGCTCGGACTTGAGGTGCGGGGCGCCCTCGACCGTCTGCGTGCCGCAGACCGCTCGGTTGATCGTGTCGATCTGCCTGCGGGTGAGTCCGAGCGCGCGCAGGCCGTTGAACGACATGTCGTTCTTGGCGGCAGCGGCGTCGACGCCTGCTGCGGCGAGCACGCTCTCCGGCATCGACCACGCCGAGAATGCGAACGCGATCTCGAACACGGTCGGGAGCGAGTTCTCGACGGCGAGGAGCTGCTCGTGGGTGTAGCCCTTCGACAGCAGGAACTCGCGCAGCGTGGTGCCGCGGCCGGCGGGGACGGTTCCGTCCGCAGCGGGCATCGCGACATCGAGGCTGAGCGTGCCCATGACGTAGGTGAGGATGTCGTCGGCCTGGTCGGCGGTGTAGCCGAGCGCGCGGATGGCCGGGCGCAGCGACTGGTTGGCGATCTTGAAGTATCCGCCGCCCGCGAGCTTCTTGAACTTGACGAGCGCGAAGTCGGGCTCGACGCCCGTCGTGTCGCAGTCCATGAGGAGACCGATCGTGCCGGTCGGCGCGATGACGGTCGTCTGCGCGTTGCGGAAGCCGAACTTCTCGCCGAAGCCGAGCGCGTCGTCCCAGCACGCGACCGAGCGCGCGAGGAGGTCGGAGGCGTTCGAGAGGTTGATACGGCCGGCCTTCACCACCGAGTGGTCGATCGGGACCGGACGGATGCGGAGCGACTCCCACTCGTCGCTCGAGCGCGAGAGGCCCATCGCCGCGCGGCGGTGGTTGCGGACGACGCGCAGCATGTTCTCGCGGTTGTCGCCGTAGCCCGCGAACGGCCCGTGCTCGGCCGCGAGCAGGGCGCTCTCGGCGTACGAACGGCCCGTGAGGACCGAGGTGAGCATGCCGCAGACGGCGCGGCCTTCCTCGCTGTCGTAGGGGATGCCCGCCTGCATGAGCATGGCGCCGAGGTTCGCGTAGCCGAGGCCGAGCGTTCGGTAGCGCCACGAAAGATCCGCGATCTCGCGCGACGGGAACGCGGCCATCAGCACCGAGATCTCGAGCACGATCGTCCAGAGGCAGATCGCGTGCTCGTAGCCCTCGATGTCGAAGCGGCGGGTCTGCGAGTCGTAGAACTTGAGCAGGTTGATCGACGCGAGGTTGCACGCCGTGTTGTCGAGGAACATGTACTCCGAGCACGGGTTCGACGCGTTGATGCGGCCGCCGGCGGGGCAGGTGTGCCACGCGTTGATCGTGCTGTCGTACTGGACGCCCGGGTCGGCGCAGCGCCATGCGGCGAAGTTGATCTCGTTCCAGAGTTCCTTCGCCTTGATGGTCTTCGCGACCTTGCCGTCGACGCGACGGATGAGGTTCCAATCGCTGTCGGCGTCGAGGGCGTCGAAGAACTCGTCGGGGATGCGGACGGAGTTGTTCGAGTTCTGGCCGCTGACCGTGTAGTAGGCCTCGCCGTTGAAGTCGTAGTCGAGCTTGAGGCCGAGCTTCTTCGCGAGATCCTTCTGGTCCTCGCCGAGGACCTTCATGCCTTCGACGAGCGCTGCGACCTTGATCTCCTCGCGGACCTTCCAGTTCACGAAGCCCTCGATGTCGGGGTGGTCGAGGTCGAGGCAGACCATCTTGGCTGCGCGGCGGGTCGTGCCGCCCGACTTGATCGCGCCCGCGGCGCGGTCGCCGATCTTGAGGAAGCTCATGAGGCCCGAGCTCTTGCCGCCGCCCGAGAGCGGCTCGTTCTCGCCGCGGAGCTGCGAGAAGTTGGTGCCCGTGCCGGAGCCGTACTTGAAGAGGCGCGCCTCGCGCGTCCAGAGGTCCATGATGCCGCCCTCGCCGACGAGGTCGTCGCTCACGGCCTGGATGAAGCACGCGTGCGGCTGCGGGTGGCTGTAGGCGTCGGTCGCAAGCGAGGTGCGGCCGGTGCGGTGGTCGGCGATCCAGTGGCCCTGCGCGGGACCGGAGATGCCGTAGGCCCAGTTGAGGCCGGTGTTGAACCACTGCGGGCTGTTCGGCGCCGCCATCTGCGTGAGCAGCATGTGGGCGATCTCGTCGTAGAACGCCTCGGCGTCGCGGCGCGTCGAGAAGTAGCCGTACTTCTCGCCCCAGTGCGTCCAGCAGCCCGCGAGGCGGTGCACGACCTGGCGCACCGATCGCTCGGGGCCGAGCACGGGCTTGCCCGACTCGTCGACGACCGCGGTGCCGTCGGCCGCGAACTGCGGCACGCCCGCCTTGCGGAAGTACTTGCTCACGACGATGTCGGTCGCAAGCTGGCTCCACGCGGCCGGGATCTCGGCATCCTTCATCTCGAACACGGTCGAGCCGTCGGAATTGCCGATCCGGCTCGAGCGTCGGGTCCACTCGATGGCGTCGTAGACGTTCTGGCCTGCCTTGGTGAAGCGTCGGGAGATCTTCATGTGCTTTGCTTCCTGCGCGAGCTGTCGGGATGAAGGGAGAGAGAAATGACGGAATTGAAACTGTCGGGCGACGAGGGTCTCGCGGGACGACGCTGCTGCGCCGGCGCCGATGCGCGGACGCGGCAGGGGCGGCCCCGCTCTCAATGTGTACTTGCGTGCTGCAGACTGGGCGCGGGGGCCATCGGGGCAGGGCGCGATTCGGAGATGCCATCGACCATCGGCAGCGTGAGTCCCGCCTGGTCCTGGTACTTGCCGTTCTTGTCGGCGTAGCTGACCGCGCAGACGCGGTCGGCCTTGAGGAACACCATCTGCGCGATGCCTTCGTTCGCGTAGATCTTCGCCGGAAGCGGCGTGGTGTTCGAGATCTCGATCGTGACCTTGCCGCGCCACTCGGGCTCGAGCGGAGTCACGTTGACGATGATGCCGCAACGCGCATAGGTCGACTTGCCGACGCAGATGGCGAGCACGTCGCGCGGGACCTTGATGACCTCGACGGTTTCCGCGAGCGCAAACGAGTTCGGTGGAATGATGATGTGGTCGCGGCCGGTCTCGGCGGTGTCGATGGTGACGAAGAGGTCGTTCGTGAAGTTCTTCGGGTCGACGATCGCGGTGCCGCCGAGCACGAGGTTGCGGGTCGCGTTGGTGAAGATCTTGAAGCGGGTGCCGACGCGTACGTCGTAGCCGTAGCTCGAGACGCCGTAGCTCACGACGCCGTGGCGCTTCTCGTTGCCGGCGAAGGGCTCGATGGAAACGAGCTCGCGGATCTGGGTGTCGCTCAGGACTGCCATCTTCACTCACCGATCGCCGACCCCACCGGTCGACTCGGTCCGCTCGGGGCGCAGCCTGCGCGACGAGCGGTGGGTTTCATGCTGGACCCGCGTCCTGCGGCGTCCTGACTCACGATCTGACTCGCGTTCTGACTCGCGTTCTGACTCGCGTTCTGACTCGCGTTCTGACTCGCGTTCCGTTTCCAGGCTCCGACTTCCGTCTTCGAAGCCTGGCTTCCTGCCGCCCCTGAGCGGGGAAACCTCGCCGCGCCGAGTTCGTTCTCCGTCGCGAACGCCGAGCCGATCTCGGGCAAGGCGATCCGCCGATCCGTCTCAGCCGACCCCTCAGCCGACCCCTCAACCGAGTCGCAGTGGCATGAGAAGGACTGGCATGCGACGAGAGGACCACGCGACCGCAAGCGAAGAACGCCTGCCTGCAAACCCTGCCAACTGAGGAACCACCCGATCGGGCGCGGTGAGCCCCCAGCCATCTCCTCGGAAGGTCCGAATACCTCTTTCGGGCCACCGCAGGCGAGATACTACCCCAACATGTTGGGGTCGCAAGAAGGAAGCACCCCAACCCCTCGTTCTTTTCGACATTTTTCGGATTCGGTCGAGAATCGCCCGCGCCAACCAAAAAAGAGTGCGGAACTGGCCGCGTGAACCCCTGCGGCCGCCCCGAAAGGTACCACCACGATGCAAGCGACAGCAGTCGGGGTCGCCGCGGTGGAGAACCTGTTTTGCTGCCGTGGAGGATGCCCGGAAACCAAACAGAGCCCAAACGCGGCGTTACCATCGCCCGATCGGACGCCGTCCGACTCCCGACCGAGCTGCACGCCGTCTCCACGCGACCGATTGGCCAGTCCCTTGCACGACGACACCCGCGACGACACCCGCGACACGTCAGACGAAGCGCGCGAGGCGCTCTTCGCAGGACTCACCCCCGCGCAGCGTGAAGCCGCCGCGCACGGCGAGGGTCCTGCGCTGGTCCTTGCAGGCCCGGGCTCGGGCAAGACGCGCGTCATCACCCGGCGCATCGCTGCGCTGGTGTCGCGCGGGGTGCCGCCGTGGAAGATCCTGGCGCTCACCTTCACGAACAAGGCCGCCGGCGAGATGCGCGAGCGCGTCGCCAGGCTCGTCGCGCGCGAGGACGGCTCGCGCACGGGCCTTGTCGTCTCGACCTTCCACTCGCACTGCGCCGCGATCCTCCGCCGCTTCGGCGACCGATGCGGACTGCAGGCGGGATTCTCGATCTACGACTCCGGCGACCAGAAGGACGCCATCAAGGCCGCGATCGAGGAAGCGGGGCTCTCGAGCACGCAGTGGACGCCCGCGAGCGTGCTCGCCGAGATCTCCGACGCGAAGAACCGGCTGCTCGACGCGAAGGCGTACCTCGCGGATGCGAACGACTTCTGGACGCGCTCGGTCGCGAAGGCGTACGCCGCCTACGAGGCCGTGCTGGCGCGCTCGAACGCGGTCGACTTCGACGATCTCCTGCTGAAGGTCGCGCTTCTCCTCAAGAACGACCCCGAGGTGCTGGAGGCGCTCCAGTCGCGCCACCGGTGGGTGCTGGTCGACGAGTACCAGGACACGAACCATGCGCAGTTCGTGATCGCGGCGGCGCTTGCCGCGAAGTCGCGCAACATCTTCGTCGTGGGCGATCCCGACCAGTCGATCTACGGCTGGCGCGGCGCCGACATCTCGAACATCCTCGAGTTCGAGGAGCACTTCCCGGGCGCCAAGGTGATCCCGCTCGGCGAGAACTTCCGCTCGACCGCGCACATCGTCGCAGCGGCGGCGGTGCTCATCTCGCACAACCGGCGCCGGAAGCACAAGGATCTCTCGACCGCGCTCGGCGACGGGCTTCCCGTGCGCATCCTCAAGGCAAACGACGAGCACGAGGAGGCCGACAAGGTCGCCGAGTATCTCGAGGAGCGCTCGCGCGAGGGCGTGCCGTGGCGGTCGATGGCGGTCCTCTACCGCATGAACGCGCTGTCGCGCGTGGTCGAGGACGCGCTGCGGCGCCGGATGATCCCGTCGACGGTCGTGCGAGGCACCGCCTTCTACGACCGCAGGGAGATCAAGGACGCGCTCGCCTACCTGCGCGTCTGCGCGAATCCGCGCGACGAGGTCTCGCTCAAGCGCATCGTGAACGTGCCTGCGCGCGGGATCGGCGACGTCACCGTTCGCAAGGTCGAGGCGCACGCGGCGGCGAACGGACTTCCACTGATCGCGGCGTTCGCGCAGGCGTCGGGTGCAGGCGTCGTCTCGGGGAAGACGGCGAAGGCGGTCGACGCGTTCGTCGCCATGATCCGCGACTTCGCCCGCGCGCTCGACGAGCGCGTGCCGGGCGACCTTTCGGGCTTCGTGAGCGAGGTGCTCGAGACGAGCGGGCTCGACCGGCTCGACGACCACTCGACCATCGAGGAGCGCGACCGCGTGGCGAACCTCGAGGAACTCGTCTCCGCGGCCGCGGACTACCGGCTGCCCGCGGACGATCCGTCGGAAGACGACCTCGCGGGCGTGCCCGACGACGAACGGCCGCTTCCCGCGCTCTCCGCGCAGCCGACCCTCGGGGAGGCGCTGCGGCTCTGGCTCGAGAGCGTGTCGCTCGTCGCCGACGCCGACGCGGTCGACCCCGAGCAGGGGAGCGTGACCCTCATGACGCTGCACGCGGCGAAGGGGCTCGAGTTCGATTCGGTGGCCGTGATCGGCGTCGAGAACGGGCTCTTGCCGCATAGCCGCGCGAGCGCCGAGGAGGACGGTCTCGAGGAGGAGCGGCGGCTCTTGTTCGTGGGCATGACGCGCGCCGAACGGGCGCTGATGGTGTCGAGCGCCGCGGTGCGCACCGTGCGCGGCGTGCGGCAGGCGTCGATCGAGAGCGAGTTCCTGCGCGAGATTCCCGCGCAGCACGCCGCGCGCACCGACCTCACCGAGCGATACGCGGGCGGACGCATCGAGTACGACGATCCCGACGCGTTCGATTCGGTCGACGCAGGCGAGCTTTTCCCGATCGGCTCGATGGTGCGGCACCCGATCTTCGGCGTCGGGAAGGTCGAGTATCTCGCGCGCGGCTTCGGCGGCACGCGCGCGCGGATCTCGTTCCGCTCCGTCGGCCTCAAGACGCTGATCGTCGAGCACGCGAAACTGAGCCGCGCGTGACGGAGCGGCCGACGGGTTGCTGTCGGATGCCGCAGGACGCCGCCGGCCCCCGCCCAGCGGATGGTCGTGAACCGTCCCCAGACGCCGCCGGCCGAAGGCCGGCGGGTGCCACGTGCTTGCGAACCTAGCAGAACCATCCGAACCGTCGACAGTGCGGCGCGCAGCGCCGGTCCCGCCCCAAGCACCAAAGGAAGCGGCCGCAGCCGCGACCGCT
>JBIKWD010000015.1:0-28092 GCA_044356505.1 Phycisphaerales bacterium
GAGGCGCGCGGGAAGACGCTGTTCGGCGAGCGCGCGCGCAGCGACGGCGACGGCGATCGCGCCGAAGCCAGCGCAGGTCGCGCCGATCGACGGGGCGAGCGTGATGAGCGCCTTCCTGGAGACGTCCGCCCCGAACACCCGCGCGAGCGCGTTCGCCTCGAGACCGTCGAGCGCCGGAACGCCCGAGCCGTACGGGATCACGGCGTCGATGTCGGCGGGCGACAGGTCCGCATCGCGGAGCGCGGCGTGGATCGCGTCGGCGAGCGATTCACCCGAGGAATCGGGCACGAGGCCGACGGTGTCCTCGCACCAGCTCTGCGAGGCGCCGGTGCCGGCGAGCACGGCGTGGACGCGTGCACCACGCGCCTTCGCGGTGTCCTCCGCCTCGAGCACGAGGATTCCGCCGCCTTCGCCGATCAGCGAACCGGTCGCCGCACGGTCGAACGGCTTGATGACGGCGGTCGCGTCGGCGCTCGTGCTGCACGGCGCGAAGCGTCCAGCGAGCTCCTGCCGCAGATACGCCATCGGGTTCAGCTTGCTGTCGGCGCCGCCCGAAAGGCAGGCGTCCGCCGCGCCGCGCTCGATCACGCGCTGGCTCTCGGCAAGCGACAGCCCGCTCGAGGCTTCGTTGCAGGTGATCGTGTTCGACGGCCCTTGGCAATCGTGGATGATCGTCACGTGGCACGCGAGCATGTTGGGGAGATACTTGAGGAGCCAGAGCGGCGTCAGCTCCTGCATGCCCTTCTCGCCCCAGTGCGAGACGTCGAACGCGCCGTTCGTCGCGCGCGAAGTCGTGAGCGCGGCCGTCAGCTCGTCGAGCTCGGCGGCGATGAGCCCTGCGCCGATGTGGCATCCGAAGCGATCGGGCGCGATGGTCGGCGGGTTGTCGGGATCGGTCCCACGGGTCGCAAGGCCGGCGTCCTTGACGGCGGTGAGCGCGGCGCCGACGGCGATCTCGATGTCGCGCGCCATCACCTTCGTCGCCTTGCGGTAGCTCTTGGGGACGAACTCCTTCACGTCGAAGGAGTCGGGCAGTTCGCCGCCGCTCGCGGCGACGAAGCCGGAGGCGTCGAAGGCGCGGATCGGAGCGAGCGCGGACCGACCCTCGCAAAGCGCCTGCCAGAGAGGTTCGATGCCGACTCCGTGGGCTGTGACGGGGCCGAGCCCGGTGATGACGACGCGGCGGCGGGACATGGGCGGTACATCATACAGACGGGTGCACGGCACGTGCCGTGCACCGGGCCGAGCCGACGGGAGCGCCGAAGGGCGAAGGGCGCCTCCGCCGCCGCAACCGCCCGGATCAGACGCGCGCGATCAGCATCGCGAGCTCTAGCGCCTGCTCGTAGTTGAGCCGCGGATCGACCTGCGAGCGGTAGGCCCGCGCCAGGTCGTCGTCGGTCAGTCCGCGCGCGCCGCCCGTGCACTCGGTGACATTTTCGCCGGTGAGCTCGACGTGCACGCCGGCAAGCGGAACCGACTCGTTGCGGTGGATCTCGATCGCCTGATGCACTTCCGCGAGCACATGCGCGAACTTGCGCGTCTTCACGCTCTTGCCCGCCCACGGTCCGCCGGTCGGCACGACCGTCTCGGTGTTGCCGTGCATCGGATCGGAGACCCACGCGACGGCAAGCCCTGCGTCACGCACCGCACGAAGAAGCGGAGGGAACATGCGGCCGATCTGATGCGCGCCGAAACGCGCGATCAACACGATGCGGCCCGGCTCGTTCACGGGCGAAAGCCGGCGCACCAGCGCGACAAGCGACTCAGGGGTGGTGCCCGGGCCGACCTTCACGCCGATCGGGTTGCGGATTCCCCGACAGAACTCGACATGCGCGCCATCCGGAGTGCCGGTGCGAACGCCGATCCACGGCAGATGCGTCGACAGGTTGAACCATCCCTCGCGGCGCGGCACCTGCCGCGTGAGCGCCGATTCGTACTCGAGCACGAGCATCTCGTGGCTCGTGTAGAAGTCGACGCGCTGCATCGCCGCGATGGTGCCGCCGGCGAGCGTCTCCATGAAGCGGAGGCTCTCGCCGATCGAATCGACCATGCGCTGGTACTCGGCCGCAAGCGGCGAGTGGCGCACGAATTCGAGATCCCAGTTCTCGGGGTGGTGGAGATCCGCAAACCCGCCGTCGACGAGCGCGCGTACGAAGTTCAGCGTGAGGGCGGCGCGCTCGTAACCGCGCAGGAGCAGCGTCGGATCGGGCGTCCGCGCGGCGATGGTCGGTTCGGGGTGGTTGACGTTGTCGCCGCGAAACGTGGGCAACTCGACGCCGCCGATCGTCTCGGTCGCGGCGCTGCGAGGCTTCGCGTACTGGCCGGCGAAGCGCCCGACCCGGGTGATGCGCTTGCGCGTCCCATGCACGAGCACGAGGCTCATCTGCAGCAGGATCTTCAGCTTCGCGGCGATCGCGGGCGACGTGCAGTCTGCGAAGCTCTCGGCGCAGTCGCCGCCCCAGAGGATGAAGCGTTCGCCACGGGCGGCCTCTGCGATCTGGTTCTTGAGCGACTCGATCTCGTAGCTCGTGACGAGCGGAGGCAGCGCCGCGACCTCCTCGAGCACGCGGTCGAGCGCGGCCCGATCCGGATAGACGGGCTGCTGGGCGCAGGGGAAGGCTCGCCAGGTCTGCGGGGACCAGCTGGAATCGACCGGGGACATGGGGGAAGGGTAGCGGGAGGCGGTGGGCAAGACGGTGCACGGCACGTGCCAGTCAGTGCCAGGCACTGAACGGCACGTGCCGTGCGCGCCGAAGGTCGTGCGCGCCGAAGGTCCACGCCAAATGCGGCTACCACCAGAGGGAGCCGCCGCAGCGGCGACCGCTCACACAATGCGGGCGACAGGGCTCGAACCTGCACGGGTGTTACCCCACGGGAACCTAAATCCCGTGCGTCTGCCAATTCCGCCACGCCCGCGGAACGCCGAGATTGTACGGATCGGCCCGAGCGAGCCGATCCAACCCGAAGCCTGGTCCCGATTCCGCGGGCCGCCGTCCCATTCCGAAGCCACCCATGAAGAAGTTCAGCCAACAGGCAGCCGCCAATGTCGTGCCCCTGCTCGCACGCATCCTGATCTTCCTCGCCTTCGTGCCGACCGGATGGCACCACGCCATGCAGCAGACCGTCTTCACCGGAGACCAGGCCGCCCGCCTTCGCGAGATCGGAATCGTCGCCGCCGACGCGAACGCAGGGCCCGGCACCTATGTGGCGCTTCATCAGGACGCCCCCCCGCTCACGGCCGCGGCGATCGACATGGCGGGTGTCCAGACTCGGGCCCTGCACCAACTGACGCTGTTCTTCGACGGGCTCCGCCTGCCGAAACCGGCCATCTGGGCCTGGACGGTGACTTCCTTCGAGCTCATCGGCGGCAGTCTGGCCCTCATCGGCCTGTTCACCCGCCTCTGGACCGGCGGCCTCGCGCTCTGGGCGCTCGCGCTGTTCCTGTCGACCCCGACCGTCGCGGGCGCGTTCGGAGCCATCTGGTCGCCCACCGACCCAGCCGCCGTCCTTCCTCGCGCGATGGCGATGAGCCAGCTGGCGCTCGTCGTCCTGGCGCTCGGCCTCACCCTGACGGGCGCCGGCAAGCTGAGCCTTGACGGCTTCATCTTCCGCGGCCGCGGCGGCGACGGCGAGGAGGAGTGATCCCCGCGGCTGTTTCCGCGTGCGGGATCCGTGCGATCACGGAGAGACGGCCAAAGAGCACCTAGGATGCGCCGCATGCTGGAATCGACCGAGCGGCGATCGAACGATGCGCGGGCGCTTCGCCGCACCGCGAAGAGCGTCGCGCTCTCGCTCGCCGTGCACGGCGCGATCGCGGCGTCGATCCTCGGCGCAGCGTGGGGCGTCGCGCGTGGAAGCCGCGAGGAAGTCCCGCCGGTCGTCCTCGTGGCCGACTTCTTCGACCCGGCGCCGGTTCGCGCGGTGCAGCCAGAGCGGTCCTCGACCGAAGCGCCAGCAACCGACCAGCGGCCCCCCGAGAACGTCGCGGATCTCGCCGCCAGGCTCCGCGCGCTCGAGGAACGCAGCGCGCCGAATCCCGAACTCGACGGCCTCGCGCGGCGCTTCGGCGCGCTCTCGCCCCCCGCCGATGGCGAAGGAGAGGCCATGGCGGGCACGGCCGGACGCCAGGGCGCGAGCTTCGCGGGCCTCGTTGCGGGAAACGCCACGAAGGTCGCCTACGTCGTCGACGCGTCGGGCTCGATGATCGGCAGCTTTCCCGAGATCGTCGACGAGGTCGAGCGCTCGATCGCGCGGCTCGAGCCCTCGCAGCAGTTCACCGTGATCTGCTTCCGACGCGACGGCGCCGTCGCCCCGAGAAACGACCCCTCCCTGCGCCCCGCGAGCCGCGCCGAGCGCGCGGCCGCGATCGAGTGGCTGCGCAGGGACGTGATCCCGAGCGGACGCTCGAGTCCGATCGAGGCCCTCGCGGTGGCGCTGAGGTCGGGCGCGGACTGCGTGTTCCTGCTCTCGACGACCGTGACCGGCCCGGGGCGTCACGAGATCGACCGCGACTCGCTCTTGCGACTTCTCGACCGCCTGAACCCAGCCGATCCGTCGACCGGACGCAGGCGCGCGACCATCCAGTGCATCCAGTTCCTCGAGGAAGATCCGGGGCGCTCCCTCGAGGCGGTGGCGTCCGCGCACTTCGGCGACGGCGGCTATCGGTTCATCTCGCGCGTCGATGCCGGCCTCGACCGCCCGGCGGCGTCAGCAGACCCGGCTCCCACAACAGATCGGAACCCAACCAGATGAACGGCGCGATCTTCTTCTACTCGACCAACGGCGACGGCTCGATCGAATGGATCGGAAGCGTCATGATCTGGGTGCTGCTTGCGCTTTCGCTTGCGAACGTCGTGCTCATCGCGATCGCGGCCTCCGCAAACCGCCGCCGCGACGTCCTTCCCGACGGCGAGACGCGCGAGCTGCGCGAGCTCCTCGCGGGCGGCCGCTACCAGGAGGCGATCGCCCGTGCAAGGCGCGGCGAGAGCGACCTCGCGCAGATCGTCACGCGGGCGCTCGACCACGCGCCCGACGGCAACGACGCGATGATGCGCGCGTCGGAGCAGGCGGCCGACGAACTGCTCACGGCGCGTCTCCGCAGGATCGAGCCGCTCAACATCCTCGGGCAGGTCGCGCCGATGATCGGCCTCTTCGGCACGGTGTACGGAATGATCGTCGCGTTCCAGACCGTCGCGTCGTCGGGCGGCGCGGCGGACCCGGTGCTCCTCGCGGGCGGCATCGGCACGGCGCTCGTCACGACGTTCTGGGGACTGCTTATCGCGATTCCCGCGCTCAGCGCCTACGCGATGGTCCGCAACGGCGCGATCGCGGCGTCGGACGAGGCGCTCTCCGCCGTCGACGAGATGCTGTCGCTCTTCCGTCCGAAGAGCGGCGCCGCCGCAACCGCCTGAAGTCACGGACCAAGCCCCACCGATGCGACGCTCGCGCAACCGGCACTCGAACGCTGAGATCGAGGCGAACCTCACGCCGATGATCGACGTCTCGTTCCTGCTGATCGTGTTCTTCGCGCTCGTCTCGGGAATCGCCAGCCGCGAGCAGGCGAAGATGTCGCTGTCGCGCGTGCGCGAGGGAGTCGCCGCACGGCCCGACGACGACGCGCGCTGGGTGCTGAACGTCCTGCCCGCCTCCGACGGCGCAAGCGCGGGCTACGCGCTCAACGGGGAGGTCTACGCGGTCGACGCCGACGGCGCCGAACGGCTCGCCGAGGCGCTCGCCGAGGGATACCGCGCGAATCCGCGGCTCGAGGTGAACCTGCGCGCCGACCGCGCGACCCACTACCGCTTCGTCGAGCCGGCGATGCGCGCAGCGACGACCGCGGCGCGGCTCGCGGGTGGCGGTGCGCTGCCGCGCCTCAACCTCGTCGTCGAGGAGCTGCGCGGCGAGAAGGGAGCGTCGCCGGATGGCGCGTGAGCATCGGCGGCTTCTCCGCGATCCGCGGGCGCGGGCGCGCGTCTCGCTCTCGATCACGCCGATGATCGACGTGGTCTTCCAGCTGCTGATCTACTTCCTGCTGACCGCAGGCTTCATGGGAAACGAACGGCACCTCCGAGCGGAGATGCCGCCCGAGCGGAGCGACCGGGCGCGCAGCACCGAACTCGCCCTCGAGCGCGAACCGCTCGTCATCCGCGTCTCGCGCGACGGGGACGGGCTCGCGATCGAGCTCGGCGGAGGGCTCGCGCCGCCCCGCGACGCGCGCGGACTCGAGCAGGTCCTGCGCGATGCGCTTGTCGGGCCTGGTTCGCCGCGCGGATTCTTCACCGCGGACCACCCGATCCGGATCGCCGCGGATCCCGATGTCCCGTGGCAGGACGTGGTCGAGGTCTTCAACGCCGTCGTCGCGGCGGGCTATCGCTCGGTCGCGTTCGGAGGCCCGCGATGATGCGCCGCGACGCCGCCCTCGCGTGCATGGCCGGCGCGGCGATCGCCGCAGCGCCTGCGCCCTTCCTTCCCGCGATGGACGCCCACGCGAACCTGGCCGGCGTGTCGTCGCTGCGTGCCTCCGCGCCCGGAGACGACGAGACGTTCCGCGCCATTCGCGCCGCCGAGATGTCGGCCGACCGCGCGCAGCTCGGGGCGTGGACGGGCGAGGATCGCGCGCAGCGGGTGCGGGCGCGCGCGGCGCTCGCGGCCGAGGCGGTGCGGCTCCGCGGAGAGGCGAGGACGATTGCGGAGGCGGTCGCCGCCGAGCGCGAGATCGAGCGCCTGCGTGGCGCGCTCATCGACAAGCTTGCCGCCGACGCGCCGCTCGCCGCCCGCGAGCTCGCGCTCGAGTCGGCCGAGGATCTCCTTCTTCGCCTGCATGCGATTCCCTACGGCGATGCGTCGGTCGCGATCGCGCTTCCGAGCGAGGCGGAGCTCGCCGAGATGCACGCGCTGCGCGCTCTGATCGAGTCGCGGCTTGCGTCGCCCATGGTTGCGCCGTGCCTCGCGGCGGACGCGGGAGTCGCGACCGACGCGGCCGTGTTCCGCGCGCACGCCCTCAAGGCGCTGTCGGCTCTTCTGTCGGCTGATCTTGCGCTCTGCGAGGCGGAAGGGATCGGCCGAGCTCCGGCGACGATCGGCGAACGCGCGGCCGCGCGCAGCCGCGCGGCTTCGGCGCGCGGCGAGGCCCAGCGGCTGCTTGCGCGCGCGAGCCTCTGCGAACTGCCGATCCCGCCAGCGCTCGGCGACGTCCTCGCGCTCGCCGGAGGACGCGTCGAAGACGACGCGGCGCGACGCGAGCGCATGCTGGCGCGCGCGGCCGACAGCGCCGATCCGGCCGTGGCGCTCGTTGCGCGCACCGTGCGCTGGCGCGACGCCGGCGGACACGGGCCGTTTCCGTCGGTGGGAGGCGATTCGGCGCCGTTCGACGCGCTGGCGCGAATCGCGGCGGCGGCGGAAGTGCGGGCGCGACTCGGTCTCGGCGCCGGGGTCGACGCCGTCGCCGCGCCGATCGCGCGCAGCCTGCAGCGCGCCGGCGCGGAGTCCGCGGATGCCGGCGGATCGATCCGTCGGCGGCGCGCGACGGCCGACTGGTTTGCGGATCGGTTGCCGACGGAGCTGCGGGTGGCGGCCGCGAAGGACGGTTCACCGGCCGCGCTCGTCGCGGTCGTCGCTCTTTCGGCGGGTACGGACGGCGATCCCGGGTCGCCGGACGTCGCGAGACGCGTCGCGTTCGATCCGCTCGTCGGCCCCTTGGTCGCACTGCGGGTCGCGGAGCGTCTTGCGGCGCACGGCGACACCGATGCCGCGGCCGACGTGATCGTCGAGGCCGTGCGGCGGTTCGACGGCCTGCCGTCGGCGCGCGAGGCGATGGCGATCGCGATCGACCTGCGCCGTCGCCGCGGCGAGGCCGCGTCAAACGCCGGTGCCCGACCGCTCGATGCGGCTCTTGCGCTCGCCATCGAGCGCTTCCCGGCCGATCCCGCGTCGATGGACTGGCGCTTCGAGCGGATCGATCTCGCTCTCTTCGGGAGCGCGGAGATCCGGGACCTGCCGCGTGCCGCGGAACTGCTGCGCGACGTGCCGAAGTCCGCGGCGGCGGAGTCCGACCGCAACAACGTGTTCCTGCGCCAGATCGAGCTCGAGCTCATGCGGCTGACGGAAGCCGCGCCGCCGACGACGGCCGCGAAGCGCCAGGAACTGGCTGCACAGGTCGCCGAGCTTGGAAAGACCGCGACGGTGTTCGACATCCAGTCGCTCGGCGCGGTCGACCCGGCCACGTCGCCGTCGTACGTCAAGACGCTGCCGTCGCGCATGTCGGCGGTCCGCGCCGCGATCGCGTCCTTCACGGGCGACGCCGTGAAGGCATGCGTGCTCGCGGAGCGCGTGTTCGCCGACGAGCTTGCGGACGACGCGACCTCGCTTCGCGCCGCAAAGACGTGGGTCGAGGCCGCGCTCGCGACCGGCGAGGCGGTGCGGGTTCCGCGCGAACTGCGCGCATTCGCGGCCCGATCGCCTGCGTTCCGCGAGTGGGCTGCGCAGCCGCTCTCGCGCATCGTCGACGGGGCGGAGCAGGCGATCGCGGCGGGAACGCCTTCGCAGGACTCGCCCGGCGCGATCGACGCGCTCGCCACCCTCGTCGGGGCGCGGGAGGTCGCGCCCGACGCGCAGGGCCTGCGGGCGAGGGCGGTCGGACGGCTCGCGGCGCTCGATCGTTCGGGTGCGGAGCGTCTTGCGCGCGAGGCGCTGCACCTCGATGCGGGCGACCGGCTGTCGCAGTGGATCCTCGCGGAAGCGCTGCGCGTGCGCGGCGACGACGATGGCAGGCTCGAGGCCTTTGCGCTCTACCGGACGCTTTCGCCGATCGCCGCCGCCGAGCGCGACCGCTTCTGGTGGCGCGCACAGCTCGCACAGCTCGAGATGCTCGTCGCACAGCCGGGGCGCGGGGCCGCCCAAGCCGATATCGTGGCGCGGGTGAACCGCCTGGCCGCGATCGATTCGACGCTCGGCGGGCCACCGCTCGCGAAGCGCTTCGAGGCGGTGCGCGCGCGGGCGATCGAATCAGGTCGCGCAGCCACCGGGCCGGCCGACAGCGGACGAGAGCCCACGGACTGACACGATGAACGGCGACCAGAAACCAAGCCCGCGTGACAACGGCGTCGACACCAAGGCGGATCGCGAGCGGATCGACCGCTTCGAGGCGGCCTACAACCGCATCGACCGCGAGCTGCAGCGCCTGCTCGACAACGCGCGCGACGGTCATCGGCGCGGGTTCGCGTCGAGCGTGCGGCAGATCTGCGCCGAGCGGAGGCACTTCGCGCGGCATCTCGACTTCCTGCTCGAGGCGGGCGAACTGCGAAACGCGCTCGTCCACAACCGCTTCGGACACTCGGAGTACATCGCCGTGCCGACCGCGACGACGGTCGCACAGCTCGAGGCGATCGACGAGGAGCTGCGCAAGCCGGTGTCGCTCAGGGCGCTCGCGGCAAAGGAGGTCGTGACGATCTCGATCGACGAGCGGATCGGTCATGTTCTGTCGCTCGTTCGCGAGCGTGGCATCGTCCGCTTTCCCGTGAAGCGGGACGGTCGGATCGTGGCGCTCCTCACGGCGAGCGGCGTGGTGCGCTGGATCGCGTCGCACGACCTCGAGTCGTGCGCGCTGCCGGCGGGTGTCGAGGTGCCGCGCAGCCCGAAGGGCACGCTCGACGCGCCTGCGCCGGCCGTCGCGGGCGCGAGCGAAGGGGAACGGATCATCTGCGCGATCGCGTCGGTGTCCGTCGGCGAGGTGCTGGCGCGCGACCACCGCAAGGACGAGTTCGCCGTGGTGGCGCGCGACGCGACGGCGGATCTCGCGCTGTCGATGTGGACGCGAAACCCGCGTCTCGAGGCGATCATCGTGACCGAACGGGGAAAGCCCGACGAGACCCCGCTCGGCATCGCGACGGCGACGGACCTCATCAAGCTGCTCGACGTGCGCGCCTGAGCGGCCGCGGCCTGCTTCGCGACTTGCTCGCCGTGGATCTCTGCCCGGGATATCTGCCTGCACGGCACGTGCCATGCAGTGCCTGGCACTGACTGGCACGTGCCGTGCAGCCGTCTGCCCCTCACCCGAACCGGTCGCGGATCCGGTCGCGCAGGTCGTCGAGCTTCGCGAGCCTCTCGCGCTTCTCGCCGTCGAAGAGCCCGAGCTGCCCCGCCGTGTCCGTCACCTTGCTTGCCGAGAAACCGCAGAGCCTGACGGCACGCCACTCCTTGCGGGCGAAGCTTGCGAGAAGTTCCCTCGCATGCTGCCTGAGTTCATGCGTGTGGTCGGTCGGCGTCGCGAGCGTGCGCGCATGCGTGTGCGTCTCGAAGTCGCTGAAGCGGATCTTGATCTGCACCGTCTCCGCGAACAGCCCCTTCGCGCGCAGGCGCCGCCCCACTTCATCCGCCTGCGCCATCAGCTTCGCCTCGATCTCCGCGCGGTCGACGATGTCCTCGGGAAAGGTCTCTTCCTCGCCGACCGACTTCGCCGCGCGCCCGGTCTCGACGGGCCGGTCGTCGACGCCATGCGCAAGCCGCCACCAGTGCGCGCCTGATTCGGCGAAGTCCTCGGTCAGCTGTCGCGCGCCCGCGGCCTGCAGGTCGCGGAAGACGCGGTAGCCGCGCCTGTGCAGCGCCTCGGCCGCAACGGGGCCGACGCCCCACATCCGCTCGACCGCGAGCGGCGCGAGCCGCGCGGCGAGCGCATCCGGCGCAAGATCAAGATCCACGAGCGCGTCGGGCTTCTCGAGGTCGCTTGCGATCTTGGCGACGAACTTGTTTGGCGCGATCCCGACCGAGCAGGTGAGCCGCAGTTCGCCGCGCACCGCGTGGCGGATCTCCTCGGCGATCCGCCGCGCGGTGCCGAAGAGCGCAAGCGACGCCGTCACGTCGATGAAGGCCTCGTCGAGCGACAGCGGCTCGATCTCGGGCGAGTAGCGCTCGAAGATCGCGCGGATCGCCCGCGACGCCTCGGTGTACTTCGCGAAGTCGGGCTTCACGACCGCGGCGTGGGGGCAGAGCCGCATCGCCTTCGACATCGGCATCGCGCTGCGGCAGCCGAACGCACGCGCCTCGTAGCTCGCGGCGCAGACGACGCCGCGCCCCTCCCGTCCGCCGACAAGCACCGGCTTCCCGCGCAGCGACGGATCGTCGCGCTGCTCGACCGACGCGTAGAAGGCGTCCATGTCGACGTGGAGGATCGTGCGCCGCGGAGCGCCCATCGCCGGCTACCGCGCCGTGCCGGCGTCGATGTCCCACACGAACAGCGTGTCGGGATCCGGCAGCTCTCCGGCCGCGTCAGGCTTGAGGTCGCCGAGTTCCGCAAGCTGGTCGATCAGCATCTGCCACTTCTCGCGGCGCATGCCGCCGAGGCCGATGCGCTTCGTCTCGTCGGTCTCGATCAAGCCGCGCTGCCTCTCGGCGCCGAGGTGCATCGCCTCGGCGCTCATGCCGGCGTTCAGCCGCGCCATGACTTCGTTGATCGGCCTCGGGTCGTCGAGGTAGGCGCGCCAGCCCGCGGCGGTCGCCTTGACGAGCGCCGCGCAGATGTCCTTGTTCTTCTCCAGGAACTCCCGCCGCGTCACGAGCACCGCGTTGTAGGGGTTGAATCCGCTGTCGCCGATCATGAAGACGCGCGTCTTCGTGCCCTTGAGCTCGAGCGTCACCGGCTCGGAGATCACGAAGCACTGCTGCGCGAGCTTCGGGTCGCCTGCGAACTGCGCGAGGTTCGACGAGTAGGGAACGATCTTGAGGTTGCCGCCCGGGAACTCCTTCGAGAGCCAGCGGAAATCGGCGAGCCCCTGCTCGATCGACACCGTCGAATCGCTCTTCCAGAGTTCCTCGAGCGACTGGAACGGCGACGAATCGTGCACCATCACGCCCATCGGGTTGCCTTGGTAGACGGCGTACAGCGCCACCAGGTCGCCGCCCTGCGCGTTGAGCTCGATCAGCTGCGGCGCCGATACGATCGCGAAGTCGACCTTGCCCGACGCCACGAGCTGTGGCGCGGGAACACCGGGTCCGCCCTGGACCAGTTCCACATCCAGGCCATGCAGCGCGTAGGCGCCGCCCTGCTGCGCCGCGTAGAAGCCGCCGAACTCAGGCTCAGCCACCCAGTTCAGCTGCACCTTGGCCTTGCGAAGCGCGGCCGGCGCCGCGCCGCCATCCTTCCGCTCCTGCGCGCTCGCCTGAGGCTTCTGGTCGCCGCATCCGGCCAGCAGGCCCGCGACCATCGCCACGATCGGGAGGACAAGGGAGAACCGTGCGGGATTTGCGCTCATGCAGAGAGTGTAAGGTGCGCAACTGCACGATGCCCAGCGCCACCGACGCACCGCACCTCGCCCTGCATGGCGCCTCGCGCAGTTTTGGAGATGTCGCCGCCGTAGAGAGCGTGTCGCTGGCGTTCGCCCAAGGCTCCTTCACCGCGCTCGTCGGCCCCTCGGGCTGCGGGAAGACCACGATCCTGCGCCTGCTCGGCGGCCTCGACGCGCCCGACACGGGCTCGTGCGAACGCGCCAACGATCAGGCCCTGTCGACCGGGTTCCTCTTCCAGGAGCCCAGGCTCCTCGCCTGGCGCACGGTGCGCGAGAACGTCGCGCTCCCGCTCGAGCTCGCGGGCGTCGCCGCGCCCGAGCGCCTCGCGCGCGCCGACGAGGCGCTGCGGCTCGTGCGGCTCGCCGACGCCTCCGCGCGCTTTCCACACCAGCTTTCGGGCGGCATGAAGATGCGCGCATCGCTTGCACGCGCCATCGTCGGTCGTCCCGCGCTGCTGCTCCTCGACGAGCCGTTCGGCGCGCTCGACGAAGTCACGCGCCACGAGCTCGACATGGAGCTGCGCACGCTGTGGGAGCGCGAGCGCTTCACCGCCGTGCTCGTTACCCACTCGCTGCCCGAGGCTGCCTTCCTCGCCGAGCGCATGGTCGTCTTCTCGCCGCGGCCCGCGCGCGTGGTGGCGGAGGTCGCGACGCCCGCAGGCACGCGCGACGCGCGCTTCTGGACGAGCGACGCCCTCGGCGCGTGCGTGCGCAGCGGCAGCGAGGCGATGCTGCGAGCGATCGAGGAGGCGCGGCGATGAGTGCGCGGCGCCACGACTCCCGCGACGCGTCGCGCGCGATCTCGATCCTCGGGCCGCTCGCCGCGATCGCGCTCGCGGTCCTCGCCTGGGCCGCGATCAAGTGGGCGTTCGACCTCAAGGACTTCGTGCTGCCGTCGCCCCTCGGGGTCGCGCGCGCGTTCCTCGACGACCCCGCGCCGTTCCTGCGCGGCGCACTCCAATCGGCGGGCAGCGCCCTCCTCGGCTTCGCGATCGCGGCCGTCGGCGGCGTGGCGCTTGGCAGCGTGATCTCGCTCTCGCGCACGGTGGAGCGCAGCGTCTATCCGCTCACGCTCCTCTTCCAGATGGTGCCGCTCGTCGCCATCGCGCCGCTCCTCGTGCTCTGGTTCGACTACGGCAGCCCCGCCATCGTGGCGAGCGCGGCGATCGTGTCCATCTTCCCCGTGATCGCCAGCACCGTCTCGGGACTCTCTTCACGCGATCCGAACCTCGACGAACTCTTCCGCGTGCTCGGCGCAGGCCGACTCGCCACCTGGTGGAAGCTCGCGCTGCCGTCGGCGGTGCCGTCGATCGTGACAGGCCTGCGCATCGCCGCCGGCCTCGCCACCATCGGCACGGTCTGCGGAGAGTTCCTCGCGGGGATCGCGGGCGAGAACGCCCCGCTCGGGGTGATGATCACGACGGCCCTGCGCAACTTCCAGACCGACCGCGTCTTTGTCAGCGTCCTCCTCGCCGCCGCCGTCGGCTTCGCGGTCTTCGGGACGGTGAACCTCGCGAGCCGTCTGCTGCTTGCGCGCTGGATGCGCTGACCGCGGCGCCCCGCGCGCCCCTACACTGCACGCTTTCCGAGTCCGCCCGTGCTGGAACACGCCGTCTTCTCACCGCTCGACTACTGGCCCGTCCTCGCGGGCTTCATCGTCGCGGTCATCCTGCTCCTGACCCTTGACCTCTTCGTCATCGAGCGCCTCGCGGGCGACGGCTCGACGCCCGAGTCCGAGCGCAGGCGCTTCAAGGTGTCGCTGGCGTGGACGGGGATCTGCGTCGCCGCCGCCATCGGCGCCGCCTTCGCTTTCCAGGCCTTCGCCGCCCGCGAGCTCGCCGCGAACCCCGCGCTCCTCGAGGGCACCCGCTACGCCGACCTCGGCGCGGCGGCGGCGCCGAAGACCTTCCTCCTCGAGTTCCTCACCGGCTACCTCGTCGAGATCTCGCTCTCGGTCGACAACCTCTTTGTCTTCCTCGTCATCTTCCGCTACTTCGCGCTTGGCCACGCGAAGCAGCACCGCGTGCTGTTCTGGGGCATCGTCGGTGCGATCGTCTTCCGCGCGCTCTTCATCGGCGTCGGCAGCGTGCTCGTCCAGTTCCACTGGGTGCTGCTGGCGATGGGAGTCTTCCTGATCTTCACGGGCATGAAGCTCGTCACCAGCGAAGACAAGCAGCTCGAGCCCGACAAGAACCCCTTCATCCGCATGCTCGCGCGGATCGTCCCTGTGGCGCCGCGCTTCGATGGCGCCCGCTTCTTCACCGTCGAGAACGGAAAGCGCGCGGCCACGCCGCTCCTCGTGACGCTGATCGTGGTCGAGACCACCGACATCGCCTTCGCCGTCGACTCGGTGCCCGCGGTGCTTGCGATCTCGCAGGAGCCGATCATCGCGTTCGCGTCGAACATCTGCGCGATCCTCGGCCTGCGCGCCATGTTCTTCGTCGTCGCCGAGGCGATGCAGAAGTTCCATCTCCTCAAGTACGGCCTCGGCCTCGTCCTCGTGTGGGTCGGGCTCAAGATGACGGCGCTGCCGTATCTCTTCAAGGACCCTGTCTCGAACCCGGGCGGGCAGGTGCCGATCCCGCTCTCGCTCGGCGTGATCGTCGCGCTGATCGCGGGAACCATGATCCTCTCCCTCGTCATGCCCGCCAAGTCGACTGCCCAGGAGCCTGCCTCCCATGCCTGAAGACTTCAATCTCATCAACTTCATCCTGCATGTCGACGACCACCTCGCCGAACTGCTCCGCGAGTACGGCACGGCGTTCTACTGGATCCTGTTCGTCATCGTCTTCGTCGAGACGGGCGTCGTCGTCATGCCGTTCCTTCCGGGCGACTCGCTGCTGTTTGCGGCGGGCGCGCTCGCGGTGCAGGCCGACCTGAGCGTGCCGCTCATCATGGTGATGCTCTTCATCGCGGCGGTGCTCGGTGACACCGTGAACTACCACATCGGCAAGTTCATCGGCCCCGCGGCCTTCAGCGGCAAGTACCGCTTCCTCAAGCAGGCGCACCTCGTCAAGACGCAGAAGTTCTTCGAGAAGCACGGCGGCAAGGCGATCGTGTACGCGCGCTTCGTGCCGATCGTGCGCACCTTCGCGCCGTTCGTCGCGGGCGTCGGCACCATGAGCTACGGCCGGTTCCTGTGGTTCAATGTGTTCGGCGCGTTCGTCTGGGTGGTCGGCTTCGTCGGCGCGGGCGCGCTCTTCGGAAACCTTCCCTTCATCAAGGACAACTTCTCGAAGGTGATCCTCGTGATCATCGTCGTGAGCGTGCTCCCGATCTTCATCGAGTGGTGGAAGGCCAGGCGCGAGGCCAAGCATGAGGCCAAGCATGAGGCTATGCGTGAGGCGGAAGAGGCCGCGAAGCCCCCCACAGGTTCGACCGCCGAGAGCACCACGCCCAAGGAGTGACCTGTGTTCCGGTTTGCGATCAAGATGCTCTTTGGCGACAGCGCGAAGTTCTACGGGATCCTCCTCGGACTCGGCTTCGCGTCGCTGTTGATCGCGCAGCAGGCCTCGATCTTCGTCGGGCTCATGAGCCGCACCTTCGCCTTCATCGGCGAGGTCGGGCATGTCGACCTCTGGGTGTTCGACCCGACGCAGTCGTATGTCGACGAGCCGAAGCCGCTGCGTGCGACCGCGCTCGAGCGCGTGCGCGGCGTGACGGGCGTCGACTGGGCCGCGCCGCTCTACAAGGGCCTGCTCGTCGCGACGCTGCCCGACGGCTCGCGCAAGGTGTGCGATGTGATCGGCATCGACGACGACACGCTTGCGGGCGGACCCGCCGAGATCGTCGCCGGCTCGCTCGCGGACCTTCGGCTTCCGGACGCGGTGATGGTCGAGGTCGGCTCGAGCCAGCAGCAGCTGCTCTTCCCCGCGGCGCTCGCCCCCGGCGCCGTGCCCGCGCCAGGCCAGGTGTTCGACCCGAAGGGGCCGAAGCGCCCGGTCGAGATCGGCGACATCATCGAGCTGAACGAGCGCCGCGCGCGCGTCGTCGGGCTCGTGAAGTGCGCGGAGACCTTCGTCGCGGCGCCGACCATCTACACCACCTACTCGCGCGCCGTCACCTATGCGCCGCCGTCGCGCCGCGTGATGAGCGCGGTGCTCGTCACGGCGTCGCCCGACATCGACCCCGCCGCCCTCGCGGAGCGGATCACGGACGAAACGGGCCTCGATGCGATGCAGCCCCACGACTACTCGATGCGGACGCTCGGCTACTGGATGCGCGAGACCGGCATCCCGATCAACTTCGGCATCGCCATCGCGCTCGGGTTCTTCGTCGGCGTCGCGATCGCCGGGCAGATGTTCTACAACTTCACGCTCGACAACCTGCGCTACTTCGGCGCGTTCAAGGCGATGGGCGCATCGACCTGGACGCTTCTCGGCATGGTGGCGCTTCAGGCGCTCGTCGCGGGCATCCTCGGCCTCGGGATCGGTCTCGGCGCCGTGAGCGCCTTCGGTCTCAGCGCAGCGGGCGGCAAGCTCGCGTTCAAGATGCTGTGGCAGATTCCGCTCATCGCGGCGGGCGCCGTGCTCGTCATCTGCATCCTCGCAAGCGTGATCTCGATGTGGAAGGTCGTGCGGCTCGACCCCGCCGATGTGTTCAAGGGTCCGTGAACGACGGAGAGCGACGAACGATGCCGACCGCGACCTCCATCTCCACCGCCTCCCCGGCAGGCACCGCGATCCGCCTGCGTGCGGTCGCGAAGACCTTCGGCCGCGGTGAGAACGCCGTGCCGGCGCTGCGCGGCGTCGACCTCGACATCCCCGCGGGCGAGCTGACGATGCTCGTCGGCCCTTCGGGCTGCGGGAAGACGACGCTCATCTCGATCCTCGCGGGACTGCTCTCGCGGGACAAGGGAGAGCTTGCGGTGTTCGGGCGCGACCTCGGCGAGCTCCGACGCGATGCGCTCGCGGCGTGGCGCCGCGATGCCGTCGGCTTCATCTTCCAGCAGTTCAACCTCGTGCCGCAGCTGTCGGTCGCCGAGAATGTGTCGGTGCCGCTTGTCCTGAAGGGCGAGTCGGTGGGTGCCGCGGTGCGGCAGGCGAACGAACTCCTCGCCACGCTCGGTCTCGAAGGCCGCGGCAAGAGCGCGCCGCTCAAGCTCTCGGGCGGACAGCAGCAGCGCGTGGCGATCGCGCGCGCGCTGATCCACGATCCGAGGCTTCTCGTGTGCGACGAGCCGACGAGCGCGCTCGACGCGGAGCTCGGACGCCGCGTGATGACGCTCATCCGCGACCGCTCGCGCCGACCCGACCGCGCCGTCGTCGTCGTGACGCATGACGACCGCATCTTCCACCTCGCCGACTCGATCGCCCACATGGACGACGGCGTCGTCGACCGGATCTCGCGCGGCGAGCATTCCGTGCAGCCGCACCAGCGCCTTTGAACGGAGAAACGGAATCGCCATGAAGTTTCGCCTCGTCGCCCTTCCCATCCTCGCAGCCGGCGGCTTCGCGCTGACCGCAGTCGCGGTCGCGCGGTTCAACACGCCCCCACGCACGGGAGCGGAGCCGGTCGCGCCGCCCGCGATCCCCTTCCCCGACCGCGTCGCGGGCGTCGGCATCGTCGAGCCGTCGAGCGAGACGATCCAGATTGGCGCGCAGGTCGGCGGCGTGGTGACGAAGGTGTTCGTCGCCGAGGGCGAGCGCGTCGCGGCTGGCGCACCGCTCGTCGAGATCGATCCGCGCGACGCAGAGACGCGCATCGCAACCGCTCGTGCGACCGTCGAGACGGCGCGGGCGCAGGCCACGGCGGCGGCCGCGCGTGCCGACGCGTCGAAGGCGCGGGTCGCCGAACTGAGGGCGAAGCCGCGCGCCGAGGATCTTGCGGAAGCCGAGGCCGTGGTCGCAGCGCGGCGCGCCTCGCTTGCCGACGCGCAGGGCAGGCTCGATCGACTGATCCGCGTCACCGAGCGCGGGACCGCGGCGAACGAGCAGCCGACGCTCGAGGCCGCGGTCGGCATCGCACAGGCGCAGCTTGAGGAGGCGCAGGCGAAGCTCGTGCGGGTGAAGGCGGGCGCGTATCCGGAGGAGATCGCGGTGGCCCAAGGCGACGCGGCCGCGGCCGCGGCCGATGCGGCGGCCGTGCAGTCGCAGGTCGCCGTCGCGGAGAGCCAGATGCGCGAGGCCGAGGTCGCGCGCGAACTCCTCGTCGTGCGCGCTCCGATCGCGGGTACGGTGCTCAAGCTCGATGCCCACGTCGGCGAGTACAAGGCCGCTGGGCCGAACGCGAGCGCGCTCATGCGCCTTGGCGACATCTCGACGCTGCACGTCCGCACCGACATCGACGAGCTCGACAGCTGGCGCTTCGACGCCGCAGGCAAGGCGGTCGCGACGATCCGCGGCGGCAGCCGCCTGCAGGTGCAGCTGCGCTTTGTCCGCATCGTGCCCGACGTCCAGCCGAAGAAGACGCTGACCGGCGAGAACGCGGAGCGGATCGACACCCGCGTGATGCAGGTGATCTACGCGGTCGAGAACCCGCCGGCGTTCCTGCAGCCCGGCATGCTGGTCGATGTCGCGGTCGCGGCGAAGCCTGCGGTCGCCGCGAAGCCCTGACAAGGAAGGATCCCGCCATGAGCCTGTTCACCCTTGCCGTAGCGTTGTGCATGCAGCAGACCTCGCCAGCAGGCGCCCCGACCGCGACGACTCCGCCGTCGGCGCCCGTGCTCGCGGCGAAGTGGCCTCGCAAGGACAGCGAGGCCGGCGAGGACATCCCGGGCATCGTGAAGAAAGGCACGCCGATCTACAAGTGGTCGGAAGGCCACAACTTCACGGAGGGCCCGGCGTGCGCGCCCGACGGAACCGTCTACTTCGTCGACATCCCGGCGAACGAGATCCTGCGCCTCGACCCGATGGGCGCGAAGTCGCTGACGACGAAGTCGAACGGCACCTTCGGGCTCTACCTTGCGAAGGACGGCACGCTGTACGGCGCGCAGGCGAACCCCGGCGCGATCACGACGATCGATCCGGCGTCGGGCGCGATCGCGGTCGTCTGCGACAAGCGCGCAGAGCTGCATGAGAAGACGGGCGCTGCGCTTGGCCGGCTCAACGATCTCGTGGTCGATGACGACGGCGGCATCTGGTTCACGTCGCCGGTGCTCGGCCGGCGCCGCGAAGGTGCGCCGCCCGATGCGGTCTACTTCCTGGGCAAGGGCGCGAACGAGGCGGTCGAGGTGATCTCCGACGCGAAGCTGCGCGGCCCGAACGGCATCAACCTCTCGGCCGACGGCAAGACGCTCTACGTCGTCCCCTACCTCTCGCTCACGATCATGGCGTACCCGATCGAGGGCCCGGGCAAGCTCGGCGCGGGGCGAGAGTTCTACAAGATTCCGCCGGGAACGCGCGAGACGATCGGCGGCGACGGCCTCGCGGTCGACGACGAGGGCAATCTCTACGTTGCGGTGCCGCCGCGGGCGGCGATCTTCGTGATCTCGCCGGAGGGCAAGGCGCTCGGGCAGATCCGCTTCCCGGAGCGAACCTCGAACTGCGCGCTCGGCGGCAAGGACGGCAGGACGCTGTTCGTAACGGCGACGACGGGCGTCTACGCGATCGACATCGAGAACAAGCGCGCGCGGTGAGGCGCCATCGAGCGGTCGCTCTGACCCGTGCCGCCCCGACCCGTGCACGGCACGTGCCATGCAGTGCCTGGCACTGACTGGCACGTGCCGTGCACCTGCATGCGGGCCGCCGCGACCGCCGCCGCTGCGACCGCCCTGTGCTCGGACAACCGTGCACGGCACGTGCCGTGCAGTGCCTGGCACTGACTGGCACGTGCCGTGCACCAGTGCGTCGGATTGACTTTGGGGCTCAGGCCAGTAGACCACGCACAACTTGTGCGTCGCCCTGCACGCCCGTCAGGCGGTGGTTGAGACCGGCATGCATATGGCCAAGGCGCAGGTGGTCGAGTCCGAGGAGATGCAGCACCGTCGCCTGGAAGTCCTTCACGCGCACCGGGGCGCGTGCGATGCGGTACCCGAGTTCGTCGGTCTCGCCGTACACCGTGCCGCCCCGCGCGCCTCCGCCGGCCATCCACATCGTGAAGGCATGCGGGTGGTGGTCGCGGCCCAGGAAGTTCTTGTTTCCGTCGCGGAACTCCGCGACCGGCGTGCGGCCGAACTCGCCTCCCCAGATCACGAGCGTCTCGTCGAGCAGGCCGCGGCGCCGCAGGTCGCGCACGAGCGCGGCGACCGGTTGGTCCATCTCCTTGCACTTCTTCGGCAGCTGCGTGAGCAGGTCGTCGTGCGGCCCGGTGCCGTGCCCGTCCCATCCCCAGTCGTAGAGCTGCACGAACCGCACGCCGCGTTCGACCAGCCTGCGCGCCAGCAGGCACGAGTTCGCGAGGCTCGGCGCGCCCGGCTGCGCGCCGTACTCCTCGAGCGTCGCCCCGCTCTCGCGCGCGAGGTCCATCGCCTCGGGCACGGCCATCTGCATGCGGTATGCAAGCTCGTACTGCGCGATGCGCGACTCGGTCTCGCGGTCGCCGTGCCGGGCGAAGCCCGCGCGGCCGAGATCCGCGATCGCGTCGATCGTCGCACGGCGCGTCTCGCGCAGCATGCCGTCGGGGTCCTTCACATACAGCACCGGGTCGCCAGACGCGCGGCACTGGACGCCCTGATACACGCTCGGCAGGAACCCGCTCCCCCACACGCTCTTTCCAGCGTCCGGCGTCTTGTCGCCCGACACGAGGACGACGAACGCGGGCAAGTCGCGCGACTCGCTGCCGAGCCCGTAGCCGACCCATGAGCCGAAGCTTGCGGCGCCGAAGCGCGCCTCGCCCGTGTGGAGCAGGAGCTGCGCGGGCGCGTGGTTGAACTGGTCGGTCGTCATCGTCTTGATGACGCAGACCTCGTCCTCGACCGAGCGGAAATGCGGCAAGAGATCGCTCGTCCACATTCCGGCGCGCCCCGCCTGCCGGAACGTCGCCTGCGGCGCCAGCAGCGTCGGATGCCCCTTGATGAACGCGAACTTCTCGCCCTTCAGGTACTCGTCCGGGCACGGCGCGCCATGGAACTTCGCGAGTTCGGGCTTGTAGTCGAGCAGCTCGAGCTGGCTCGGCGAGCCGGCGAGATGGATGTAGATCACGCTCTTCGCACGCGCCGCGAAGTGCGGGGCGCGCGGCGCGAGCGGATCGGCTGCATCGATGCCTCCGCCCGCCGCCCGCGCCTCGCGCGCGAGCATCTCGGACAGCGCGATCCCGCCGAGGCTGAACGCAGCGGCACCGCCGGCGAGGCTTCCGAGGAAGGTTCGCCGCGTCTGCGCAGAGAGAGGATTCGTGGAGTCGCTCGGCTGCATGGAGGGCTCAGGAACGCGTGAGGAACTCGTCGAGATTGAGGATCACGTTCGCCGCCGCGACCAGCGCCGCATCGCGTGCGAGATCCACGGATCCCTCGGCCGCGCGCCCCGCGAGCGTGCGCGCGAGATCGTCGCGCCCCGCATAGCGCGCACGTTCCGAGGCGACGAGCGCCGCGAGCCGCACGACCTCGTCGTCGAACGCGGCGCGCCCGAGCGCGCGCTCGAGCATCGCGCGCACGGCGACGGCGTCGTCCGAATGCGCGCGCGCCGATACGGCGAGCGCCTGCGCCGCCTCGAGATACACGGGGTCGTTCAGCATGACAAGGGCCGCAAGCGGCGTGTTCGTGCGCACGCGGCGCACCGTGCAGGTCTCGCGACTCGTCGCGTCGAACGCGATGAACGACGGATACGGCGAACTACGCCGCAGGAAGGTGTAGATCGCGCGGCGGTAGCGGTCCTCGCCCTCGCTCGTCTTCCACGCATCGCCCGAATAGACGACCTGCCACACGCCGTCGGGCTGCGGCGGCATAACCGGCGGCCCGCCGATCTTGCGCGAGAGCAGCCCGCTCACCGCGAGCGCCGTGTCGCGGATCTGCTCGGCCTCGAGCCGCACGCGCGGCGCGCGCGACCAGAGCCGGTTGTCCGGGTCGCGTGCGAGCGCCTCCGCCGTCACGACCGAACTCTGCCGGTAGGTCGCGCTCAGCACGATCTCCTTGAGCAGCGCCTTCGTCGAGAACCCGCGCGCGACCAGCACGCCCGCGAGATGGTCAAGCAGCGCCTGGTCGCTTGCGCCCGAACCCATCACGCCGAAGTCCTCGCTCGTCTCGACGATGCCGCGGCCGAACATGAGTTCCCACGCGCGGTTGGCGGCCACGCGCGCAAACAGCGGGTTCCCGGCGTTCGCGATCCAACGCGCCATGCCGAGCCGGTCGCCGGGCTGCGCCTCGGCGACGGCGCCGAGCGCGGCCGGCACCGCGGGCGACACTTCCTCCTGCGGGCTCGAGAGCGACCCGCGCGCGAGGAGATGCGTCTTGCGCCGCGATTCCGCCGCGAATTCGCGCAGGATCGGCGCGCTCGTCTTGACGCCCGCGCGCTCGACCTCGAGCCGCGGATGATCGTCGTCGCGGTCGGCATCCTCGGTCTGGTTGAGATACGCGAGGAAGCCGAAGTACTCGCGGTGCGAGAACGGGTCGTACGGGTGTCCGTGGCACTGCGCGCACTGGAAGGTGACGCCGAGGAACGACTGCCAGGTCGTCGACACGCGGTCGAACACCGCGGCCATGCGGAACTCCTCGTTGTCGGTGCCTCCTTCGGTGTTCGTCAGCGTGTTGCGGTGGAACGCGGTCGCGAGGCGGTCGGCCTCGCTCGCGACGCTCTTCCCGTCCTCGACCAGCATGTCCCCCGCCAGAATGCGCACCGCGAACCGGTCGTACGGCACGTCGGCGTTGAGCGCGTCGATCACCCAGTCGCGCCACGCCCAGATGTCGCGGCGGTTGTCCTTCTCGTAGCCCTGCGTGTCGGCGTAGCGGCCGAGGTCCATCCACACGCGTGCGAACCGCTCGCCGTACGCGGGGCTCGCGAGGAGCGCGTCGACGAACCGCTCGTAGGCGTCAGGCCGATCGTCCGCGAGGAATGCATCGCGCAGCGCGTCGGGCGCCGGGAGGCCCGTGAGGTCGAGCGCCGCACGCCGCGCGAGCGTCGCGCGGTCGGCCTCGGGCGCCGGCGCGAGCCCCGCCGACTCGAGCCTTGCGAGCACGAAGCGGTCGAGGGGCCGTGCGATCCACGCCGTGCGGCCGACCTCCGGCTCCGCAGGCTCGCTCCGCGGCAGGAACGCCCAGTGCGTCCCCCATGGCGCGCCCTGCGCGATCCATCGCTCGACGACGCGGATCTCGTCGGGCGACAGCGGCGTGCCCTCGGGCGGCATTCGCTTGTTCGCATCGCTGCTGGCGACGCGCCGAAGCAGCTCGCTCTCCGCCGGCTCCCCTGCCACGACGGCGGTACGCCCGCTCTTGAGCGGCTCGGTCACGCGGGCATGGTCGGAGAGGTTGAGTCCCGCCATCTCGCGCACGCCGCCATGGCAGCGGAAGCACTGCGCGGCGAGGATCGGGAGCACGTCCTTCGCGAAGTCGACGGGCGCCGCCTCGGAAGCCGGGGCACTGCGCACCGACGCCGCCTCGTGCCGCGCATGCATCCCCGCGCTCGCAAGCAGCGCGAGGGTCGTGGCGCCGAGCATGACCGCGGCGGATCGCATGAACCGCAGGATACGGGCATGTCCGCCGGGATTGAAGCCTGATCGGTGCCGCAAAAAAGAAACGACCCCGCTTGCGCGGGGCCGGGTGGGGTTCTTGCAGCTGCGCGGATGCGATCAGTTCATCACGACGATCGCGTCGAGCGCCGCGTCGGTGCGGTCCTTGAGGTCCGCCAGGTGCGCCCGCGTGTACGGATCGCAGTTGCCGGTGCCGGCCTTCGCGACCGTCGCATCGAGCTTCTCCTTGAGACCGCGGAGCTCCTGCGCCGACAGCTGGCGCGCCACGCGCGGCAGGCCGGCCTTGCCGGTCGCGACCGCGATGAGACGGTCGGTGTAGTCGGCCTGCAGGTTGCGGCGGAACGCGGTGATCATCGGCTTGCGCGGATCATTCGACCCGAGCTTCGACGGCGAGATCTCCTGGAAGATCTCGGTCGAGAGCGACGTCATCAGCTCGGGCAGCGTGAACGCGTCCTGGTCGGCCGGCACGCGCTTCTCGTTGTCGTAGACGCGGCTGAGCGTCGTCGGATTGAGGAGCATCGTGAGCGTCATCGACTGCGTGCCCGCGATCTGGTCGTTGATCGGCCAGGTGCTCTCGGTCATGAAGCCGCGCGGATTGTCCATCCACTTCTCGACCGTCATCTTGTTGACGAGCTCGGGCGTGAGGCCGTACGCCTCGTCGCGGAACGCGGTCTCGATGATGAACTTGAGCGCCGCGCGCTGCTTCTCGACCTCGACGGGCACCAGCGGATCGCCCGTGTTCGGGTCGCCCTTCTTGGCGCGGCTCACGTAGGTGCCGCCGACCCATGGCGCCATCATGTCGATGGTCGAGCGCTGCTTCCGCAGCGTCTTGAGGTAGCCCTTGCGAGCGCGCTCCCAGCTGTCGCCGTTCTTCACGTACTTCTCAAGGATCGCGGAACGCAGCATCTTGACCAGCTCGATCTCGGCCTTCGCGTAGTCGAGCGGATCCTTCGAGAAGTCGTAGCGCCGCGCGAGCGGATCGGGCCCGCCGGTGTCCTCGTCGGTCAGGTACGCGTGGCCCGGCTCGCCGGTGCGCGCGGCGACCTTCGCCGGATCGTCGAAGGTGTAGCCGTACTCGATCGCCCACATGTCGTAGGGGCCGATGCCGACCATCGTGTAGTCGCCCTGGATCTGGTCCTTGTCGATGTTGAAGTTCGTCGACATGTAGTCCATCACCGAGGCGGCGAGCGGCTTGCCCTTCACCTTGTCCGAGTTGATCTCGTCGAGGGTGTAGAGCGAGGACGCCTTGAAGTTGTGGCGCAGGCCGAGCGTGTGGCCGACCTCGTGCGCGACGAGGTGCGCGAGCTGCGGGCCCGCGAACGACTCGGGCACGCCGTCGAGCGTCTCGACCTTCGGCGCGTTCGGATCGACGGTCTGCTCGTCGAGCGAAAGCACGTCGAACACCATGCTGGCCATCGCCATGTTGTTGGCGAGGCCGCGCGCGGCGAAGCACATGGAGCCGCACTTCGAGTGGTCGTGCGACTCGCCGCCCGCGACCTTGTACCACTCCGAGATCGCGCGCAGCTCGGGGCTCGCCGCGATCGCGGGATCCTTTCGGCTGTCGGCCGGATCAAGGTCGCCGGCGGCCGCGCGCTTCTGGCGCTCGAGCAGCACGTTCTGGCGCTCGCTCGCGGGAAGAAGCTGGATGCGCGGATCCCACTGCGGGTGCGACTCGAGCCACACGAGGGTCTCGGGCGTCAGGCTGGTGGCGACCTCGATCGGGCGGTCGTCGTACCAGCTGTAGAACGCGCGGATCCAGCCGTCGGTGAGCACGATGTCGGCGTCGAGGATCTCGCCCGTGATCGGGTGCGCGCGGCTTGGGCCGATCGCGGTGGCCACGTCGTTGTTCAGCCAACGGACGAAGTTGAAGCGCACGTCCTCCGGGTCCTTGTCCATGTGCGCGCCGGTCACCTCGTCCTGCTGGTAGACCTCGATGGCGTTGTCGATCCCGATCTTGCGGAACGCCTCGTTCCACTGCAGCACGCCCTCGCGGACCCAGCGGCGGTAGCGCACAGGGACCGTGTACTCGACGTAGAAGATGATCGGCTCCTTCGGCGGGGAGAGCGACAGCTTCGGATCGCGCTTCTGAAGGTTCCAGCGGTTGATGTAGCGCGTGGCGTTCGTCTCGGTGCCATAGAGCCCGAGGTCGCGGTAGCCCGTCAGGAAGTAGCCGACGCGGTCGTCGGCGACCCGCGGCTTGTAGCCGGTGTTCTCGGGAAGCATCGAGATCGAGTAGTGCACGACCTTGAACTTCCCGCTGGGATCGGGCGCCTCGATCGCGATCTCGAGGTTCTTCGGGAAGCTCTTCGCCTTCGCGACCTTCGCAAGGCGCGCGTTGAGCGGCAGACCCACGAGCTGCTGCGACTGTCCGACAAGCATGCCGTCGAGATCGATCACGGGCTGACCGTTCGGCCCCATCGCCACGATCGGCACCTCGAGCAGGACGTTGTCGGTGAAGATGCGCTGCACCGAGTCCTTCGAGGACTGCTCGCCGGTCGACCGCACGTCGAGCTGCGGCTGGATGAGCGCGAGGCGGTTGCCGTACTGACGCCAGAACACATACTTCTCGGGGCCCTGAAGTCCCGCGAAGATCTCGCCGCCCGACGGGGTCGCTGCGATGAGGAACCGCATCTTGTCCCAACCGCGCGGAAGCTCGGCGAGCATCTGCTCGTCCTTCCGGTTGAGGAAGAGGTTGAAGAGCGACGCGCCGTCCGAGCTCGAGACGACCCGCTCGAAGTTCTTGGAGACGTCCGCGAAGGGCGGAAGCTCCTGCTGGGCCGAGGACACGGCCGTCGCGAGGCAGGGAAGAAGCGCGATGTAAGTACGGGAAAGCGATGCCATCGGTGGATTCGACTCCGATTGAGGTCGACCCGCACCTGCGGGTCTGGGAGGTGCACTGTACGCCAGACGCTCCGCCGTTTGGCGAGACGGTTGATACAGCCTCGATGCGCTCGGGTTCGCGAGCGGCGCCGCGACGAGGCCAAAAGGCCCCGCAAAAAAGAGGACGGCCGCGCCAATCGCGCGGCCGTCCCGAGGTTCAAGGCTCCAAGGAGCGGTCAGACGCAGTCGCCCCACGCCCCGAGGAGGGTCGCGAGGTCACCCGCGTCGGTCACCCCGTCGCCGGTGATGTCGCCGGCGGCCGTGCCCCACGCGCCAAGCAGCGTCGCGAGGTCGGAGGCGTCGATGGCGCCGCTGTTGTCGTAGTCGCCCGGGCAGGCGGGCGCGGACGTCGGGCTGACGACGAAGAACTGGTCGCCGGGGATGTTGGCGAAGTTCACGTTGCGCGGCTCGCCGAGGTTGCCGCCGCCGCCGATCGGTCCGAGGACCTGGTTCGACAGGAAGTCGTGGCCCTGGCCGTTGATGAACACGCAGATCTTGAGGTCGCCGCCCGAGTAGCCCGGAATCGCAGAGAGCGGGATCTTGAACTCGACGCCCGTGGTCACGCCCGAGCCCGACGCGATGTCGGTGCCGCCGCCGACGCCCGCGATGTTCGAGTTGTCGAGCCCGTAGCCGAAGCCGGCACCCGAGGGATTCTGGTCGACGAAGTCGACGACGGCGCCCGTCAGGCCAGCGCCGCCGGTCCCGAGGTAGCCGCCCTCTCCGTTGCCCTTGGTCGGCAGCGTGGCACGGTTCATGAACGCGGCGAGCGGCGAAGCGCCGCAGGTGATGCCGACCCAGAAGTCGGCCGCGAAGCCCTTGTCGAAGGTCAGGCCGTTGCCGCTGCCGTCGTCGCCCATGCGGTTGAGACCGTTGAAGTCGACGTCGAGGTTGTTGCCGCGGAGCCGGTTCTGGCCGCCCTTCACGGCGTCGATGAACACCTCGAGCTTGTTGAAGTTCGACTCGAGGTTGCCAGCGACGAGGAGGAAGAGGAACCCTCCGTCGATCTTCGCGTAGGCGGCGTCGATCTCGCTGCCGTTGGCGAAGTCGACGACGCCGAGGTTCGAGTCGCCGAACTGGGTCTGGGTGTTCTGCACGATCACCGGAGCGCCGTACGCCTTGTCGGCGGCGCCGTCGAGGATGATGCTCTGGGCGTTGGCGGCGGACACGACGCCGAGCGTCGCGACGAGCGAGAGGGTGGTACGCATCTTTCTGGACTCTCCTTCTGGGGAAACGATGATGCCGTTGGACAGGTTCTTGTCAGGCGAAGCGGAAACGGCGCTTGAAACGCGTCAGGACGCCGCCGCGCAGACCGTAAATCTAGCCCAAGATTCCGAGATTTCCGCTCGTGTCGCTCCGATCCTGCGGTTTGCGACGCCTT
>JBIKWD010000160.1:0-7625 GCA_044356505.1 Phycisphaerales bacterium
CGACCGTCCGCGGCGTCGCCACGCAGGGCAACGCAGCGGACGCGTGCAACCCCGAGGCGGCGACAGCGCTTCCGTACGCGCGCGTCACCGTCGGCGCCAACACCTACTTCGCGAACGCGCAGGGCGTCGTCACGATCCCGAACGCGACGGGCGCGACGCTCACGCTGACCTCGAGCCTCGCGACGGCCGGCCAGTTCTTCAACGTCAACGACGCGGCGGGCGGCGAGAGTTCGCTGGCGGTGACCTCCTCCGGCGGCGCCGTCGAGATCGTCCACAACGCGGCGAACACGCTCCAGGACGAGCGCGCCGAAGTCAACGCCTACCTCCACGCCAACATCGTCCGCGACTACCTCCTCGCCTACGTCCCGACGTTCCCGACGATCGCCACGCAGACGGGATTCCCGATCAACGTGATGGTCTCGGGCAGCTGCAACGCGTTCTACGACGGCAGCTCGATCAACTTCTACCCGTCGGGCGGCGGCTGCAACAACACGGCCTTCAGCGTCGTCGTGCACCACGAGTTCGGCCACCACATCGTGAACCGCGCGGGATCGGGCCAAGGCGCCTACGGCGAAGGCTTCAGCGACGTGATGGGCGTCCTCGTCACGGACACCTCGCAGCTTGCGCTCGGATTCAACCAGAGCTCCTGCACCTCCGGAATCCGCAACGCCGACAACACCAACCAGTACTCCGCGACCAACTGCTCGTCGGCCGGCAGCGCGATCCACACCTGCGGAACCCTGCTCTCGGGCTGCGTCTGGAGCACGCGGACCTATCTCGCGACCACCCATCCGACGACCTACCGCGAGATCATCTCCGACCTCGCCATCAACTCGGTGTTGCTGCACACGGGCACCTCGATCACGCCCGCGATCACGATCGACTTCCTGACGATCGACGACAACGACGCGAACATCAACAACGGCACGCCGCACTACAACCAGATCAACCAGGGCTTCAGCGACCACAGCATGCCCGCCCCTGAGCTCCAGCTGATCGACATCACGTTCCCGAACGGACTGCCGACGTCGTCGAATCCCGGCGGCGGCACCGAGATCGCAGTTTCGGTCAACGCTCTCGGCGGCACCCCGCAGGCAGGCAGCGGACAGCTCTTCTACCGCGTCGGCGGCTCGGGCGCGTTCACCAACGTGGCGATGGCGTCTACCGGCACGAACCAGTACGTCGCGACGCTCCCCGCGGCCACATGCGGCTCGAACATCCAGTACTACTTCTCGGCGCAGGCGTCGTCCGGCACCACGGTGCTGAGCCCGTCGAACGCGCCGACGACCCTGTATTCGGCCGTCGCCGCGACCGGCTCGTCGACGCCGTTCGCAGACACGGTCGAGACCAACCTCGGCTGGACGCTCTCGAGCGCGGGCGACACCGCGACGGCGGGCCAGTGGGTCCGTGCAGATCCGATCGGAACGACGAGCGGTGGCGTGCAGGTGCAGCCTGAGAACGACGTGACCGCGGCGCCGGGCGTCAACTGCTTCTTCACGGGTCAAGGAACCTCCGGAGGCGCGCTCGGCCAGGCCGACGTCGACGGCGGACTCACCACGCTCACCTCGCCGACGATGAATGCGCTCGGCGGAGTCGCCTTCGTCAACTACAGCCGCTGGTACTCGAACTCGCGGGGCGGTTCGCCGAACGCCGACGTCTTGCGCGTGCAGATCTCGAACAACAACGGCGCGACGTGGGTGCCGCTCGAGACCGTCGGCCCGACCGGTCCCGAAGTCGACGGCGGCTGGATCTTCAAGGAGTTCCGCGTGTCCGACTTCGTGACGCCGACCGACCAGGTCAGGATCCGCTTCATCGCCGAAGACGCGGGCACGGGCTCGCTGATCGAGGCCGCCGTCGACGAGGTGCGGATGAGGTTGCTCAGCTGCGCCGAGCCGGGCGACCTCAACGGTGACGGAGCCGTCGACGGCGCCGACCTTGCCGTGCTTCTCGGCGGCTGGGGCGGCGCGGGCGCGAGCGATCTCGACGGCAACGGCACGACCGATGCCGCGGACCTCGCTCTGATGCTCTCGAACTGGGGCTGAGCGCCCCGGACGCTGCATGTCGATTTCGCGCGCAGGGATCCCCGAACGGGATCCCTGCGTCCTTTTTGCCTCGGGTTCCGTCGCGGCCGAAGGGCTTGCCTGCGACTTCTGAATCGGCTAATCTCCCCGTCCCCCGAAGCGCCCCAAGCCGCGCGGGACCCCACCTGCCCAGGTGGCGGAATTGGCAGACGCGCCAGCTTGAGGTGCTGGTGGTGTAACAACCTTGGAGGTTCGAGTCCTCTCCTGGGCATTCCACAGGCCCCGCGCAAGCGGGGCCTGTTGCGTGGTTGGAGCGGTGGTTTCGTGAGCGGTCGCGGCTGTGGCCGCTCCCTTTGTTGCTTGCTGCGCCAGCGTCGGGTGCCGCCGGCAGCCGCGGCTCAGATCGCGCGCAACCGCAGCGCCCGCGTCACCGGCAAATCTTCACACCCCCCGTGTGCCGGGATCCCAGATCAACTTGTGCAACTGGGTCTGCTGCCGCACGGGCAGGCGATCCTCGAGGATCCACTCGGCGAGCAGCCGCGGATCGAGCCCGGGGCAGCCGAGGATCTCGAGCCCCTTCTTCTGCGGGAACGCGGGGCTCATCAGCACGGCGCGGCAGCGCGCGGCGAGCCGATGCTCGTTGATCCTCGCGCGGGCCCACTCGTAGTCGGCGCGGTCGACGATCACGAA
The DNA here is from genome assembly GCA_044356505.1 of Phycisphaerales bacterium. Classification (GTDB taxonomy): domain Bacteria; phylum Planctomycetota; class Phycisphaerae; order Phycisphaerales; family SM1A02; genus QWPT01. The sequence goes on from JBIKWD010000160.1 coordinate 2,712, forward strand.
CTTCACCTCGTCGTGCGGCCGGAGGTCGTCGAGGTTCGACCAGAGGTTGCGCGCGGCCTCGCCCGAGCCGGGCGTCTTGATGTCGAGGATGCGGATCGCCTCCGGGTGGCAGGGACGGATGTCGACCGCACCCGAGGTCTCGATGAGAACGGTGAAGCCTTCCTCGCAAAGCAGCGCGATGAGATCGAACGCGCGCTTCTGCGCGAGAGGCTCGCCGCCCGTGATCTCGACGACCGTCGCACCCGACGCCCTCACTTCATCGAGGATCGTCTGCACCGACCGCGGAGCACCCTCGCGGAACGCATACTCGGTGTCGCAGTAGTGGCAGCGCAGCGGACAGCCCGACAGGCGCACGAAGAAGCACGGGCAACCCGCCCATGTCGACTCGCCCTGGATCGAGAAGAACGTCTCGTTCACCCGAAGGGTCTGCGCAAGGATGTCGGCTGCGGGCGCTGCCATGGCTCGGCGCAAAGGTCAGTAGACCCAGGCCTCCACGAGAGCCTCGGTCGGAAGGCCATCCGCCGGCGGCTCGATCGGGGCGGTCGTGAGGATCAGGGCGTCGAGGAGATCGCCCTCCACGTCATGGATCGCCTCGACCGCGGTCTGCGATGCGATCTCGAGGCCGTCCTTCCGCAGCAGCCGGATGATCTCCTCGCGGACGACGCGGGGCGGTTCGCCGCCGCCCTTGTAGCCCTTGTGCGGCCAGCCGCGGTGGCGCAGGACGCTCGCGGGGCAGCCCTCGACGACGCGCGTGCGCGCCGAAGCAGGATCCGACGGCATCGACACGGGCTCGATCGCGACACCCTCGCGCGCAAGCGGAAGGAGCACCTCTGTGATGACGGTGAAGGTCTGCTTGAAGACCCGCAGGTTCATCGGCGCGAGCGGCGTGAGCAGCGCGCGGTCGCAGGCGCGCTTCGGCTCCCGGCGCGAGAGCTCGCGCATGGCCGAGCGCCACTCGCGCGCGGTCTGGAAGCCCGCCATCCATTCGGCGATCGCCATCCAGGTCAGCGGACCGTCGCCCAAACCCTCGGGGCGCTCCTCCGCGAAACACTCGACCGGCAGGCCGAAGGGCGCGTCGATCCGCCAGAGGTGCGCCCGGCCATCGCGGGCGCTCTCGAGAATGGCCTTGCGAAGACCGTTGCGATCGATCCGCGAGCGCACGGCCACGGCGCTCCTCGGCGCGAGCTCGCGCTCGGCGACGCGGATCTTGGCCGCACCGCCGCCGTCCGCGCCCGAGAAGTCCACTCCGTGAATGACCGTGCGCGTTCCCGACGACTCGACTCTCGTGGCTGCTGATTTCATCCGAGACCGCAACTTCCCATCGGCTTGCCGCAGCCGCAGCCGGCCGAATGCACGTGGCCGCCCGCCGGTTGTCCGGACGACACCTCGGCACCGCCGGCGACACCGAAGACCGACATGCGCCGCCGGAAGATCCGACCGCGACCCGCGGGGTCCTCGACCGGAAGATCGGCGTCCTTCATCGGGCGGAGAAGTTCGATCACTTCGCCGTCCTCGATCGACTCGTACTCGTAGAGAGGCATGACGGAAGGATAGCCGACCGCCGCGCGCGATTCGCACGGCTCGTACACTGCGCCGATGAGTTCCCCGCGCAAGCCCCGCCAATCCACCCGACCGCAGGGCGAGTTCGCCGACAAGGACCGCGGGGTGCGCCTGCAACGCGTGATGGCCGACGCCGGCGTCGCCGCCCGCCGCGAGTGCGAGGAGCTGGTGCTCGCGGGCGCCGTCACCGTGAACGGGAAGGTCGTCGACAGGCTGCCCGCGTGGGTCGACCCGGCGGCGGACCGGGTCGAGGTCTACGGCCGGCCGCTGCGCAAGGCCGAGAAGCACTTCTACATCGTGCTGTTCAAGCCGCGCGGCACCGTCTGCACCAACAGCGATCCCGAAGGGCGGCCGCGGGCGATCGACCTCGTGCAGCACCCCGCGAAGCCACGGCTCTACTGCGTCGGCCGCCTCGACCTCGACACCTCGGGGCTCCTGATCCTCACCAACGACGGCGCCTTCGCCAACCGCCTCACCCACCCCCGCTACCTCGTCGAGAAGGGCTACGACGTGACCGTCGATGGCCGCCTCGACGAGGGCGCCATCGGCGAGATCGAGCGCACCATCTTCGCCGCCGACCGGAGCGGGAAGAGGAGCGAGATGCGGAGTTCGCTGAAGCTGATCAGCCGCGACCGAGAGAACACGGTGCTGCACCTGACGCTGTGCGAGCACAGGAACCTGCAGATCCGACCGCTCATGCTCGAGATCGGTCACCCGGTGAAGAAGCTGCGCCGGACGTCGTTCGGACCGCTCAGGCTCAAGGGGCTCGCAGTCGGCGAGTGGCGCGAACTCACGCCGCGCGAGGTCGACCAGCTCATGCGTTCCTCGAAGTCCGAGGACCCCGGCGCCCGCCTGGCCCCGCGCGCCCCCCGACGCTCGATGGCGGAGTGGGCCGCCGAACGCGTCGAGCGCGAGCAGCGGATGGCGGCCGAAGCCACGCCGCCCGCCCCAGCCGCCCCGCCGGCCCGCGGCGGTCCCGCGCGGGTCGGGTCCGGCTCCAAGGCGAAGGCTCCCGTGAAGCCAACCCCGCGCAAGGCCACTTCGAAGCAGGCGCCGGTCAAGCCCGCGTCGCCGCGCTCCCGCGATGATCGGCGGAGTCGCGGCGGAGAGTCGAAGGCGGGATCTGCGCGCAGCGGAAAGCCACGGGGCCGTGCGCCGCGCCGGGGACGTTGAGCGAAAAACTTCGCCAACATTCTTGATTCTCGGTCCATGATTCCGAGTTTCGTGCGAAACTGCGCCCGCTTTGGAGTTGGCGAAGCTTCCTGCGGGCTTGTCCCACATGCGCGTCGCCGAGCCTCGTCGGTTTCAAGACGAGGTTCTCACGTGAGTTCTCAATTGGGCAGGACGCCCCTCGCGAGCGAAGGACATGCTCGAACAGAACAACACACAGCCCGATGGTTCGTCGCGTGATGGCTCGCAAGGCGCGGGGAAGCCCGCATCCGGCCTGAAACCGTTCGACATGTCGCGCTCCTTCGAGGGCGCGCCGAAGTTCATTCCGGTGCGCTCGTCGCAGCTGCCCACGCCCGCGACGCCCGTGTCGGTCGCGCCGCCGCGCGGCTCCACCGCGGCTCCCGTCGCGACGGGTCCCGCGAATGCCACCGCAACTCGCCTCTCCGACCTCGTGCAGCGCGCCGAGGCCGCGCTTCCGAAGCTCGAGTCGCGGCTCAACGACTACTACGGCAGCACCGAGCGCGGCGCGCAGCTGACGTCCGATCTCGAGGAGCGGCTGAAGCTCGGCGTACGCATGCTGCAGGCGTTCGACGTGCAGAGCGCGCGCGGCGAGTCGATGGCGAGCCGTGCCGTCGAGGCGATCGACGAGTTCGAGCGCGTCGTCGCCGGCACGCTCGGCGACTCTCAGACGACGCTGCGGTCGGAGATCGACCGCATCGTCGCCGAGAAGATCGAGGAGATCGCGAGGGGCCTCGACGCGCAGCGCGAGCGCTTCCGCCAGTTCGAGTCGGGTGCCGAGCAGCTTGCGCAGGAGAAGCTCGCGCGGCTCCAGGGCGAACTCGACGCCCAGCTTGAGCGCCTCAGGCGCGCCGACCTCGACGCCGTCCAGGCGTCGGACGAACGGCTCTCCGCGATCCGCAGCCTGTGCGACGCGCAGGTCGACCGGCTCGCGCGCGCCAGCACCGACTCGGTCGCGGCCACCAGCGCAGCCGGCGAACGCGTCTTCGCCGAGACCGAGGCGCATGTCGCGCGGCTCACCGAGGCGCAGCGGCTGATCGACGACCGCGAGCGGAACCTGGTCGAGCGCTTCGATGCGGAACTCGCCGCCCGCCTCGACGCGGTCCTCGCGCGCCAGGGCGGCCTCGCGGCGGAGCTCGAGGCGCGCATCGAGCGCGCGGCCGCGGCGGCCGAGGATCGTGCGACGCGGCTCGCCGCAGAGGCGATCGCGCGGCTCGAGTCCGAGCTCGCGTGGCGCGTCGACCGGGTCAAGGAAGTCGAGGCCCGCATCGAGCAGGCGGCCAACACGGCGCTCGCCGCGGTCGACAGCGAGTTCGGCCAGCGCCTCGCCCACATCGACACGATGATCTCGCGCGCGGACGCCGTGACTGCGCGCACGGAGCAGTCGCTCGCGCGCATGACCGAGGCCGGCGAGATGATCGAGCGCTCCGAGCGCGCGACCGCCGCGCTTGCCGGTCTTTCCGCCGAGAGCCTGCGGCTCATCGAGTCGCTCGCCGCTCGCGTGGGCGACGCGACCGCCCTCCGGGAAGTGCTCGGCAAGCTCATCCACGAGCTCTCCGCCGCGCGCGAGGTCGTCCACGGCGACATGCGCCGGATGCGCGACGAACTCGGCTGGCTCGTCCAGAAGAGCGAGCGTCTCACGGGCGAACTCGTCGAGCGTGCGGATCACGCCGCGTCGACCGGCGAGTCGATCCGCGCGATCACCGACGCCGCCCAGCCGGTGCTCGCCGACCTTTCGGTCTGGGGACCGATCCTGCGGGATCCATCGCCGGCGAGCGTCCGACCCCTCACCGAGGCGATCGCAAGCGGCGTGCGCGAGGAACTCTCCTCCGACATGCACGGCTTCGCATCCGCGCTCCGGCAGCTCGCTGTCCGCGCCGATGGCGCGTTCCGTTCGGTCTCGATCGAGACGGAGCGCCTTCAGGCGCCCGCCGAGCACGGCGGCACCCACGACAACGCAGCGCAGCATGGCTTCACGCACCATGCTTCTTCCCACCATGCTTCCTCGCACCAGCGCCCCGAACATCACGGTCTCGCGAGGCAGTTCGAGCGCGAGCTCGCGGAACTCGGCCCCGTCTCGACGTTCAGGCCCGACGGCGCACCCGTGCTGCATCCGGTCGATCCCCGCATCGCCGTCACCGGAAAGCCGCCGTCGCTGACCGCGAA
>JBIKWD010000016.1:0-27529 GCA_044356505.1 Phycisphaerales bacterium
GCTACCAGCGATGCCAGCACGAACATCGGCCACCCGGGCGCCTGCGCAAGCCGACGGCTGAATCGCGTGTGCCCGGGCCCGATGAAGGTCCCGCCGTCCTGTGGATCGAACCCGCGCCCGCACTCGGGGCAGCGCGGCTCGGAGATTCGCTCGAGGTCGAAATCGCAGTCGATGCAACGCATCCGCGTCAAGCGTACCACGCGCGCCGTCGACCCCCGTCATCGGTTGAACGGATACTCGTTCACCCATTGGAATCCACGATTCATGAGCAGGAAGTCCTTCGCATCGAGCCGCTCGCAGACGGCCTCGATGCGCGCGCCCGCGACTTCGCCCGTGAGGCGCAGCGTCTTCTCGCCATCGCGCGTGAAGGCGAGGGTGCCGACGAGCGGCGCCTTCGACGGGTCGTCGCCGGCCGCGACGGTCATCTCGCGGAACTCGAGCGTGGCGTCCTTGATCCCGAGCGCCCAGCGCGCGTTCACGCCCTTCATATGCGTCACGATCCCCTGCTTCCACTCGGTCCGGTCGATCAGCGTCAGGTAGCGCCAGCGCGTCGCATCGGTGACGAGCGGCGGCAGCTCGACGCCATCGCGTCGGAACTCGCGCACTTCCCAGGTGCCGTCGAGCTCGCCGCGCGGCGCGAGCGCGCCGTAGGTGTACCGCATCTCCGACATCTGCCAGAACATGAAGGGCACTGTGAACCCGACCCACGCGAGCTTGACGCCGAGCGCGATGCGCCGCAGGATCTTGTTCGTCCACGGTCCGCGCAGATCCGCGCGCGCAACGGGCCGGTTCAGCAGGAACATGCGCACGAGCCGCGGCATGTCGGGCGCAGCGATCACCATCGCGAGCGCGAGCAGATGGAACGAGTAGATCTTGACCGGCACGTCGTAGAACATGTTGAGCACGAACACATTCGCCATCACGCCCGCGGTCCAGAGCGCGCCGACAAGCTGCGTGCGGCGGAAGCAGAGCAGCAGTCCGCCGATCGTCTCCATCCAGCCCGCGAACATGACATAGGGCTGGCTCGCGCCCATGAAAGTCCAAAGGAGCCCCATCGGCGACGAGTCGCCGTAGTCCTGCAGCAGCCGCTGCATCCCGGGCTCGGGGAACTGAAGGCCGAAGACCTTGTTGATGCCGTAGCCGAACATCGCGCTCGCGAGAACGAATCGCATCGCGATCCACAGGCCGTCCTTCAGCCACGGGTACGACGGCCGCCGCCAGTCGATCGCGCTCCACACGGCGGCGGCGGCGACGGCGAACACGAGGTGCGACGCGAACTGAACCCAGCTGTAGGTCGTGTCGCCAGAGCCGTTCGGGAACACCGTGATCTCGATGCCGAAGACCGTCTTCCCGATCCACGCATAGAAGGGCTGGACGGCCTCGTCATGCCATGCGCCGAGCATGCCGAGCACCGGCACGAGCTGGCAGAGCGACGAGAAGAAGACGAAGACGAAGTAGAGAAGCAGGAACCGGAACGCGACGCGCACGGGCCAAGGCCATTGGGGCGTTTCTGATGCATGCTGCATGCGCGCAAGGTAGCGGCCTCCGCGGCGCGCAGCGCCGAGTATGTCTGATAAGTTTCATGCGACATCCAGGAAATCTGCGATTCTTGTTCTTTGAAAGAACCTAGTATCCCGCGTCTGCGAACTCTCAGGGCTAGCGCCCTCCGCGCAGACTCGATCGCCACCACTTCTCCTCCGAACACCATGCTCAACTCGACCAACTCCACCGCCCCTCGCCGACTCCTCCTCTGCTCGGTCTCCGCAACGGCCCTCCTCACCTCCGCCGTCGCGCTTGCCGGCCAGGGCCAGTTCTTCGCCATCCCTGGCCTCGGGGTGGACTCCGCCGCCAACCCGAACGGCTGCTATGTGAACGCCACCAACGGCTACTCCACGATCCGCCTCAGCGCGGACGGAAAGGTCGTGACCGCGATCGCCTACGAGCCCGGCTACTCGGAGGGCGCAGTCGACCGTTTCGCGACGCGCTGGACCGAAGCCGGCGGCCTCGAGCAGATCACGGGCTCTCTGCTCTTCAATGTGGGCACCCTCTACGGACCGGTCGGCATCTCCTCCGATGGCTCGACCATCTGGGGTGAGAACTGGCGCTGGACCGCGAAGGGCGGCTACCAGCCGCTGTCGAGCATTCTCCCAGGCGATTTCCATGTCTTCGGCTGCTCGGCCGACGGCAACACCATCACGGGTGTCCGCGGCACCTACGGCATGGCCGAGCTCGACTTCTTCCGATGGACGGTCGGCGACGCGGCGCCCGAGATCCTCCCGCGCAGCGTCGAGAATCCCCAGGGCTACTTCTACTTCAACACCATCAGCGGCGATGGAAGCACCGTCGGCGGTCTCGCGGTGGGCCCCAACTACACCAGCTCGGCGGTCGTCGTCAACTCGAAGGGCGCCGTCAACCTGACCCCGACGCAGGACCAGTCGAACCTCGTGTGGGACTTCTCGAGCGATGGCTCCGTCGCGGTCGGCCAGGCGTTCATGCCTCCATTCAGCCTGAGCGCGTTCCGCTGGACCGCTGCGGGCGGCATGGAAGCGGTCGGCCCGGAGTCCTCCGATTGCCGCGCCTGCAACGCCGACGGCACCGTCGTTGGCGGCGCACGCATCAACTTCGGCACCGCGGGCCTCATCGCGTGGATCCGCGTCGGCGACGCTCCGTGGAGCGATCTGAAGGACTACCTGATCGCCGAGCAGGGGCTTGGCGCGCAGCTTGAGGGCTGGAGGCTCGAGACGGTGCAGGACATCTCCGCCGACGGGCGCACGATCGTCGGCAGCGGCTTCAACCCCGAAGGCTGCGAGCAGGGATTCCTCGTGCGCATCGACCTCCCCAACACGAACGACATCGCCGACATGAACGGCGACGGGGTCGTGAACTCGCAGGACCTCGCCGTCATGCTCTCCGCGTGGGGCTCATCAGGCGGCCCCGCGGACATGAACCGCGACGGCACCGTGAACTCCGCCGACCTCGCCATCATGCTGAGCCGCTGGACGGGCTGACCGCGGCCCGACGCATCCGACCCATCCTGCACGCGCGCCCCGCCGAGAAGTCAGGCGGGGCGCGCGATGTTGTCGATGGCCGCGTCGTCAGTCGCGCAGACGGATCCACACCTCGCTCCGCACGAGCGGCAGCGGATACTCGACGACGAGGCGGTAGCGGTCGAACGCGTCGGGGTCGTGCCCGAGCAGCTCGAGCGAACGGAGCGCAAGCGGCACCGCGAAGTCCTCGCCCGCCCGACCGCGCTGTCGATACCCCTTCCCCATCGGCACGAGATCGTCGCCTTGGTCGACGCGGCCGCGGCCCGTCGGATCGGGGCCGTTCAGCGCGGGGTCGACCATCGGCGTCGAATCGATCGTGAAGAGCGACTGGGGAGCGACCTCGCCGAAGGCCGCGCGGTGGACGAGCACCTCGCGCAGCAGGACACGCGTCGCGCGCGAGACGGCGTACGACGTCGCGGTCCACTTCTCCCTCTCCGTCGCGCGCGGCGGAGTGAAGTCGAGGTTGACGTAGCCGTACGCGAAGTCCATCGGCTCGTCGAGCGGCGGCGAGTGCGGCTCGAGGACGAGGGAGTGGACATGGCCCACCCGCTCGAGCCGCAGCTGCGACGCGGCGTCGGTGCAGAAGTCGCGGATCAGCGCCACGCCCGGGTCGTTGCGAATGGGCTCACCTGTGAGCGTGACGCGGTCGAACGCCGCACTGACGTCGTCGCGGCCGCGGAGGGAGAGGACCGCCTGCGGGTATCCGGGGCGCAGTCGACGGAGCCCCGTGGTACCGAGCACCTGCGCCTGGCTTGCCTTGCGGCCGCCTTCGCTCGGCAGGAGGATGTTGATGAAGGACTGCGTCTCGCAGCAGATTCCCTGCGCAAAGAGCGAGGCGTTGTAGGCGCCGCGGCGCGCGGCCCGCAGCTTCGCCTCCGAGACCTTCGGCACGGCGGCGCGCCCCGACGCCGACCCGCGCGACGACTCCGTCGCGGAGATCGCGGTGATGAGCGCGGTGCGGTCGCCCGGGAACTCGGCGATGGCGGCGTCGAGCTCGGCGATCGCCTTGCGGCACCCCGAGACAACCCGCTTGCCCGCGCCAAGTTCCTCGCACTTGCCCACGATGCGTCCAAGTGCGTCCGCCGCCGGCAGTTCGCGCAGCGCCGAACCGACCTCGCTCATCCGCACCGCCCGCGCCACGCGGCTCGCGATCGACTTGTCGAGCGCGAGCCGCTCGCGCAGGTCGCTCATGCGCGGCTCGTCGAGTCCGATGGACGCGAAGACCTGCGCGAGAGACTCGCGGACGGCCTCGGCCGAGGAAAGCACGCGCTGCAGGGCTTGGGATCGCACCGAACGCAATATAGCGGGGTATCCTCAGCCCCGACGGTCGCCAGCTGCGGCCGATGCGCATGAACCCTGATCCGGGAGAACGATCATGAAGCACCCCAGAGCGCTCGTCATTGTCGCGATCGGCATCCTTCTCGCCCTCGCCTTCCTCGCACGGGTCGAGCCGTCCGCCGCGTCCGCCGCGATCACGCCCGTCGCCGGCGCGGCGACGCCGCCCGCTGGCCTCTCGGTCGAGGCGAAGGACGCGCCCTTCGGCAAGGGCTTCGACTTCCGGTTCCGGTCCGACACCTCCTCGACCACGATCACGATCGATCCGCTCGGCAACCGCCACAGCGATTCGGGGTCGCTCTCGTCGAAGGCCGGCACCATCTCGCTGTCGGCGAAGTACAGCCCGAACGACCGCACCATCGTCATCACCGCGAAGCGCGGCGGCGTGTCGATCGGCGAGTACTCGTGGCGAGTCGAGGCTGTTCTCCGATGAAGGCGCTTTCGACGGCGACGGACGAGCGGTAGAGTGCGCTCATGCAGCGCCGCGACTTCCTCGCCTCGACCGTGACCGCAGCCGCCTCGATCCCGCTTGCAGCCGGTCTTGCGCAGGCTTCGCAGGGCGCCCCCGCGCAGGCGTCCGCGCCCGCGAAGCGCAACGGACGCATCAGGCACTCCGTCTCCGCGTGGTGCTTCGGCATGCCGCTCGATGAACTGTGCCGCAACTGCGCGGCGATGGGCATCGAGGCGATCGACCTCCTGAATCCCGACCAGTGGGAGACGCCGCGCAAGCACGGCATGGTCTGCTCGCTCGGCAACGGCCCGACCTCGATCGGCGACGGCATGAACCGCGTCGAGAACCACGACCGCGTGGTGGCGGAATGCGAGAGGTTGCTCCCGCTCGCGGCGAAGCACGGCGTGCCGAACCTCATGCTCTTCTCGGGAAACCGCAAGGGGATGCCCGACGATGTCGGCCTCGCCAACTGCGCCGTCGGCCTCAAGCGCGTGATGCCGATCGCCGAGAAGCACGGCGTCACGATCCTGATGGAGCTCTTGAACTCGCGCGTCGACCACGGCGACTACATGTGCGACCGGACGCCGTGGGGCGTCGAGCTCGTGAAGCAGGTGGGCTCCGACCGCTTCAAGCTGCTCTACGACATCTACCACATGCAGATCATGGAGGGCGACGTCATCCGCACGATCAGGGACAACCACCGGTACTTCGGCCACTACCACACCGCGGGCAACCCGGGGCGCAACGAGATCGACGCGACGCAGGAGCTGAACTACCGGCCGATCGTCGAGGCGATCGTCGCGACGGGCTTCAAGGGGTATCTCGCGCAGGAGTTCATCCCGAAGCGCGACCCGATGACGAGCCTGCGCGAGTCGATCGACATCTGCGATGTCTGAGCGCGCGTTCTCTCCCCTGCTTCTCGCACTGGCGCTCGCCGCGTTGCTCGCGGGCTGCCGTGCCGCGCCCGCCCGCGACGCCGCGCCGCCGCGCCGCGCGCCGAACATCGTCCTCGTCTTCGCAGACGACCTCGGCTCCGGCGAGCTCGGCTGCTACGGGCAGCGGAAGATCGCAACGCCGAACATCGACCGCCTTGCGCGCGAGGGAGCGCGATTCACGCAGTTCTACAGCGCGGCGCCCGTGTGCGCGCCGTCGCGCTCGGCGCTCCTGACGGGGCAGCACCTCGGGCACACGCCAATCCGCGACAACGCCGAGGTGCAGCCCGAAGGCCAGGCACCGCTCCCCGCAGGCACGCGCACGCTCGCGCACGACCTCAAGGCCGCGGGCTACACGACCGCCTGCATCGGCAAGTGGGGCCTCGGCTTCGTCGGGTCGTCGGGCGACCCGAACGCGATGGGGTTCGACCTCTTCTACGGCTACAACTGCCAGCGGCAGGCGCACAACCACTACCCGACGCATCTTTGGCGCAACGTGGAGCGCGTGGTGCTTCAGGGCAACCACCCGAAGTCGCGGGCGGAGCTCCTCTACGCGCCCGACCTGATGCTCGACCAGGCGAAGGCATTCATCGAATCGAACGCGTCGCGGCCGTTCTTCCTCCTGTACGCCTCGCCCCTCCCGCATCTCGCGCTCCAGCCGACGCCCGCGGAGCTGACGCGATACGACCTCAAGTTCGCCGAGACCCCGTACGTCGGCGGAAAAGGCTACCTCCCGCACCCGACGCCGCGCGCGGCGTATGCCGCGATGATCACGCGGTTCGATGCGGAAGTCGGTGCGATCCGCGCCGAACTCGAGAAGCACGGCCTCGCGGAGAACACGCTCATCATCGTCACGAGCGACAACGGCCCGACCCACGATGTCGGCGGCGTCGACACGTCGTTCTTCGACTCGACCGCAGGCCTGCGCGGCCGCAAGGGCTCGGTGTGGGAAGGCGGCGTGCGCGTGCCATGCATCGCGTGGTGGCCGCACGAGATCCCTCGCGGCGTGACGATCGACGACCCCGCATGGACGGTCGACCTCCGCGCGACCTTCGGCGCGCTCGCCGACGCGCCGACGCCTCCGAGCGACGGCCGCGATCTCGCAGCGCTTCTTCTCGACGGCGACCCGCTGCCGACGCGCGTGCTGTACTGGCCGTTCCCGGGCTACGGCGGACAGGAAGCCGTGCGCGAGGGCGACTGGAAGATCGTCCGTGCGGGGCTGCGCCAGCGGAAGCCCGCGGCGGCCGATCTCGAAGGCTGGCAACTCTTCAACCTCGCCGAAGATCCGAACGAGACCAACGATCTCGCGGCCGTCCACCCTGAGATCGTCGCGCGCCTCGCAGGAATCGCGAGGGACTCCTACGAGCCAAGCGAGAGCTTCCCGCTGCGGTGAACAATCTCCCAGCCGCAGCGGCCAGTGCTACCGCCAATGCTCCGCGACCCATGGGGTCTTGTGCACATGGCGCGTGATCTTCTTGGTGACGCCCTCGACCGCGTCGGGCGGGTTCGGGTGGCCGTGGAAGACGACGATGCGCGCGTCCTTCGGGATCTTCGGCGGCACCCACCAGTTCATCGGGAACTTCGCCATGCAGCCGTACTTGAAGCTCACGCACCATTCGCGCGGCCAGTACGAGAGCTTGCCCACGCGGTGAAGCTCGCGGGAAATGTACTCCTGCTCGTTGCGGACCTCGCGGCGGATCTCGGCGTGCTCCTTCATGAACTTCGCGAGGAGCTCGGGATGCGCGCCCGCCTCGAAGCGGTAGACCGACGAGTTGCCCGTCGGCCGCCACGGACGCGCCCAGTCCTTGATGATGAGGAACTCGCCCGGGTGCGAGAAGAGGCAGTCGATGTTTCCGACGATCACGATGTCGATGTCGAGGAAGAGCGTCGGCCCCTCGAGGTCGAAGAGCGGCCTGCGGAACGTCGAGATCTTGCGCCATCCGCGTTCGGGACCGCCCGGATCGTCGAAGTCGGGGAGCGGGCGCGCGTCGATGCCGGCGTCGAGGCCGGTCGCGTCGTCGGTCATGCAGACGAAGCGGTACGGGATCGTGATGTTGCGCTTCACCATCGAGGCGAGGCGGTTCACGTACTCGGGCCCGTACTTGGTGCCCCACTTCATGCAGATGATGTTCGCCATGCCGTTCGCGCCCTCGAGGTGAAACGCCACTGTAGCGGCATCACCGGCCGCCGTGCGCGGCGAGCCGCATGGCGAGTCGTCGCGGATCATGCTCGTCGGCGAGAACCGCGGACGCCTCGGCCGCACGCGCCGCATACGCGTCCCAGCCTTCGAGGATCGCGTCGATCGCCGCCGCGAGCGCCGCGGAACTCAGGGTCGGAAGCACGATGCCCGCGCCGAAGCGCTCGACCACGGCCGCGGACCACGTGCCCGCGCTCGTGACGACGGGCGCGCCGTGCAGGAGCGCGTCGAGCACGATGCCGCTCACGCTGTCGGCGAACTTCGCAGGGTCGTACGGCGCCAGCACGAGCGCACCCGTGAAGCGCGCCGCATACTCGTCGCGCTCTGGCGCCTTCGGGTCCGCGACGAGCCCCGCGTAGCGCGCCGCAAGCAGCCGAGCGACGACCGAATCCTCGCGCGAGCCATGGCGATCGACATGCTTCGGCGAGACCTGGACGAGAAGCGGAAGCGAGCGACGTTCGGCCGCGAAGGTCTCCGCAAGCCCGGCCACGAGATCGAGCCCCTTGTTGATGCGCGCCGCACCGGCCATGAGGAGGTGGCGGAACGGCGCGCGCATCGGCGCGGCGGCCGCACGCGTCGCCGGATAGGCGATCACCTCGACCTGCCGGCAGCCCATGCGCGACAGCATCTCGCCCACGCCGCGGGTGGTCGCGAGAAAGAGCGCCCGGCGCCTCACCCCCGCCCCAAGCGCGAACTGCACCCGGTCGGATGCGCGGACGAGCGGCCAGTGGTAGAGAAGCGCAAGGCGGTCGAGCCGTGCGCCTCGGCCGATGGCGATCGCCTCGGCGAGCGGCACGTGCGACGCATTCGCGGTCATCACGAGCGTCGTGCGCTCCGCGGCAAGCGACGCCGCGATCGCCCGCGCTTCACCGAGCCGTCCGCGCGTGCCGCGGGTGGCGCGCACGGGAACGGCGCCGGACAGCGTCCCGAGGTACGAGGCGGCGCGCGGATCCGCGACGACCTCGATCGCGGGGAACACGCCGTCGGCGCGGGCGGCGACAGCCCGCACGAATTCCGCGTAGTGCCCGCTCGGACCGCGCAGCTTCGGCTCGATGATCGTCAGGGGCGCTGGTTCGCTCGCGGGCGGCACGCGTCGGGAGGATACAGTGCCCGACCTGTGACCATCCGCCGAACGCCCCAGGACTTTCGCGTGGAGGAGCGGCAGACGGCCGCCTTTCACGCCTCGGTCTCCGCGGAATGGACGCCGTCGCACCCGTTCGCCGCCTACACGCTCGAGAAGATCTCGCTCGCGACGCCCGACGCGATCGGCTTCATCGCGCACCTGATGAAGGTGAAGCGCGACGCGATCGCGGCGGCCGGACTCAAGGACCGCCACGCCGTCACCAAGCAGGTCGTCACCATCGACACCGCCGCGATGCGCGGCCGGATCCCCGAGCGCTTCGAGACGGAGTCGTGGCGCCTCACGCGGATCGGCTTCGTGCCGCGCGCGGCCGATTCGACCATCATCGAGCGGAACGCGTTCACCATCGTCGTGCGGTCCCTCGACCGCTGGCATGCCGACGAACTCGTGCGGCGCGCCTCGCAGCTCCGCGACGCGGCAGGCGACCTCCTGTTCGTCAACTACTTCGGCGACCAGCGCTTTGGCAGCGCGCGCCACGGCAAGGGATTCGTCGGCAAGGCGCTGGTCGAGGGCGACTTCGAGCAGGCGCTGCGCCTCGCGATCGGCACGCCCGCCCGCAAGGATTCGGGCGCCGTCCGCTCGCTCACCCGCGCGCTCGCGACCCACTGGGGCGACTGGAAGGCGGCGCTCGCGAAGTTTCCGAAAATGCCCGAGCGCGCCGCGATCGAGACGCTCGCGCGCGGCGGAAACTACATGGACGCCTTCGCGGCGCTTCCGAAGTTCACGCAGGAGATCTGCGTCGAGGCCTACCAGTCGCACCTCTGGAACGCGATCGCGCGGGAGCTCGCGCATGCCCTCGGCGAGATGACCGCGCAGCGCGCCTTCGAGGCCGACGACATCTTCGGCACCATGGTCTTCCCACGCGCGGCCGCGCTCACACCGGCGTTCCGCGCGTTTCCGATTCCGATGCCGTCGCCGCGGGCGCAGTACCACGAGTGCCTCTCGGAGATCGTGGCAGGCGTCCTCGAGGACGAGGGAGTCACGCTCGAGACGCTGCGGATTCCCGGCTTCTCGCGGCCCTACTTCGGCGGCGGCGACCGGGCGTTCATCGCGAACGCACGCGCGTTCTCGATCGAGGAGCCCGTGCGCGACGAGTTCGCAGGCAACAGTCCTGCGAACCTCGCGTGCACGCTGTCGTTCGAACTCCCCCGCGGCAGCTACGCCACGGTGCTCCTGCGCGCGCTCGGGCAGTGACCGCACGCGCGCGATACGCTGCGCGCCCCATCCGATCGATTCCGGAGCCACCATGACAGCGAAGATCCTTCTTCTCGGTTCGGGCGAACTCGGCAAGGAGTTCGCGATCAGCGCCAAGCGCCTCGGTTGCCGCGTCATCGCCGCCGACCGCTACGACGACGCGCCCGCGATGCAGGTCGCCGACGGCCGCGAGGTGATCGACATGCTCTCGGGCGCCGCGCTCTCGCGCATCGTGCGCCGACAGAAGCCCGACTTCATCGTGCCCGAGATCGAGGCGATCCGCACGAGCGAGCTCCTGAAGCTCGAGAAGGCGGGCCATTCGGTGGTGCCGAGCGCGTTCGCCGCGCACATGACGATGAACCGCGACGCGATCCGCGAGCTTGCGGCGAAGGAACTCGGCCTCCGCACCGCACGCTACGCCTACGCGGCGAGCGCGCAGCAACTGGCCGACGCGATCACCGCAAAGGGTGGCGTCGGGCTTCCCTGCGTGGTGAAGCCCACGATGAGTTCGTCCGGCAAGGGCCAGTCGGTCGTGCGCACGAGGAAGGAGATCGCCAAGGCGTGGGAGTACGCCGTCACCAACATGCGCGGCGACCGCGCGGTGGTGATCGTCGAGGAGTTCATCGACTTCGACTACGAGATCACGCAGCTCACGGTCAAGGAGCGCGCATCGCGCGGCGGCGGCGTGGTGTTCGTCGAGCCGATCGGCCACCGCCAGGAGCGCGGCGACTACCAGGAGTCGTGGATGCCCTGCCCGATGAAGCCGGCAGCCAAGCGTGCGGCGCAGGAGATGTCGGAGAAGGTCGTGAAGCGCCTCGCCGGAAAGCACGGCGCCGGCATCTTCGGCGTCGAGTTCTTCGTGAGGGGCGGCGAAGTCATCTTCAGCGAGCTCTCTCCGCGACCGCACGACACGGGCATGGTCACGCTCCGCTCGCAGGATCTCTCGGAGTTCGACCTGCACATCCGAGCGATCCTCGGGCTTCCGATTCCCGAGATCCGCTACGCAGGCCCGACGGCCTCGGCCGTGATCCTGGCGACGCGCGACTCGGATCGCGCGCCGAGCTTCGCGGGCATCGATCGTGCCTGCGCGATTCCATCGGTCGAGGTTCGCATCTTCGGAAAGCCGTCGACGCGCAAGTACCGCCGGATGGGCGTGGTGCTCGCGAACGGAAGGAGCGCGACCGAGGCGCGGCGCACGGCCACGCGCGCGGCATCGCTCGTCACCGTGAAGTGAACGCCAGCTTCAGGCTTTCTTCTTGCGCGAGTGCGGGGCGCGGTAGGTTTCGCGCGACACCTCGGGCCGCGTGCCCTTCGGCACCGGCCTGAGTCCGTCTTCCTGGACGGCTTTGCGGAAGATCTCGAGATTGGTCTCGTCGAGCAGCTGGCGCACGGCGCCCTGCATGGCGCGCAGGCGGTCGTGCAGCGCGCACGGCTCGCCGACGCCGCAGACGCCGCCACCGAACGGACAGTTCGAGCTGACGTCGTCCCGCTCGAAGAGCTCATGGGCCTCTCGCAGAGAGATCGCGCGCGGCTCGCGCGCGAGGGCGTAGCCGCCGCCGGGGCCGGGCGAGCCCGAAACCAGACCGGCCTGGGAGAGCGCCGAGAGGATCTTGGCGACCATCGCGCGGGGCAGACCGCGCTGATCCGCGATCTCGACGGCGGAAAGCCGGGTTCGGCCTCCGTCCCAAACCTCCGCGAGCCTGCTGAGGGCGGCGATGGCTGTCTCTGTCTGCTTTCCGTACATGGACGAACGATCTCCCGAAACGCCCCGATGCGGGGCGATATCGGGATCATCATATCTTGATTTGTGCGACCGATCAAATCCCTCGCAAACCTCGTAGGGCGTGCTCGCTTCAGGCCAGCGGGCCGTGCTCGCTTCAGGCCAGCGGGCCGTGCTCGCTTCAGGCCAGCGGGCCGTGCTCGCTTCAGGCCAGCGGGCCGTCAGGCAACTCGCCATCGAGCTCGCAGAACGCGCATCCCACGAAGTGGGTCGCCGCCACCAGCTTCGACTCCGCGTGTCGCCGCGAGCGCGCGGCGTCGAGGATCGACCCGACCTGCCCGAGAAGCGACTTCACCCGCGCGGCTTCCGACGCCGTGAGGTGCTCGCGGCGAACGGTGACGTGCGTGTCGCTCTCGCCATGCCGATGGATGGCGCGATCGACGCCTCCGTCGAAGAGCGCGCGCACCAGCTCCTCGCGGCGCCTCGCGGTCTGGTCGCCCTTGGTGAAGAAGCCGTCGGGGAAGTCGGCCGCGCGCGCCCGATAGACCATGGCCTCGGGCCCGCGGGTCGTCTGCCGGCGCGAGTCGGAGTCCTTGCGCTCGGCTCCGACGATGAGTCCGCTGCGAAGAAGGATGTTGATGTGGTAGTAGAGACGCGGTGCGCTTGTCCTCAAGGCCGACGAGAGCGCCCTCGCGTCGATGCCGGGAGACGCGCGAATCGCCTCGAGCACCTGGAGCCGAAGCGGCGAACGCACGGCGTGCCACGCCGAGTCGTCCGCCACCGACGATGGCACGGCCGACTGGGACGCGCGCGAGGCGAAGCCCCGGGGCGCACGGACACTGTCTCTGGGAGCACGGCCTTCGGCAGCACCCCGTCTCTTCTTCGACATGACGATAACCCCCTGCGGAACGAGGGAGGACGACCCTCGGAAGGGCGGAGTCTACTTGTTCACCTGACACCTGCGCAAGCGACAAATATGGATATACGCCTCGGAGCATCCGCCTTCAACGTTCAAGAAAGTGCCTTGCATTTGTCTGCTACGCTTCCGTCCCCGATGCAAGCCTTCTACAGCCAAAGCGCCCTGTACTCCGCGTTCTTCGAGCCGTCCGCCGACATCCGCCGCGCCGTCGACAAGCTCGCGCGCCGCCATCTCGGCCGCGCACCGCGGCGCGTGCTCGACCCCGCCTGCGGCCCGGGGCTCTGGCTCTCCCACTTCCACGCGTCGGGCGCGGAAGTCGCGGGCTGCGACCTCGAGGAACGGGCCATCGCGCTCGCACTGGAACGCCTGCCGAGGCGCGGCGCGAAGGTCGCCGTGGGCGACATGCGGCGCCCGCCCGACGAACTCGGCGCGGACTTCGACTGCGCCATCAACCTCGACAACTCCATCGGCCACCTCGCCGACTACATGGACGTCGCCGAACACCTCGCGTCGATCCGTCGCCGGCTCTCGCCCCGGGGGATCTACATCCTCGGCCTGGCGCTCCGCGAGGACGGCGACACGATCGACGCGGGCGTCGTCTACGAGCGCGGACCGGTCGATGTCGCGGGCGGCGGATTCGCGGCGCTCCGAACCGAATCGCTCGGTCTCCAGCCCGTCACCCGGTGCGAGCGCATCCGCCAGATCGCGATCACGGCGAACGTGCCCGACACGCCCGCCGTCATCGCCGAGCAGTACGACCTGCTCACCTTCACCTTCGCGATGCTCCGCGACGTGATGACCGCCGCAGGCGGCTTCGACGTGCTGTCATGCCACGACGCGACGGACGAGGATCTGCCGCCGAAGGCGTTCCGCAAGCGTGCGGGCGACGTGGTGCTCGTCCTGCGCCCGACGGCCGCGCGGGCGCGCGCGAAGCGCACGTCGGTCAAGAAGCGCTCCTCCGCCCGGCAACGCTGATCGCTCCGTGAAACCGCTTCCACCCCAGCTGATCCGGCGGCCGTCGGGCGCGCCATTCCCGCCGGGACTCGTCCTCACCGAGTACGACGCACGGCATCGCCATCACATCGGCGCAGACATGTCGCACCTCCCCGCCGAGGAGCGCGAGCTCGCCGACACGTTTCGCTCGGAACAGCGCAAGATCGGATTCCTCGCGGGGCGCATCGCGCTCCGCGCCGCGTTCGCGGCCTACGACCCGGCGCTCGTCGCAGGCGCTGTCCTCCGCGACGCGCGCGGACGCCCTCACGCTGCGTGGACGGGGGCGCCGCGCATCTCCATCGCACATACGCGCGTGCGGGCCATGGCCGCCGTCGCGCCGGCCGGTGCCTGCGCCGCGATCGGCATCGACGTCGAGGAGCTCGACGCCAACCGCGCGCAGGCGCTCGTGCGCATGTCGCTTTCGGCGGACGAAGCCGCGCGCGTGCGGGCCACCGACGACGAGATGCTCGCGGGACCGATCGCGCTGTGGTGCGCGCGCGAGGCGTGCGTGAAGGCCCATGCGCTCGAGGTCGGCTGGTTCGGAACCGCGCTCGTCGCGACGGAATTCGTGCGCTGCGCCGACGTCGTCGCCGACGCGACCCGGTCCTGGACGGTCGCGATCGCCTTCGAGTCGCGCGCGCCGATGACGGCGCACGCGTGGGAATCGCGCGGCGCGGTCCATGCATTCGCGATGCGCGAGTCGCTCAGTGCCTGAAGCGCGGCGCGTCCTTGAGCCAGCCCGCCTCGACCACGCCGAACAGCCCCACGAGGATCGCCTCCGCCGCGTCGTGACCGAGCTGCGCGGTAACGCCCTTGGCCTCGCTCCACTCGATCACCTGCGCGGCGAGCTTGACGGCATGCGACTTCGCCTGCGCCCCGTCGCGTCGCTCGCGCTCGTAGAGGAACATCTTCCGCCACTCGTGCGCCTGGACGAGGCGCAGGTGGATACCCCGGTGCGCGGCCGCGCGCTGCCAGCTCTCCGCGAGGTCGCCACCGCCCTCGATGATCACGCTGTGGACATGCGGGATCTCGTCGAGGATCGCGCCTGCCGCAGCGCGGAGCGCATCCTTCGACTGGAACCTCCGCGAGCGCACGCCCGCAAGCCGCCCGTCTCGGTCGTAGACGGCGAATGCGGTCGCCAGCCCGAGATCGATGCCGACGAAGCAGGACTTCTCGCCGAGCATCCGCTGGGTCGGCGATCGCAAGGCTTCCGCCGAACGCGAGATTCCCGCCGCCTTCCGCCGCTCATCGGCCTCGAGACGCGACGCCGCCTCCGCACGCTCGCCCTTCGGCGGCGTGCGCTTGCCCCACTTCGGCTCCTCCTCGCGGTCGCGTCGGCCCATGGGCCGAGGGTACCCGATCGAGGGATGCGCCCTGCCGCGCCGCGATCGCCCGACAGCGCGGCGGCGCGATGTTCGGAAATCCCGCAAGCGGCGGCTTGACCTCGGCGAACCGCGTCCTATCCTGCGTACCTCGATGCGCCGTCCGATCTCCACGAAGCCCGCCGCGATGCACATGCACATGCAGAAGCATGTGTGTGCCGCTGTGCCGGCGCTTGGTTGAGGAACGACGGTCTTCGAAGCAAGATCCCCGAAAGTCCAAACCAAGACGCCGGCCCAAGCGCCGGCGTCTGTTGCTTTTCGACTGTCGAAAGGGACGCGCGGCGCAGGCAGGCGGAGCCACCGACCTCGGGGAAGTCCCGAGGAAGACACGTGAGACCGCCCATGAGTACCGCCACCGTTTCGATCCAGTCCATCCCCCAGACCCCCAGCTCCCGCGACGAACTCGTCACGCGCCTCGCGGCGCGCATCGCAGCCGATCGGGACGAGGTCGCCCCGTTCGCCACGGTCGACAACGCCTTCGACGCGCTCGTCGAGCGCTTCTTCCGCAACCGGCGCGTGATCATCGGAGGCCCGACGCGCGAGGCGCTCGCCTCCCGCGCGTGGGCCGCGTCGCGCGCGGCGAAGCAGGCTCCCTGGCTCGGCGCGAGGTGCGACGCGCCGCGTGGCTCCACGGCCTGCGCCGCGTTCGACGCGCTCATCGCGGCGGCCCGCGAGGCGGACACCGTCGTGCTTTCGAGCCCTTTCGCACCGAATGGCCGCTGCGCGGGGGCGCTTGCGCCGCGCGACCTCCTGCAGCTGCGTGCCCGTGCGCCGCGGCCCGTGATCGTCCTCGACCTGCTCGACGAAGACCTCGCTCAGGCGCCGCTCACCCAGCCTGCGCTCATGCTCCCCGGAGTCGTCTTCCTTCGTGGGTTCGGCGAACCGTGGCGGCTCGCCGGCGCCCGGTCGGTTGCAGAGGTCGCCTTCGTCGCCGGCCCAGGCGACCTGATCGGAGGGTTCCGCGATCTCGGTCCCGACGAGCGCACGGCGGAGTCGGCCGTGTGGGACCTCGATCGGATAGGCGTGGACGCCATGGTTCAGCAGCGCGCGCTGGCCGCACGAAGCCGGGCCGCCGGCGACGGGACAGTACCCTCCCGCGGGGATGCGCGACCGAATGGCTGACTTTCGAGGTCCCCCGCTTGGAACCTGCGAACGCCGCGTCATGGTTGTAGGCGGCGGTCGCGCCGATCGCCCACCTTCGACCTCCCGAGACCATCTCGCCATGAAGACCAGCTCCAACCTTGCCCTGCTCGTCCTTGCTCTCTGCGCCTCGACTGCGCACGCCGACACCACCGTCGTCACCTTCGGAAAGGGCGACGCCCAGGGCTGGGTCGGCCCGAACGGTTTCGACGGGTTCGGCGGAGGAACCTCGGTCGTCTCGACCGGCGGGAATCCCTCCTGGAACATGCGGACGGTCTTCAACGATTTCGGAATCCCGTACGTCAACTTCTCCAACGAGTCGTTCCTCGGCGACTACACCGCAGCGCAGAGCGTCACGCTGAAGATCGACCTGCGCGTCGAGAACCTCAAGTTCTTCGGGACGAACGTCAGCCGCCCATGGCTCGTCGAGTTGCGGAACTCCGCGCTCGCGACCGGCGGCTATCCGTGGGTCAGCGTCTGGTACAAGTTCGCGCAGATCTCGACCGCGACGCACGGGCAGTGGACGACCTTCAGCGTGACCTTCGATCCGCGCACGACGCAGCTTCCTCCGGGCTGGGGCGGCACAGGCGCGGAGGATCCCGTCACCTACGAGCCCACGCTGCCTGCGGGCGTCACGTTCCGCGACGTGCTCCAGGGCGTCGATGTGATCGCCTTCACGACGCTCGAGCCGGGCCTCTTCTTCGGCTTCACCGACCATAGCTTCCGCATCGACAACATCACGGTGACACGCGTTCCCGCGTCGGTCTTCGGCGATCTGAACGGCGACGGCGGCGTCGGCGCCGCGGATCTCTCGATCCTGCTCTCGGCGTGGGGAGCGTGTCCGCCGGGCGGACCGTGCGCGGCGGACCTCAACGGCGACGGCGCCGTCGGACCGCAGGACCTCGCAGCACTTCTCGCCTCGTGGAGTTGAGCCGCATGGGGACGCTATACTGCGCCTTCGCGCGGGTGTAGCTCAGTTGGTAGAGCGTCAGCTTCCCAAGCTGAATGTCGCGGGTTCGAGTCCCGTCTCCCGCTGTTCGGATCGGAAAGCAAACAGGATCGCTCCGCGTCGCGGAGCGATCCTGTTTGCTTTCCTCACCTCTGCAGCGGGAGACGCGTCCGTGGCGCTTCGCGCCACGTCCGCAGGCCCGCTCGCTTCGCTCGCGTGCCTGGGACTACGGACTTCGCCTGCGGCGAAGTTCGAGTCCCTGCAAGCGCGGGTCCGGCCGCTCGGACGCCGCTGTTCGGATCGGAAAGCACCAGGGTTCGCCGCGCTTCGCGCTGCGATCCCTCGTCCTTCCCTCACCTCGGCAGCGGGAGACGCGCCTGCGGCGCTACGCGCTGCATCCGCGCCTTACCGGCACGGGCCCCACGCGTTCAGCATCGCGGCGAGGTCCGACGCGCCGACCGAGCCGTCGCCGTCGATGTCGCCGGCGCCCGCGCCACCCCACGCGCTCAGGAGTTCGGCGAGGTCCGCAGCGTCGACGGCGTTGTCGCCGTTGAGATCGGCCGGGCACACAGGCGGCTGGGTGCCGCACTTCGGGTTGGTCGCGGACTGCGAGCTGCGCGGAACCGGCCCCGGAACCACGGTGAAGTCGGCCTGGTTGTCGTCGGTGTCGACGAGCCCGCCGCCGTTGCGCACGGCGCCGGTCGCGTTCGAGAGAACGGCGACCGCGGTGCCCTCCGCGCAGTTCGAACTGCCGAAGGCGACCTTGTCGACGAGGGTTCCCTTCGCCTCGCCGCCACATGCGACGTTCGCGTTCGGCGCGTTGAAGAGCGCGACCTTGCCGTTCGTCGCGCTGATGTTGATGTTGTTCGTGGTGAAGTCGGCGGTCACGGGAAGATCAGCGCCGCCCGTGCCCGCCGTGCCGCACGCAAGCAGCAGGTAGCCGCAGGGCTGGATCACCGTGCCCTTGGGAAGCGTGAAGAAGTTGCTCGGCGAACTCGCCCAGTTGCCCGTCGCCGAACCGTAGGCGATGACCCAGCCGCTGACATTGACCGGCGCCGAGCCAGCGTTGAAGAGCTCGACGTAGTCCTTCTTGTAGGTCGCGCTCGCGCTGGTGCTGCCGCCGCCGCCATAGACCTGGCTGATGCGGACGTCGGCCGCGGACGCGGCGAGGCAGGCTGCGAGCGGGAGCGAGACGGCGACGGCGACGATGCGGGTGTTCATGGTGGATCCGTGGAGGGTGCAGGCGGAGGAGAAGCGCAATCTCGAGGACGAGACTGCCACGAAACCTCCGCATTTCACTTCGAAACCCGTTTCCGCACGGCCTCCGCCGAAGCGCGCCGCGATCGTCCGGTTCGGAGACGTGGAAGTTCTCGAACCTCGCGCGGCGCCTGGCTGGCAAGGAGGCGAGACAGAGCCGTACCGCAGCGATGCAGCGAGTCGAGGCCGACGATGTTGGATCATCGCGGCCGGGATGCCGCGCGGATCGACGTCCGGCGATCCGTCGGACAACACGCGGTGCGCACCCGTCGCCGCAACCAAGCGACCTGGTTACGCCCCATGGTGCGCGGTTGAATTCGCGCGAGGGAACCGCTCTTCGCTTGGAGATCGCGGCGACGGGAATACTCTCTGGTATCGGGCTCCGTTGACATCGATCCTCCCACCGAAGTCGCTTCAAGGACAACGCATGAACAGCAAGCTCTTCCTCGGCGCATCCGCGTTCGGCCTTACCGCAGCGCTTCTCGGGCAGATGTCGGCGACCGCGGGGTCGAACCGCGGCAGAGGCGGCGACGGCGGCACGGCGTCGGCTGGAGCAGACGTCATCGTGGGAGCGATTCCGGACGTCTTGAAGTACGGCGCCGTGACCTCGGGCGGTCAGACCATCATGGCCTACGCGATCGGCACGACCAGCTGCAACATCGGCACGCAGCCGCTCGAGTGGTTCCAGGCGCCCGACAGCCGCCATCCGTTCATTCCGATGAACGCGTTCAAGTACCGAAACGGCCGCTTCGAGCAGATCGGCATGTCCTGGGGCAAGCACGGCTTCACCGCGCTCCAGCAGAACCTCTGCGGCCCGTGCACCTCACATCCGAACGGCACCTACCTCGGCGTCGGATGCTCCGATCCGTACAACGCAAGCCTCAACGGCGGCCAGAACGGTCTCGGCGCGCGCCATGAGATCAACGCCGCGACAGGCGCCTTCCCCGGCACCTACAACAGCGGCATGCCTGCGGCAGCCGCGACCATCGGCCGCCGCCTGCAGATCAACGCAAACGACCTGAATCCCTCGCTCAACTCGGGCGCGAGCTACATCGTCGAGGCGCAGTACATCCACCAGCAGGATGCGACCGCCGGCAACAAGATGAACAACGCGTCGTACCGCGCGTTCACCGTCGGCTCGCTCTCGAGCGGCGCGTACACACTGACCCTCTCCGGCCCGACCGTCCAGCAGAAGCCCGCCATCGAGGCGTGGCCGCTCGTCGATCCGAACGCGTCGATCGCGAACGCCGATGTCGCGGGCGACGGACGCTTCATCGCCGGCGTCAGCGTCCGCAACAACGGCAACGGAACGTGGCGCTACGAGTACGCGGTCCACAACCTGAACTCCGACCGCTCGGGCCGCTCGTTCTCGGTGCCCGTGCCTGCGGGCGTGACCATCACCAACGTCGGGTTCAAGGACATCAACTACCACTCGGGCGATCCCTTCTCGCCGACCGACTGGACGAGCGCCGTCTCGGCCAACGCCGTGACGTGGACGGGCGGCACCCACTCGCAGAGCGCGACATCGAACGCGCTCCGCTTCGCGACCATGTACAACTTCTGGTTCGACGCGAACCAGCCCCCGCAGGCCGTGAGCGCGACCATCGGCCTCTTCAAGCCGGGTCCGGCCGGGTCGCCGACCTCGGTCAACGTCGCCTCGAAGGGTCCGTCGGCTCCCCCGGCCGACCCCGAGGACCTCGACGGCGACGGCTCCGTGAACGCGGGCGACCTGTCGATCCTCCTCAACAACTGGGGCGGCAGCGGCGCCGGCGACATCGACGGCAACGGCACGGTCGACGGAGCGGACCTTGCGCAGCTGCTCGGCGCGTGGGGCTAATCGGCGCGTGGGGCTGAAGGCTCATGTACGTCTTGTAACTTTTGCAGCGGCTTGTGCGCCAAGGGACGGCTTTGTGCTTGGAGATCGCGGTGATGGGGTTACAGTCCCATTTCGGGTCATTCCGATCCCCTCATCTCCGTCGCAGTCCCTTCGAGCAAACCGCATGAACAGCAAACTCTTCCTCGGCGCATCCGCATTCGGCCTTACCGCAGCACTTCTTGGACAGATGTCGGCGACTGCGGGCTCGAGCCGCGGCGGAGGAGGCGACGGCGGAACGGCGTCCGCAGGAGCCGACGTCATCGTCGGCGCGATTCCGAACGTCTCGAAGTACGGCTCCGTCGTCTCGGGAGGCCAGACCATCATGGCATACGCGATCGGCACCACGAGCTGCAACATCGGGACGCAGCCGCTCGAGTGGTTCGCCTCGCCCGACAACCGCCACCCGTTCATCCCGATGAACGCGTTCAAGTACAGCAACGGGCGCTTCGAGCAGATCGGCATGTCGTGGGGCAAGCACGGGTTCACCGCGCTGCAGCAGACGCTCTGCGGCAGCTGCACCGCGCATCCGAACGGCACGTACCTCGGCGTGGGCTGCTCCGACCCGTACAGCTCGGGACTCAACGGCGGGCAGAGCGGCCTCGGCGCACGCCATGAGATCAACGCGGCCACAGGCGCGTTCCCTGGAACCTACAACTCGGGCATGCCTTCCGCGGCCGCGACCATCGGCCGCCGCCTGCAGATCAACTCGAACGACCTCAATCCCGCGCTCAATTCCGGCGCGAGCTACTTCTTCGAGGCGCAGTACATCCACCAGCAGGACGCGGCAGCCGGCAACAAGATGAACAACGCGTCGTACCGCACCTTCACGGTCGGCTCGCTTTCGAGCGGCGCGTACACGCTGACGCTGACGGGTCCGACCGTGCAGCAGAAGCCCGCCATCGAGGCGTGGCCGCTCGTCGACCCGAACGCGTCGATCGCGAACGCCGATGTCCCGAACGACGGCCGCTTCATCGCGGGCGTGAGCGTGCGCAGCAACGGCAACGGCACCTGGCGCTACGAGTATGCCGTCCACAACCTGAACTCCGACCGCTCAGGCCGCTCGTTCTCGGTTCCCGTGCCTGCGGGCGTCAACGTCACGAACGTCGGCTTCAAGGACATCAACTACCACTCGGGCGACCCGTTCTCGCCGACCGACTGGACGAACAGCGTCTCGGCGGGCGCCGTGACCTGGACGGGCGGAACCCACTCGCAGAGCGCGACCTCGAACGCGCTCCGCTTCGCGACGATGTACAACTTCTGGTTCGACGCGGACCAGCCCCCGCAGGCCGCGACCGCGACGATCGGCCTCTTCAAGCCAGGTCCGGCCGGGTCGCCGACCTCCGTCACCGTCATCTCGAAGGGACCGTCCGCGGCCCCGGTCGATCCTGAGGATCTCAACGGCGACGGCGCCGTCAACGGCGGCGACCTTGCGATCCTCCTCAACAACTGGGGCGGCACGGGCGCGGGCGACATCGACGGAAACGGCACGGTCGACGGCGGAGACCTCGCGCAGCTCCTCAGCGCGTGGAATTGACGCCACCTTTGCGGCCGCGGTCGGCGGAGCGTCCCGCCGGCCGCCGCGATGCAGCGGGCGATTCGGCGGCGTTTGGTTGAAGCGCCGCCCGTGCGGCGACCGACAAACCCACGACAGACGCGCGCCGATGCGCGGGAGATCGCTCGTGGCCCGAACGCTCTATTGGATCGCCCCAGTCCCCACTCCGTATCTCGACTACCTCTGGCGGCACGTGCTGTCGGCGATTCCCACGACGACGGTCGTCGTCAAGAACTTCGCAAGCGGCGGGCATCCGTGGAAGTCGAAGCTCGGAGAGGGCTATCGCATCGAGAGCGCCGACAAGAAGGGCCTCGACTGGTCGATCTTCAGGCTCGCGAGGGAACGCGACGCGTTCTTCGTGTGCGCGGGCTGGGAGAACCGCACCTTCATCGTGATGCTGACGCTGCTCCGGCTGCTTGGCCGCGACTACATACTCTGGACCGACACCCCGAACCCGAACCGCAGCGGCGGATGGCTCAAGGAGTCGCTTCGCGGCGCGTGGGTGCGGTGGATCTTCCGCGGCGCCCGAGCGATCATGAGCACGGGGCGCCCGGGGGTCGAGGCGATGATCCGATACGGCGCCCCTGCGGACCGCGTGGTCAACTTCCCCTTCTTCCTCGATCTCGCCGCCTATCCCCCGCGTCCGCTCGACCCGAACCCGCCCGCCAAGGTGCGGATGGTGTCGTCGGGCCGCATCATCCACCGGGTGAAGGGCCATGATCTCGCGGTGCGCGCGCTCGCCGCGGCGCTCAAGGACACGCCGGTCGACTGCGAGTACTGCATCGCGGGCACGGGCCCCGACGAGAAGGCGCTGATCGAGCTCAGCCAGCAGCTCGGCATCGCGGACAAGGTCCGCTGCCTCGGCTGGACCGAGCCTGCGGACCTGCGGCGCCTGATGTGCGAGTCGCATGTGCTTGTCCATCCGTCCCCGATTCCGGACCCCTTCCCGAACGCCGTGCTCGAGGCGATGGCCGCGGGGATGGTCGTCCTCGGCTCCGACGTGTGCGGCTCGGTCAAGGACCGCGTCGAGGAAGGCGTGAGCGGCTTCGTCCACAAGGCTGGCGACGTCGACGAGCTTGCCGAGCACCTGCGGACCGTGCTGCGCGGGCGCGAACGCCTCGGAGCGATGGGCGCCGCCGCGAGAAGGACCGCAGAGTCGTGGCCCGTCGAACGCGGCGTCGCGAAGATCGTCGACCTCTATCAGGGACGCTTCCCGCCTGTCAATTGATCCCGCGCTGCGAGGCCGATGCACGACCGGTCGACTGCCGTCACAATGGCGGCATGACGGATGGCGCTTCCTCCAAGGCCCCGACGCCGACGGGCTCTTCTCGCAACCCCGCGGCCACGATCAGGAATCTCCTGCCGGCGGTTCGCTTCGCGGTGTCGCAGCTCAAGCAGTCGCAGGCCCCCGCGATGGCCGCGAACCTCGCGTTCCGCACGCTCTTCGGACTGCTGCCGGTCCTTGTCGTCGCCACGATCGTCACGAGGGCGATCCTCGGAGAACGCTTCGACGAGCAGATCGCCGCCGCGATCGAGGCGCTCGGCATGCACGAAGTCGCGATCCGTCCGCCCGAAGGCGGCGAGGGCGCGGAGGTTCCGCTCGGGGCGTGGCTTCAGTCGCTGACCCGCGAGGCCGCGAACATCGATCTCTCCGCGATCGGCGTCGTCGGCGCCCTCGCGGTCGTCTTCTCGGCCGTCTGGACGATGGTCGCGATCGAGTCGAGCTTCAACACCATCCTGCGCGCACCGAGCGGGCGGCCGTTCGTGCGGCGGATCCTCATCTACTGGTTCGTGATCACGGCGGGGCCCGTGCTCTTCGCCGCGATTCCGCTCGGCTTCCAGACGCTGACGCAGTTCGTCGGGACCGAGAGCCTCGTCGGAAGCGTCGCGACCTACCTCGTATCGCTGCTCGGCGCGTTCGTTTCGCTCTGGGCGCTGCTGACGGCGGCCTATGTCTCGGTTCCCAACGCGAAGGTCGACCTGCGGGCGGCGCTTCTCGGGGCGTTCGTGGCGACGCTCCTCGTCGAGATCGGCAAGCGCTTCCTCGGCGCGTCGCTCGCAGGAAGCTTCTCGGCGAGCAGGCTCTACGGTTCGCTCGGGCTCGTCCCGCTCTTCATGATGTGGGTCTATCTGATGTGGCTCGTGGTCCTGTTCGGACTCCAGACATCGGCGATCCTGCAGAGTTTCTCGCGCGGCGGCCGCGCGCTCGCGGCGCCGCCGAACGCGCCCGACCTCTTCGAGCCCGCGCAGGCGATCTCCGCCTTCCGCGCGATCTGCGGCCGCTTCCGCGACGGTCGCGGCGCATCCGTCGACACGCTCGTGCGCGAGTGCTGCATTCCCGCGCCCACCGCGCGCGAACTGCTCATCGTCTTCGAGCGGCGTGGCCTCGCGCACAGGATCGACGGCGACGACAAGCGCTACTCGCCGTCGCGGCCGCCCGAGGAGATCCTCCAGCGCGACGCGCTGCGCGCGGGATTCGCGCTCTCGGACGGCGGCGAGGAAGCGAGCGTGCGCGACGAGATCACGCCGCTGCGCGAGGCCCAGCTTGCGACGCTCGGCACCGCGCACTTCGGCAAGACCTGACCGCGCGCGTGCTCAGGGGCACGTGCCCCATGAGCTGAGCATGATGGCGAGGTCCTGCGCGTTGGTCGCGCCGTCGCCGTTGAGATCCGCGAACGGCGTTCCCCAAAGGTTGAGCAGCGTCCCCAGGTCGGGCGCTGCGACTTGGCCGTCGCCGTCGAGGTCCGCCGGGCAGGGATTCGTCGGCGTGCCGGAGAGCTCGATCACGGCGAGATGCGGGAATCCGGCGCCGGCGTCGTTCAGGTCGTTCCATCGGCCGTTCGACCCGAGGAGCTCGGCGTAGTCCTCGACGCCACCGGAGTTGTTCGGTTCGCCGGGATTCCAGTTGGTGTACTTCGCAGGCGTGCCGTCGCTCCACTCGAAGGAGCCTTCGACGGACACGTCGTTGAAGCCGATCCAGATGCGACGGTCGACGCCGCCGAGGTTGCCGAAGTTCGAGTGGACGAACTCCTGCTCCTCGGCGCTGCCGATCGAGACGAGATGCCCGCCGAGCGCGACCGCGAGGGCCTCGGACGCGGACCAGGTCGTCCCGGCGACGGCGACGTAGCGGATGCCGGTCGAGGGATCGGTGATGTCGCCAAGAAGCGGCAGCGCGCCGATCGTGACCGTGCCGGACCCGAAGCCCGCCGTGCCGTACGCGCCGATGCGGACCAGATAGGTCTCGCCCGCGGTGGCGCTGAAGCTCACCTTGGTCTGCAGCGAGCAGTTGTCGTCGGAGCAGGCGATCACGGGTGAACTGCAGTCGCTGCCGCCGTAGATCGCGATCTTCGAGTCGAGCGCCGTCTGCGTGCAGGTCGACACCTCCACCACGAAGGTCTCGGGAGCCGTGAAGCGGTACCAGACGTCGTTGTAGATGTTCTGGTTGCTGAAGAAGTTGCAGAGGACATCGGCGGCGCCGTCGGTGGTGGCGCCGTTCGTGTCGAAGGGATAGGTGCCGTAGCCCTTGAGGGCCGCTGCGGACGCGCAGTCGTCGGTGGCCTGGCCGAAGGCGAGACCGGCGCACGAGAGCGCGGTTGTGGCGGACAGGATCGACGCGATGCGAAGACGACGCATGCCATGCTCCTCTGGGGATTCGACGAAACGGGCCCCGCCGCGACGAGGGGACTCTGGGCGGCGGGAGGGGAAGGGACGCTCCCCTCGCCAACAATCGCCCGAAGCGCCGATTTTGCAAGGACGGGATGCCGATTTCCCGACGGTTCTCGCCCCCGGCGGCGTTTCCTGAGCGGATCGTCGGAAGCGAGCCGACGATCATCGGAGTGTTCAAGGCCGTGCAATTCAATCTGTTCCCAAGCGTTCATGCACCGATGCCGATTCGCGTGACCCGTTCCCCCCGCTCGCTGCGCTGGACGCCCGCCGCGCTCGTCCTGGCGGCGGCTTCCGCGGGGTTCGCGCCGATACCGCAGATGTCGGACGAAGGTGTGCGGGACGGGATGCAGGACGAGATGCACGGGATGAACGCCGCCTCCCCCGCGTCGCTCACGCCTGAAGAGGTCAAGTTCTTCGAGTCGAAGATCAGGCCACTCCTGATCGCCAACTGCTACGGCTGCCACTCGGTCTCGAGCGGGAAGTCGAAGGGCGGGCTCAAGCTCGACACCCGCGACGCCATGCTCAAGGGCGGCGACTCCGGACCGGCGATCGTGTCGGGCGACGTCGACTCGAGCCTTCTCATCCGTGCCGTGCGCTACCTCGACAGCGACTACGAGATGCCGCCTGCGGGCAAGCTCCGCGATGACGACATCGCCCTCCTCGAGGAGTGGGTGGAGATGGGCGCCCCCGACCCACGCGTCGAAGGCGCGGCGGTCGCCGCCGGTCACTCGCCCGGCACCGCGCACCGCTGGAGCGCCGACGACATCGCGAAGGGGAAGGAGAACCACTGGGCGTACAAGCCGCTCTCCGCGCCGAAGCCCCCCGCCACCGTGAACGGCGACTGGGCGCGCTCGCCGATCGACTCGTTCATCCTGGCGGGTCTCGAGGCGAAGGGCCTCGCGCCTGCGCGGGACGCCGATCCCGCGACGCTTCTCCGCCGCGCGAGCCTCGACCTCACGGGCCTCCCGCCGTCGAAGGCCGATCTCGACCGCTTCGTGAAGAACCCGACGCCCGAGGCGTTCGCGCGCGCGGTCGACGCCATGCTCGCGAGCCCGCAGTTCGGCGAGCGCTGGGGCCGCCACTGGCTCGATGTCGCGCGGTTCGCCGAGTCGAGCGGCAAGGAATCGAACATCTTCTATCCGCACGCGTGGCGCTACCGCGACTACGTCGTCGGGAGCTTCAACGAGGACAAGCCCTACGACCGCTTCCTGGTCGAGCAGCTTGCAGGCGACCTGCTTCCTGCCGACAGCGACGCGGCGCGCGCCGAGCAGCTGATCGCGACGGGCTACCTCGCCGTCGGCACCAAGAGCCACAACGCGCGCGGCCGCGCCCAGTTCCAGATGGACCTCGCCGACGAGCAGATCGACGCGGTCACGCAGGGCATGCTCGGGCTGACCGTCTCGTGCGCCCGCTGCCACGACCACAAGTTCGACCCGATCCCGCAGAAGGACTACTACGCGGTCGCCGGGATCTTCCTCTCGACCGACACGCGCTACGGCACCTTCGATGCGCAGGGCAACAACCATCCTGCCGGGCTCGTCGAGCTGCCCGCGAATGCGGGCGTGCCGCTCGGGCCCATGATGGCCTCGCAGCAACGCTCGCTGATCGCCGCTGCGAAGGAACGCGCCGCGCAGGAAGCCGAGCGCGGCCGACAGATCCAGGAGCAGGCGCGTGCGGCTCGGCAGAGCGGCGGCGAGGTGCCCGCGAACCTGCAGCAGCAGGTCGTGCGCGCGCGCGCCGCGCAGGGCGCCGACCGCAACCTCGCCAGCATCGTCGAG
>JBIKWD010000161.1:0-7507 GCA_044356505.1 Phycisphaerales bacterium
CTCTGGAAGGATGTAGGTCCAGCCTGCGGCGCGCAGTTCGGCGGCGAGCGAACGGTCGGCGGCGGGTGCGTCGCCCACAGGGCGCGGGCCGCTTGCGTCGGCTGCGGTGGCGGCGGGCTTGGGTGCGGGCTTCTCGGCGGGGCGGGCCTCCGTCGGCTTCGCGCCGTCGTCGTCCTCGCGCGCGGTTGTGCCCCGCTTGAACGCGCTCGCGGGCTTGTCGACCGCAGTCGCGATCTCGATTGCGACGGGATAGTGGTCGGCCGCATAGCCGTTCGGCGGCGGATTCTCGTCGGCCTTGCGCCAATCCCAGTCGGAACCCGCGTGCGGGGTGCCGAGCACGAAGTACGAGCCTTCGACCGCATCGGCCGCGAGGCCGGGGCTCATCACGATGAAATCGATCGAGCGGCCGCTCGCGTGCGTCGTGTAGCGCTCGCGCTCGGCCTTCTTGTCGAAGCGCCAGTCGAACGCGCTCACGAGGCCGTCATCCGAGATGCGGAGCGCCTTCGTGCTCATCGCGTTCGGCTGCCCGTTGAAGTCGCCGAGCACCGCGACGTTCGCGTTCGGGTTCTCCTTGAGCATCTCCTCGATGAACTGCTCGACCTGCAGCGCCTCGAGCTCGCGCTGGTGGTCGAACGCGCCCGCCTTGAAGTGCACCACGAACACGGTGAACTCGTAGCCATCCTTCGTCTTGAGGTCGACCCTGAGCGGCGAGCGCTGGAACTTGTCGGGCATCGTTCCGCCCGGCTTCGCCCACGTGCCGCCAAGGCGCTTCGCCTCTGCGTCGGTGCGGCGCGATTCCATGTCGCTGATGACGAGATCCTCGCCCGCGAAGACCTTCGCCGACTTGATCGGCACGCGCGACAGCACCGACTGCTCGACGCCGCGGTAGTAGGACACATCCTCGCTCGCGACGTAGTCGTAGCCCATGTCCTTCAGGTACGTGTCGCGGAACCACTCGAGGCAGCGCTTCGACTCGATCTCCTGCAGGCAGAGGACATCGGCGTCGAGCTCGCGGATCGCCTTGGCGACCGCCTTGAGCCGCGCTTCGCTGGTCGCCTCCTCGATGTCGTCGTACTCGCCCGAAAGCGCGGGGTCGTCGAAGTCGTCGAAGAGGTTCTCTGCGTTGTAGGTCGCAAGCCGAAGCGCGCCCTTCGCCTTCGGACGCGCCTTGGGAATGCCGTAGGCGACCTCGAGCGGCGCGATCCTCGGGCCTGGCGGAGACTGCGTCTGGCGCTGACTCGACTGCGCCGAGGCATCGGAAGCGACGAAAGAAAGCGCAAGCAGCGCCGAAACAGCAGAAGAACGGAGCATTCGGTCAGTCTACCCGACCACGGTCATCACCGACGCTCGAGTTCTGCGTTCAGGCGCCCGAGCAGCTTCGCATAGCTCCGGGCAAACCCGCCGTCCGAGTCTGGGAAGAGCGGCACGATCGCGACGCGCACGCCGTCCTTCTCGAGCTGGGCGCGGATCTCGGGCCCGGGCTCCCCCTCCCACAGCATCCACGCGGCGGGCCGCGGAAACGCGGCGCGCGTCAGCCGGAACTTGGTCCACTCCTTGTCGGACGGCATCTCGCCAGGCTCCCAGTGCACGCTTTCGATCTCGATGCCTGAAGCTTGGCCGAGATACTGGTAGACAGGGTGCGACGCGAGCCATTTCGGCTCGAGCGACTTGAGGCGGGCGAGTTCAGCCGCGATCTCGGCCAACGACGCATCGAGCGTTCTGCGCCGCTCGTCGATGACGGCCGCGCGCTCTGGCAGCAACCGCGCAAGACGCGACGCGACCGCGTCCGCCTGCGCCTTCGCGAGTTCGGGCGAAAGCCACGTCGTCGACGCGATCGACGAGTGCGAGTGCTCGCCCTCGGGCCCGTGCGAATGCACCTCGCCCTCGACCTCGATCAGCTTGGACCTGACGCCTGCCGTCGTATCGATGGTGCGCGCGCGCGGAAGCGCGGCCTGCGCGGCCCACTGCTCGTAGGCGGCGCCGTTCAGCACGATGAGGTCGCACGACTGGATCTCGCGCACGGCGTCCGCGCTCGGACGCCAGAAGGCGGGGTCGCCGCCACCCTGCCACGGGGCGACAAGCTCGATCTCGTCGCCCGCGAGCTCGCGGATCATTGAGGCAAGCGCGGGGTTGGGCGCGTAGACGCGCGGTTTCGCGCCCGCGGCCCGCGGCGCGGGTTCGGGCGCCGGTGGAGCGCATCCGCCGCCAAGCACGGCGAGGCTTGCAGCAAGACAGGCGAAGAGAAGCGTGGCTCGGAACATGCGCGAAGAATACCGCCCTCCGCTACGCTGATCCCGTGCAGTCGCACGGCAGCGACAACCCCAGCGACCCGGCGCCGCCGATCGTCGAGACGACGGCGCTCGTCTTTCGGCGCGAAACGGGGTTCGAACTGCGCGTGGCGCCGATCGCGCTCGCAGCGGGCGAGTCGCTCGCGGTGCGCGGACCGTCGGGCTCGGGCAAGTCGACCCTGCTCGGGCTTCTTTCAGGCGAACTGGTGGCACTTGAAGGCGAGGTCCGCGCGGGCGGGCGCTCGGTCTCGGCCATGACCGACGCCGCGCGCCGCGCCTACCGCGCCACCTGCGTCGGGCAGGTGTTCCAGACCTTCGAGCTCGTCGCGAGCCTCGATGTCCTCGAGAACGCGCTGCTCCCGTTCAGGCTGCATTCGGCGCTCTCGCTCGACGACGCCGCGCGCGCGCGCGCGCGGGAACTGCTCGCGCGCGTGGGGCTCGGCGACAAGACCACGCGCCCGATCGACCGCCTCTCGCACGGCGAGCGCCAGCGCGTGGCGATCGCGCGCGCGCTCGTCACGCGGCCGTCGCTCGTCCTCGCCGACGAGCCGACGGGAAACCTCGACCCCGCGCTCAAGCGGGAGATCGCGGCGCTCCTCGTCTCCGAGGCGCGCGCCGCGGGCGCAGCGCTCGTCGTCGCCACGCACGACGAGTCGATCCTCGCGAACTTCGACCGTGTGCTCGCCATCGGAGGCGACGCATGATCGTGCGCCATGCGCTCTTCCTCGCCAGCCGCTCGCTCGCGCACTCGTGGCGGCGCAGCGCCCTGCTCGCACTCGCGCTCGGCCTCGCGCTCGGCGTGCCGCTCGCGCTCACGGCGCTTCTCGACCGCGCGTCGGTCGACATGCGCGCGCGCGCCGCGGTCGCGCCGCTCGTCCTCGGCGCGAAGGGCAGCGAATCCGACCTCGTCTTCGGCGCGCTCTTCTTCGCAGCCACGCCACCGCGCGGGCTTTCGATGCGGGAACTCGGCCGCGTCGAGAACGACGGGCTCGGAACGGCCGTGCCCGTCGCCCTCGGCGCAACCGCGCAGAAGACGCCGATCGTCGGCACGACGGTCGACTACTTCGACATGCGCGCCTTGCGCCCCGCTGCGGGCGCGATGTTCGCCACGATCGGCGAGTGCGTGGTCGGCAGCGACACGGCCCGCGCGCTCGCCCTCTCGCCGGGCTCGCGGCTCTACACCGATCCCGCGTCGCTTTCCGACCTCGCGGGCGTCTTCCCGCTCGAACTCACGGTGACGGGCGTGCTGCCGCCCACGGGAAGCCCCGACGACGGCGCGATCTTCGTCGACCTCCGCACCATGTGGACGATCCGCGGCCTCGGCCACCGTCACGACGACCCGCGCGATGCGGCGGCCGCGGGCGCGCTCATCGGCGAGGCGGGCCCGCGCGCCATCGCAGGCGAGGCGCTGCGCATCGAGCGCGCGGCCACCGACGGCATCGCCGCCGACTTCCACTTCCACGGCGACACCCAGACCTTCCCGATCGACGCGGCCCTCGTCTACCCCGCCGACGCGAAGGCGCAGGCGATCCTGCTCGGCCGGTTCACGGGCACGGGCGAGACCATGCAGCTCGTACGCCCCGACCAGTTCATCGACCGCGTGCTCGAGCGGATCTTCGGCGTCGGCCGCATCCTCGGCGCCGTCGCGGTCGCGGTGGCCGCGCTCGTCCTGCTCGTCGCCGCCACCACCTTCGCGCTCTCGATCCGCCTTCGCGCCGACGAGCTCGCGCTCATGCAGCGCCTCGGCGCAAGCCGCGCGCGCGTGGCTGCGTTCCTCGCCGCCGAAGCCGCGCTGATCCTCGCCGTTGCGCTGGCGGTGGCGGCACTCGTCGCGCTTTCGGCCCCGCTGCTCGCGCCTGTCTTCTTCCGAATCGCGTCGGGCTCGTAGGCACCTCGCAGCGTCACACGACCAGCGTCTCCGGCTCCTCGATGAACTCCTTGAGACTCGCGAGGTACTGCGCGGCCATGGCGCCGTCGATCACGCGGTGGTCGAGCGACAGCGTCGCCTGCATCTGCGTGCCGACGACGAGGCGGCCGTCGCGCACGACGGGCTGCTGCACGGCGGCGCCGCAGGCGAGGATCGCCGAGTTCGGCGGGTTGATGATCGCCGTGAAGTGCTCCACGCCGAACATGCCGAGGTTCGAGATCGTGAACGTCGCGTCCGACATGTCCTGGACGGACAGGCCCTTCGTGCGCGCCTTCTCGGCAAGCGTCTTCGTGTCGGCCGAGATCTGGCGCAGGCTCTTGTGGTCCGCGTCCTTTATGACGCCGACGACGAGACCGCCGCCCTTCTCCTCGGGCAGCGAGATCGCCACGCCGATGTTCACGACCTCGTGGATGCGCACGTGGTCGCCGGCGAAACTCGCGTTGAAGTACGGGTGCTCGGCCATCGCGAGCGCGCAGGCGCGCACCAGGAAGTCGTTCACGCTGAGCTTCACGCCCGACGCCTTCAGCTTCTCGTTGTAGCTCTGGCGAAGGTCGATGAGCCGATCCATGTCGAACTTCATCGTGACCTGGTAGTGCGGAATCGTGGTCTTCGACTCGACGAGCCGGCGCGCGATCGTCTGGCGCATGCCCGTGAGCGCGACATCGCGCCCGGGGAGCGACAGCGCGAGCGGCGCGCTCGGCGTCTGGACGCCGCCGGTCGAGACGGCAAGCGACTGCGCGGGTGCGATCGTGGCCGCCCCACGCGCGGACTTGTTCTCGATCGCCTGCTCGACATCGCGCTTGATGATGCGGCCACCGGGACCGGTGCCCGCCACATTGCGGATGTCGATCCCATGCTCTTCGGCCATGCGGCGCGCGACGGGGCTCACGCGCATGCGCGGGCCGTCTTCACCTGCACCGAAACCCTCCATGCCGTGACGCGTCTCGGTCTGCACGACCGGCGTCGGCGCAGGCGCAGGCGCGGGCTTCGCAGCCGGCGCGGGCGCGGCAGCGGCGGCAGGCTTCGCAGCGGGCGCAGGCGCCGGAGCGCCCTTCGCGCCCCCGGCCTTCACCGTCGCGACATCCTCGCCGTCGAGCGCGAGCAGCGCGATGATCGTACCGACCTTCACCTGCTTGCCCGGCTCGACGAGCAGCGCGGCGATGCGGCCGTCGTCGAAGCACGGCATCTCCATCGTCGCCTTGTCCGTCTCGATGTCGGCGACGACGGCCCCCGACTTCACGGAGTCGCCTTCCTTGACGTTCCACTTGATGACGGTCCCTGCCTCCATCGTGTCGGAGAGACGGGGCATGGTGAGTTCGATTGGCATTCGCTGGTTACCTCAAGGCGATCGCTCGCGCGTTTGATTCCGTCACGCCCTGTATGTCGCGCTTCGCACCGCTTCGCAGATCTTGCGCACGTTCGGCAGGTACTCCTGCTCGAGCTTCGCCGAGTAGGGCGTCGGCACATCGTCCGAGTGGACGCGGTGCACGAAGTTGTCGAGGTCGTCGAAGCAGTGCCTGTGGATCAAGGCCGCAAGTTCGCCGCCCGGCGACGAGAAGCTCCACGACTGGTCGACGACGACGGCGCAGTTCGTCTTCTTGACGCTCCTGACGACGGTCGGGAGATCAAGCGGACGGATCGTGCGGAGGTCGATGACCTCGCAGTCGATCCCTTCCTTCGCCAGAATCTCGGCCGCCTCGAGGCAGAAGTTGACGGGACGGCCCCACGACGCGAGCGTGCAGTGGGCACCCGCGCGCCGCACGGCCGCATGACCGAACGGGATCAGGTACTCGCCCTCGGGAACATGGCCCTTGTTGCCGAGCATGCGCTCGCTCTCGAGGAAGAAGACGGGATCGTCGTCGCGGATCGCGGTCTTCATCAGGCCCTTCGCATCCGCGGGGCACGACGGGATCACGATCTTGACGCCCGGCACGTTCGAGTAGAGGCCTTCGACGCACCAGCTGTGGGTCGAGCCGAGCTGGCCGCCCGCGCCGTCGTTACCGCGGAACACGATCGGGCAGCCGAGCTGGCCGCCCGACATGTAGAGCATCTTCGGCGCGTTGTTCAGGATCGGGTCGGCCGCGACGAGCGAGAACGACCACGACATGAACTCGACGATCGGGCGGAGGCCCATCGCGGCGGCGCCGATCGCCATGCCGGCGAAGCCGGACTCGGAGATCGGGGTGTCGATGATGCGGCGCGCGCCGAACTCGGCGAGCATCCCCTTCGACACCTTGTAGGCGCCGTCGTACTGGGCGACCTCCTCGCCGAGGAGGAACACACGCTTGTCGCGGCGCATCTCCTCGCTCATCGCCTCGCGGATCGCGTCGCGGAACTCGATCTCGCGCACGGGACCTGCAAGCGACGACGGCTCGCGGAAGACGGGATTCGAGAGAACTGCGGTCATACCAGGCCTTCCTTTCCGTCGGTCGCGCGGAACCCGCACACGTTCTCGGCGCCGCCCATGAATTCAGGCAGCGACGAACCCGTGAAGCGGCCCCACGGCTCGACGAACACATCGGTGTAGAGGTCGGAGAGCGGCGGCTCGGGCGACTCGTTCGAGAACTGGATCGAGTCGCGCACTTCCTCGCGCACGCCCTTCAGCATCTCCTTGACCGACTCCTCGGTGACGACGCCGTGGTCGAGGAGCGCCTTCTCGAACTTGCCGATGGCGTCGTTCGCCTCGAACCTCTCCTCTTCCTCGCGCGTGCGGTACTTGCGCGGGTCGGACATCGAGTGTCCCTTGTAGCGGTAGCACTTCATGTCGACGAACGCGGGGCGCGAGTTGGCGCGGCACCACTCGGCGAGCTCGTGCATGTCGTGGTAGACCGCGAGCACGTCCATGCCGTCGATCACCGCCTCCTTGAGTCCGTGGGCGCGGCCCTTGATCGTGAGGTCGTGGCTCATCGTGGTGCCGCGATCGATCGCGGTGCCCATCGAGTAGCCGTTGTTCTCGACGATGAAGATGACGGGGATGTCGAAGAGCCCCGCGAGGTTCATCGCCTCGTAGAACGCGCCCTGGTTCACGGCGCCGTCGCCGAGGAAGCAGAGCGTCACGCGGCGGTTCTTGCCGCCGTTGATGACCTCGTCCTCGTACTTGGTCGCGAACGCGAGGCCGGCGCCGAGCGGCGTCTGGGCGCCGACGATGCCGTGGCCGCCGTAGAGGTTGTTCGCGCGGTCGAACATGTGCATCGAGCCGCCCTTCCCCTTCGCGCAGCCGCCGACCTTGCCGTACATCTCGGCCATGCAGGCGCGCGCGGTCATGCCGCGGGCGAGCGCGTGGCCGTGGTCG
>JBIKWD010000162.1:0-7354 GCA_044356505.1 Phycisphaerales bacterium
CGCCGTCGTCGGCCTGTCCGTCGATGCCGTTGATCTTGAGGTAGCCGGCGCGCTGTGCGGTGTTCGATGCGTTTGCCATGGGAGGAGTCCTTTGTGCGAGGGGTTCTTGGTGCCTATCCGTGTCTTTCGGGGTCCCGCGTCCGGCCATCCCGGCGGGGTCCGAAGGGTTCTGCCCCTGTTCTCGTGGGCCGGGGCCCTGCGTCAACCAGCGGCGGCAGCGTTTTTGCATCTTTCGTGGTTTGGCACTTTGCTGGATTCCAAAGCATGGTCGGTTGACGGATGGCCGTCTGGGTCGACAACCTCACCGACCCATGCGGGTTGACTCTGGTCGGTTGGTCGCGTGAGCGAGCCTCCATGTTGCCATCGGGTCAGTCGGCATGGCCAGTGTCTCAGCTTCCTTCAAGAGTATTCGTCTCGAGGAACGATCCATGACAGCATCCAAGCCGACCGTCGTCGAACTCGCGCACCTCAGCAATCTTGTCTATGGCGGCAGCCCCTCGGTGAAGGTGCTGGTCGCCAAGCCGCCGCTCGCGCCGCCCGCGAGCCCCGAGCAGGAGTGGATTCTATCTGCATCGAGCGCGTATCCAGGCGGATTCTCTGCGGCCATGTACCGGAGGCAGGACGGCTGTCGGGCACTCGCGTTCCGCGGAACCGACAACATTGCCGATGACTTCCGC
Organism: Phycisphaerales bacterium; assembly: GCA_044356505.1. Lineage (GTDB taxonomy): Bacteria > Planctomycetota > Phycisphaerae > Phycisphaerales > SM1A02 > QWPT01. Next base: position 678 of record JBIKWD010000162.1, read on the forward strand.
GACGACGTCGCCATCGCGTTCGGAAGGATTCCTCCTCAGATCGAGTATGCGCTTGCGTTTGCCCGCTCGGTGGGGCTGTCGCAGCATGACGCGGTGACGGGTCACTCGCTTGGCGGCGCACTTGCGCTTCTCGTCGCGGCGGCCGACAACCATCCCGCGGTGACATTCAACGCGCCCGGCGTAGCGGACTCGTGCGCCCGTGTGGCCGCCGACCAACTTGGCACGCGGGTGCTTCAGATGATGCAGCGATGCGGGGGATTCCGCCGCGTGCTCAACATCCGCATCGGGGGCGATCCGGTGAGCAGCCGGTGGGTCACCGGCGACCAGGTCGGGGCGGGCGGTAGCATGGTGACGTTGCCCGATGCGAATGGCTGCACGGCTCGCGCGGCGCAGCAGGCCGCTCGCGTCGGATCGAGGGGGATGCGGCTCGGGCCCAAGGCGGGGGCGGTGGCCGCCACCGGCGCATTCCTTGGACTCAACGCCCTTTGCCGCCACCAGATGGAGACGGTGCTTGCCGCGGTTCAACGCGACCCGCGGTACTTCGTGCCGATCGTTCTCTAGACTCTGTCTCGTGTGTTCGAGTATCGAATCGTCTCGTATCGTGTTGCTTCGTTTCGGCAGCGCGCCCATCGTCGGGCCTGCCAAGACGGAGTTCGAGTGAATCGCAAGCAGTTTTCTCGCCCAGACGCGGCTTTGCGGCGCTGTCCGACCTCGATGGCGCTTCACCGCAGGGACAGCGACGGGTTTGATCGCGGACGGGCGTTTCGTCGCGGCCGATCCGGTCGGCCCATCGGCGAGACTAGGAGAACGTGATGGCCTCTGGTGTCGTTCGTACAGCGCAGCGTCGACTCGTCGTCTCGACCGAGCTTGCCTCCGAGGAGGTCAAGCTGGTCGGCTTCACGGGCACCGAGGGAATCTCGCGCCCCTACCGGTACGAGCTCAAGCTCAGGGTCGGACTCGACGACTTCGACCCGTCGAAGCTGGTCGGAACCGGCATCCGGTTCGCGCTGCTCCCCGAGGAGGATGGATCCGAGGGCGCGCGTGTGTTCTCAGGCTACATCGCCAGCCTCTCGCACGACGGCCGCACCCAGCGCTACCACCGCCTCACCGCCGAGGTCGTTCCGTGGACCTGGTTCCTGACGCGGCGCGTCGACTACCGCATCTTCCAGACCAAGACCGTCCCCGAGATCGTGCAGTCGGTGCTCGGGGGGATCGGGCTCGGCAAGATCGACGTCTCGCTTCTCCGCGATCGCTATCCGCGTCGGCGCAACTGCGTGCAGTACCGCGAGTCCGACTTCGACTTCGCGTCGCGGCTTCTCGAGGAGGAGGGCATCGCCTACTGGTTCCGCGAAGAGGCGGATGGCGGTCCCGCGACCCTGGTGCTCGCCGACCGTGCCGAGGCGTACTGGTCCTGCGCGGACCGCGAGCTTCATCGCCGATCCGCCACGGGTTCCGGCGAGGCGGGCGACGACTTCCTCGACTGGAGACACACGTGGGAGCACCGCAGCGCGCGCTGGGTGCAGCGCGACTTCGACTTCAAGCGACCGAACCTGTCGCTCGAGGCGCAGCGCTCGGCGGATCTCGTGGTGCCTTCGCCTTCGGCCCTCGAGATCTACGAGTATCCGGGCGGATACAGCCGCCGCGACGAGGGCGACCGCATCACGCGCGCCCGCGCGCAACTCGAGGAGTGCGCCTGCGAGGTGGTGCGGGGAGCGAGCCGCTTCCCGTTCCTGGCGGCGGGCGGCAAGTTCGCGGTCGGCCGCCACGTGGTCACCGGGGAGAAGGGCCGCACGTGGGCGGTGGTCGAGATCGAGCACGAGGTCATGGGCGGTGCGGAGGTCGAGGTCGAGCGCGAGTTCGAGACGCCGGTCCCGTACATCAACCGGTTCCGATGCATCCCCGAGGAGCGCACGTTCCGTCCCGAGCGGAAGACGCCGAAGCCGCGCATCCAGGGCGTGCAGACGGCGACGGTCGTCGGCCCAAAGGGCGAGGAGATCCATGTCGACCGCTTCGGACGGATCAAGGTCCAGTTCCACTGGGATCGCTACGGCCAGCGCAACGAGCAGAGTTCGTGCTGGATCCGCGTCTCGCAGCCCTGGGCGGGCGCGGGCTACGGCGGGCTGGCGGTCCCACGCATCGGCCAAGAGGTGATCGTCGAGTTCGAGGAGGGCGACCCCGACCGTCCGCTCATCAACGGGCGTCTCTACAACGGTGCGAACGCGGTTCCCGCGAGCCACGCAGGCCGCGACCCGAAGAAGATGCCCGCACCGAAGGACGTGCGCGAGGCCGCCATGATGACCTCGATCCGTTCGCAGAGCCTTGGTGGCAGCGGTGGGTCGAACGAGATCACGATGAACGACAGCGGCGGCGCCGAGGGCCTCTTCATCAAGGCCCAGAAGGACGAGATCCACGTCGTCGGCAACGACCGCAGCGACACCGTCGGCCACGACGAGACGCGCGAGGTCGGCAACGACCGCACGCGCAAGGTGGGGAACAACGAGACGGTCGAGGTCGGTGCGAATCGATCGCGTCTCGTCGGTGGAAACGAGAAGATTGAGGTCGCGGGAAGCCGCACCGAGACCGTGGGCGGGATGGAGATGTACACCGTGAACGGCGCGCGAGCGCACACCGTGATGGTCGCCGAGAACATCACCAACGGCGTGAGCCGAAGCCTGCAGACAGGGCTCGCGCACATCGAGGTGGTCGGGCTTCTGAACACCGTGATGACCGGAATGGCCCGCGTCTCCGTCATCGGCGCGTCGGACACGTCCATGGTCCTCGGCGGCTCCGCGCTGCACAAGGCGGGAACTTCCTACACGATCAAGGCGGGCACCGACGCCAGTATCGAGGCAGCGGGAAACATGGGGCTGAAGGCTGCTTCGATGCTCGTGATCGAGTGTCCCGACATCACCCTGAAGGCCGGTGGCGGCTTCATCCGCATCAACTCGGAGGGCGTCACGATCGTGGGGTCCAAGGTCAAGGTGAACAGCGGTGGCTCCGCAGGGTCCTTGCCAGAGGCGGCCGAGATGCCCGCTGCCGCCGGCAGCGGTGCGACCGGCGGGGCCGGCAGTGTCGGCAGCAGCGGTGGATTGACGGGTGTCGCAGGCTCGTCGGGTGGCCTGATCGGCTCGGAGACTGCGGAGGTCCTGAAGAAGATCGGCCAGTCGCTCAAGGGCATTCCGGGAATCAAGCTTCCGTCGACGTTTGACAATGTCATCAATGCGTTGAGCGGTGGCACGCCCATGAACCTCGGCGCGTTGCTCGACATGGTGCCAAGCGAGTATCTCTCGAAGGACGCCCAGCAAGCACTTGCGAACGTCAAGCAGGCAAACGATGCGTTCACGCGAGCCGAGCAGGAGCGCGAGAACAAGACGCGAAGGCAGGCTACGGGAACGACCGTCACGCCGAGTTCAGGCGGCGTGCCATCGTCTGCGACTGGCGGTGGGGGCGGACCGAAGTACCTGACGGATCCGTCGAGCACCGGTGGGTCAGGCACGCCAACCCCGTCCGCGGGCGGAGCCAAGGAAGTCTCTGCGGAGGACGGCCAGAAAGTCGCCGACAAGTCGGCCGAGCTGGCGAACGACTACACGCAGCGAAGCGTGAAGTACGGATGGGGTAAGAGCGCGGCGGATGGCGGCACAGAGAGCGACTGCAGTCACTTCGTCCAGCACGCGATGAAGAAGTCTGGGATCGATGTTCCGTACGAGTCCACGAGCACGATCGGCTCAAGCACCGCGTACACCGAGATTCCTGCGGATCAGGCGCGTGCCGGGGATGTGATCGTGCAGGGCGGCCATATGGGCATCTACACGGGACGGAACGATGGGCGCGGGCGACCGATCGCCGTGCAGATGGGAGAAGGTGGCGCGCGCGAGGGCATGTTCGGCCCGGATGGCTGGTTCAACAAGGACCAGCCGATGAAGGTCCATCGACCGAAGCGAGGGGGTTGAGCCATGCCGAACGCAGCACGAAAGGGAGACAACCACACGTGCCCGTCGGTTGAGCCGGGCCCTACACCGCATGTCGGAGGGCCTATCCAGACGGGATCTCCCGACGTGGAGATCGAGTTCATGGCTGCGGCCCGCGCCAGTGTCGACGCAGCGCTCTGCCAGGCGGGCGGACCCGACAAGATCGCCCAAGGCTCGGGCACGGTCTTCATCAACAACAAGCATGCCGCGCGCGTCGGGGACATGACCCAGCACGCCGGCGTCATCGTCGGTTGCGCCGGCACGGTCGAGATCGGCGTACCTGGCGATGCGGTGACGGTGCTTCCGATCAAGAAGCGAACGGCGGAAAGGAAGCCGAAGCAGTCAGAAGAGGAGAAGTCAAAGAACTCCGAGAGCGGCGGCGACGGATCCCAACCGGGAGGTGAGGGGAGTGGCGGGAACAGCGGCGACGGCAAGGGCGACGGCAAGGGCGACGGCAAGGGCGACGGCAAGGGCGACGGCAAGGGTGAGGGGTCGAACGGGAAGGAAGCAGATCCGACCGCTTGCCTTGTGACGGGAGTCGAGGTCTCGTGTGGTCATGGAGCAGATCGCGTGGCAGGCGAGTCCGGATGCCTTCAGATTGTCGGAGCGGCCCAGCGAACCTCGACCACGGAGAGCAGCATCGACCTCGGGAGTACCAATTGGAGCCTTTCGATCAAGCGGGAACACTTTGGAAGCGACGAAGTCGTCGTCAGGCCGCAGATCGGCATGCACGCCTGCCCTGCTTGCGGAGGCAATCACTCCGTTGCACTCTCGCACTCGCCGACAACCGCGGGCTTCCAGAGTCGGCCTGATGTCAATACCGGAGTCGCCTTTCCGGTCGCATGGAACGGACCTGAGCCTGCGTGGCCAACGAGCGAGCCGCAGATCTGGTTTGCACACGCGCAGGGATGCACTCCGCAGCACGGTGGTGTTTGCAAAGTTGAGATGTATCAGCCGACGCAGACGTCCGTGACACTGACAGCGAGGTCGGGTCAACCGAAGGATGACTCGGATCTGAGGCGCGCATTTTTCGGTCGAGCATTCAATTATCTCAACGTCGAATGGCCTCGTTATCCGATGGCGGACGGGTCCATCAAGCTGGCATGGGGCTATGTAGAGGTGCCAGCCGATCCCAGAGTCGAGTTCAAGTTCAGTTCAACTGGATCCATCGGGTTTCGCGCGGAGATGACTGGCTCCGCCAACCTGGTCGCACTGGCTGCGGCGATGGCGACCGGTCCACTTGTGTTCGTTTCCCGATTCATCGAGTATGGCATCGAGGCTGCGCTGTTCCTGCGTCTCGAGCTCCGATTCACGCTCGATTTGACTGGCCATTACTCGAACTACGCTGCCGGGAGAACGGGAAGAGGGATGGCATATCACAACAACCTGACAGCGGAGGTCACCTTGGGAGTGAAGGCCAAGTTGGGGTTCGATTGGCTACAGTCGATCCGTATCGAGGGCGGATCCTCGATCAGCTTCCCCGGCAGGTTTGGGCTCGAGTTCAATGACCGAGGAGTCTTCGTGGATGCGTCTTTGAGCCGGGGACCCGTGGAGATCTTCTTGACGACTGAGTCTCGTGGGTGGTTTAGTGAATCCAAGAGCAGCGAGTCCATCAAGATTTTGGAAGACACCGCGAGCATCGGATGGCAATCCAAGAAGTTGGGCGACTGGAGCTAACGATGTACGTGATCAATCTGCGCCGAAGTGGCTGCTTGACGACAGTGTCGTTGAATGACGTGACGATCGTCACGCCGGAGCTTCCCTACGAGACGTCGCTTTCCTCAAGCTGCGCGTTGGCGATCCGTCCCGGCCTCAATGTGGTCCGGGTCGCCAGCTGGATACCTGGCGAGCCGGAGGGGGCTACTGGACGGGTCGAGATCGAGTTCGAGCGCGTCGAACGCACTGCACAGGGCAGCAACAGCGTAAGCGTCCTCGCGATCGACCAAGCGGTCGAGGCGCGTGGAACCACCATGACCGAGTCAAACTTTCCTGCGCTTGAGGCGCCTGCGCTGGCACTCTGGGCGGCCGACCGAATCGAGAGATTCGATCGGGATTCGATGGAGCCCGCCATCGGATTGGCGCGGCGGCTCTCGCAAGCTCTGCAGGCGGGTCGACACGACGAAGCGGTCGCACTGTCGGAACTTCGCTTTGCTGACATGTCGACCGCGTTCGCCACTCCCCGCGAGCGCATGGTGGATATCTTCGAGAGAGGCTTCCGTGAGGTTGGACCGATGCGAGCGATTGAGTTCGATTCCGAGGCTGTTAGAGCGGTGATCGAGGCTGATCAAAGACTCTTCACGCTCGTCCGAGAGGGTGGGCGACCGCTCCTTGGCTTCCTCACCCCGCAGGGCGTTCGGCGTGTGCCGATCGGAGTCTCGCGGGTTGGTGGCGAGTGGGTTGTGAGCCGTTGACATGTTCACAAGCACGGCGTCATGCTTCAGCGGAAATGGACGACGAAGAGCAAAGAGCAACGAACAGGCGGCGGTTTGCACCGCCGCCTGTCGTGTTGTGGACTTGATCTGTCGGCGAACGGCTCAGATGCCCTTGGCCTTAGACGCCCTTCGCCTCAGATCCCCTTGGCCTCAGATCCCCTTGGCCTCAGATACCCTTGGCCTCAGATACCCTTGGCCTCGTTCTTCGCGATGTTGAAGCTCGTGGTCACGGTGCCCTGGGGGTCGCCCTTCTCGTTGTAGACCGAGCGCTCGAGCT
>JBIKWD010000017.1:0-26680 GCA_044356505.1 Phycisphaerales bacterium
CGACCGCGATCCTCAGTGAAGGATTGAACTGCGGATCACCGCCGCCCTTCTGCGCGGCGACCATGATCGCCCGGGCACACTTGCTCCACACCTTGCCGCGCTTCTTGTCGACGGCTGCCTTCCGGTGCTTGATGTTCTTCCACGCGCTGTGTCCTGCCATCTCGGTTTCCTGCGCACTCGCTGAAACTGGGGTCTCCGACCGCTGCCTCGGGTCTCGTCGATGATCGCCTCCCGAGCCCCGAAAGTCCAACGCCCCCCCACCGATGCAGCAGATCGCTCCTGCGCGCACCTCATGGACTTGCGAGACACGGCGCCACCGAAGGCGGCACTCCTCGCGCCACTTCCTCGAGCTTCCTTTCGGCACGTTCGACGATGCGGCCGAACTCTCGCCGAACGAACTCGGCTGGAGAGACGAGTTCGAATCCGAACTCGCGCCGCTGGAACGCGGCAAGCCCCCGTGCCATCGCCTCGGGCGGATAGCGGAGCTTCGCGACCTGTCCCACCTGCTGCCAGCATCGAATCGCCCCCGACTGGTCTCCATCGCGCCACAGGGCGTCTCCGAGGTGGTCGAGCGTCGCCAGCGACGGGTCGTTGGGATCGACGCGCAACGCCTGTCGGAAAAGCGTGATCGCGCCCGGTCCGTCGGCACGGTCGCGGAACCGCCCCTGGTGGTAGCGCACGACGCCAAGCGTGTCGAGGATCGCGGGGTCGTCGGGCGCCAGCCCTGCCGCATGCTCTGCGAGCGCGACAGTGTCGGCATCGACAAGACCGACCTCGATTCGCGAGAAGGCGAGGTTGTTGGACGCTTCCGCGAGTTTCGGATCGGAAGCGATCGCCTCGCGAAGCAGCTGGTCGCTTCCGACCATGTCTCCGATGAGCGAGTACGCGCTTGCCGCGCGCAGAAGCGATGTGGCGACCGTGGTCTCCAGGTCTTCCGCGCGTACGAATGCAGGAGCCCCGGCCGTCGCAAGCGCGCGGATCAGCTCGATCGACTCTTCCGCAGGCCCGCCTGACGCCGCCTGAAGCGCGACCGCGGCGTTACCGAAGAAACCGCGAAGCGAAGCGTCGAAGCGCGCCTCCCGCGCGAGTGCGGTCGCGATCCGAGCCGCGGGAAACGGATCGCCATCTATGGCGAGGAGATCGGAGAAGAGGCGGGAGAAGCTTCCGCGAGCGTCGGCGATGCCGGTTCGAGACGCTCTTGCGAGAATCGTCGCCAGCATCTCGAGCTCGCTCTGGCTGACGCGAGACACAATTGCAACCCGGATCACATCCTCGATGTCGTCCGGGCCAGCCGTGACGAGCCGGACGGCCATCTCGATCGAGAAGCGTCCCGCAGCGGCTCCATGTTCGGGATGACGCGAGGCGAGCTCGAGCGCGACCGCGAGCGCCTGCCTCGTTGCCCGCGGGGTCAAGGTACCCGGTGCCGAGTCCGCGATCGAATCGAGCGCCTCGGCCGCAGCGGCCGCATCTCCGGCCTTCAGCAGCGCCCCTGCCCTTGCGACCGTCGCGGCGAACGTGCGCGGCCGCATGGCAGCAGCCCGATCAGCAAGATCCCGCGCCCGCACGGACTCGCTGGCGAGTTCCAGCGAATCGAACCGTGCCGAGATCGGGCCACGGGGAATCTCAACCGAAACACCTGGCTCGAGTAGCGCCGCCCGAATGCGCCTGCTCGATGGAAGGCCCGGCGCCTCCGCCAGCACGGCGTCCGCCCACCGACCGACCGCCGCCTGCGCGCCAGGACGCTTGATCCACGAGATCAACGCCCGTGATGCCCCTGAACCGGGATCGATTTCATGGGCGAGTGCGAGGCACTCGAGCGCAAAGGGATGCTTGGTTCGATCCAACTCCGCCGCCGCCGCGAGAAGCAACTGCACGGCTCCCGGCGGCTGCGGCAGACGGGCGGCAATGCGCCCGTCGCCGGAATCCGCGGAGTCCGTCCGAACATCGCCGCTCGCACGATCACGTCCCTGCTCGACGGCGCCCTCATCCGTGATCCGTGACAGGAGCTCGTACGCGTCACCCGCGACGGTGCCGCCTCCTGAGGCGATGGCGCGGATCCGGCCGACACACTCGTCGCGACATTCGCCGAGATCCAAATCCGACTCGGCCTGGTGCAGGACTGCGCGGACATCGCGGGGGTCGTGCGCGAGCGCCCTCGACGCCCGATCGCGGGCGCGACGAGCATCCCCGAGTCGCAGCCAGCATGCCGAGAGCGTGCGCGAGATGGCATCTCCGACCGAGATCGCGTCGTCGTCGACCTCCGAGAGAAGCGTCTCGTCACCGAGATCGGCGGCGGCCAATGCGCACGCCGCGAGCGCCGCCGCAGAGGCGCGGTCCCTGCCGCGCGCGGCATCCGCGATGGCGAACGCCTCTTCGACGAATCCGAAGCGCGCATGGATGCGACTTCGGACGGCATCTCCCGCGACGCCTCGCTCGAGACGTTCGAGCGCCGCAAGAATCGACTCGACCGATGCACCGCAACCGAGCAGCGCATCGACGAGGTCGTCGAGCTGATTCGGCTTCCCGATCACCGCTTCACATGCCACTGCGACGGCGTCATCGACCCCGCGCCGGGCGACCGCGCGCAGAGCGAACCGCAGCGCCACGCGGTCGTCCCACTCGTCGCCGATCGCGCGTACGAGCGCTGCGGTTCCCTCGGACGGCTGAAGGAGCGCCCGGGCCGTCGCCACGTGGAGCGCAGACATGGGCTCGGCAGCGGCCACGCCGCCGATTCGCTGCGAAAGACGCCGCCGCTCCGCTTCATCGGCAGCGGGCGCAAGCCGGTGGATGCGGACGAGTGCGGATCCGTCGGTCCAATCGCGCTCGAAGGACCCGACCGCATCCTCGAGAGCGTCGGCCGAGAGCCCGCGCGCGTGGCGAATCTCGTCGCTGCGAAGGGCCGCGAGGATGGCAAGCGCCCTCTCGACCGTGCTCCGTTCCCCGCGAGACACCGAGGACGGCGACTCGGCGCCGCTCGCGTCGCCAAGCGCCGAAAGCGCGTCGAGCTCCTGGCCCAGCGCGGCAAGCGCGTCGGATCGGAGAATCGCGAGTCGGACCGCGGCCTCGCGGTCGCCCGGGAGCGCCGCGCCCGCGGCATCGACCGCCTCGAGCGCCGCCGACGGGTAGCCGAGCCGGAGTGCGGCGAGCGCGCACTGCTCTTCGATCTCTCCGGCGGCCGTCGGAAGCGGAACCGCCGCGCCCCGCCTTGGAAGCGAGTCTTGACCGACGAACCACGCAAGCGACGAGAGCGCGGCTTCGTCGTCTCCGTTCTGAACCCCCTCGAGACCCGCGAAGGCGATCGGAATCGCGTTCCTCGGGTCGAGATCGGCGAGTCTCCGCATGCTCGCCCGTACTTCCGACGGCCGCCCCATGCCGAGCGCGACGAGAAACTGCACCTCGACCGGCTCCGGCCGATCGGGTGCGGTCACGGCGGCCGCGTCGGCAGCGGCCGCGGCACCTTCGAAGTCGTTGCGCGCCAAGGCTTCGGCAGCGCGCCCGAGTGCGCGGGAAGTCGACTCGCCGAGCGGCGGCATCGGGCGCTTCTCCGGCAACTCGCGACGCAGTTTCTCGATCGGCCGGGTTGCGCGTATCCCGAGGTCGACGGCTTCGGCGGCGTGGCCGAACTCGTCGGCGAGTCGCGACGCAGCGGCCGCACCCACCAGCCGCGACGGGTAGAGATGTCCGAACTCCGCCGAGGCAGGGCCACCGGCCAACGTGTCCGCTCCCGATCTCGCGCCTGGCTTCACCGACGCACGGTGGCACCCGACGGCGCAACCGATGCTAGAGCTCAGGACAAGCAGAAGAATCCGTTTCGCCCCGTCGGTCCGCCAGCCTGCGATCCGCCGCATCGTGATGCTCCTCGACCGCTTGTTCAACACGCAGCATGACTCGGAATGAACTTGAGAACCGATGAGGCTCGGCGGTGCGGCGCAACCTCAGCCGGCATCGCACAAGGCCTCGCCCGATGCAACCCACGCGATCCGCGCGATCCGCACCCGCGCTCTACCGCTTCCGGCTCCGCTTCGCGACTCGGGACACCCTGCCGCGCTTTCCGACGGCCTTCTTCCGCGCGGGTGACTTCTTGGAAGACGCCAACTGCCTCGCCTGGGCGACCCGCTTCGCGCGCGCCTTGCCCTCGAACGAACGCTTTGCGAGCGCGAGCTTCTTCTTCGCAGCCGCCTTACGCGCGACTTCCTTGCGCGCACGTTCCTTGCGGCTCGCGACGGCAGCGCGCCTGGCAAGCATCAGCTTCTTGCGGAGGGCAAGCTTCTTCGCAAGCGCGGCCTTCCTCGCCAGTTCGAGTTTCCGCTGCATCGCCTGCTTCTTCGCGAGGGCGATCCTCCGCGCCTTGTCGACGCGCGCCTTCTCGGCGGCCTTCCGCGCGACGATCTCGGCCTTGGCCTTGCGGCGCGCGTCCTCCTTCGCCCGCCGGGCCGCCTCGCGCTCCGCGGCGGCGCGCTTGATCTCCGCCTGCCGCAGCCGTTCGGCCTCGCGCCGCAGCCGGGCCGCCTCGCGATCGGACCGGGCCTTCTCGCGCGCGGCGACCGCCGCGATCCGTGCCGCCTCGCGCTCCGCGCGGGCGCGAACACGGGCCTCCTCGGCCTCGCGCTTCTCCCGAATGCGCGCCTCGTCGCGCGCGATCTCCGCCAGACGGCGCTCTTCGGCGGCCCGCTCCGCAGCGAGGATCTTCTCACGCTTCTCGGATTCCACCCGCTGCACCTCCGCCTCGACGGCGGCGCGGAATCCAGCCTGACGAGCCAGGTAGGAGGCTCGGATCTTCGTCGGCTGGCGGCCCGCCGCGGCCCATCCCTCGTGGTTCAGCGCGCAGAGCGCGGCGTTCACCTTCCCCAGTTCCTCGAGCCGGTGGTGCTTCGCGATCCACTGGCTCACGTCCGCGGTGGTCGCGGTCGGCTCGACCGCGCCCTGCTGGTGAAGAAGCTCGACGGTGGTGTCGTCGATGAACGGCGAGGGCAGTTCGAACGCGATCGACAACGTTCGGCCGGCGACGAACGGGGGAATCTCGGCAAGCCCCTCGATGTAGGCCCGCTGGTCCTTGCGCGGAGCGTTGCGGAGATGGTCGAGGGAGGTGCGGTGCTGACGCCTGAAGATGTCGTTGAGCGTCGCGCGAAGGCGCTGCGCGCGCTCCTCGACGAACGGGTACCGGTCTCCGATCGCATCGGCCACCTCGCGCTCGAGCATGACGCGAAGCTCGTTCGCATCGACGACGACCCTCGAGAGCCGTGCGAGCGCGTCCTCCGCGAGCGGCAGGCTGCTCTCCCAGAGGAGGTAGTTGGTCAGGAGGATCGCGAGCGGGTCCGCCGGGTCGTGCCCCGGGAGAACCGGAGTGGCGGAAAGCGGCGTGCCGCCGAATCGGCGCACGACCGACGTGAACTTTGAACCGCGGACGGGCTCAAGCTTCATCGATTGGATTCTCCGGATGTTGGCCGCCCGCTCCGCCGTCCCGACGCGGGTCTGGCGTTGCCGAGGGCGCGGAGGCTCCGCCCGCCGCGCGCGGATCGGCGGACTCCGGCGCGCGGATGACGGCGTCGAGCGCCGCCTGGCGCTTGATGCGATCGTCGAGTTCGAACTCGAGCCTCGGTACGCGTGAGAGACGGGTCTCATCCATCACGCGACGACGCAGGAACCCAGCGCCCGCCCGAAGCCCGGACAGCGTCAACGCGGAGCGGTCCTCCGGCATGACCGAAACCCGTACGCGCGCGTTCGAGAGATCCGGCGACAGTTCGACCTCGGTCACCGACACCAGTCCCTGCACCCGCGGGTCGTTGAGGCCGCGGGAAAGCTCGGTCTGCAGGGCACGCCGAATCTCCGTGGCGACCTGCGCGGGACGGTCCGACGGGGGCCGCGCCGGACCAAGCGGACCAGGGCCCCGACGCTCCCCGCGTCGTGGACTCCCGCGCTTCTTGGCTGGCTCCTCTCGATGCATGCTTGCCGAAACTCCTAAAGACGCGTCCCGAGAATCGCCTCAAGACTCACTTCGAGACTCGTTTCGAGACTCGTTTCGAGACTCGCTCCTGTCCTTCGCTTCCGCGGGCGAGCCTCCGCCTGCCCGGCGACCACCACCTCGTCAGGTCCTCTGCACGGTGACCGTCTTGTAGCACTCGAGCACGTCGCCGACCTTGATGTCGTCGTAGCCGACGATCTTCATGCCGCACTCGTTGCCGGCGCGGACTTCCTTCGCGTCGTCCTTGAAGCGCTTGAGCTGCTCGAGACGGCGGTCCTTCTCGACGACGATGCCGTCGCGCGTGACGCGGATCTGCGCGTTGCGCTCGACGACGCCATCGGTGACGTAGCAGCCCGCGATCGCTCCGACCTTCGAGATCTTGAACACCTGACGCACTTCTGCGTGTCCGAGCACCTCGAGCTTGAGCTCGGGAGCCAGCAGGCCGCGCGCGGCCTTGGTCACGTCGTCGATCAGGTCGTAGATCACTTCGTAGAGACGGATCTCGATGCCCTTCGCCTCGGCCAACTGACGGGCCTTGCCGCTCGAGGTGACGTTGAAGCCGACGATGATCGCCTTCGTTGCCTCGGCGAGCGAGACGTCGCTCTCGTTGATTCCGCCGGCGGACGCGCTCTTGACCGACACGACGACCTCTTCGGTCGGAAGCTTGGCGAGCATGCCCTTGAGCGCCTCGACCGAACCCTGCACGTCGCCCTTGACGACGAGCGCGAGCTCCTTCCGCCCCTGCTTCTCGAGGTGCTTGAAGATGTTGTCGAGCGTGATCTTGGGCGCAGCGAGCTCACGCTCGCGGTCGATGCGGCGACGCTCCTCGGCGGCCTCTTCCGCGGCACGGATCGACTCGACCACGAAGGCCTTGTCGCCCGCATCGGGAAGCTGATCGATGCCGGAAAGCGCGACGGGTGTCGAGGGGAAGGCCTCGGTGACGCGCTCGCCCCGGTCGTTGATGATGTCGCGCACGCGGCCGTAGCCGCGTCCGATGACGATGAAGTCGCCCTTCTTGAGGCGGCCCTCCTGCACCATCACGCGGGCGACCGGGCCACGGCCCTCCTCGATGGAGGCCTCGAGCACGGTGCCGCGGGCCATGCCGCCGAAGTCGGCCTTCAGCTCGAGCAACTCGGCCTGGTAGTCGAGCATCTCGAGGAGTTCCTGGATGCCGTCGCCGCGCGTGGCGCTCGTCTTGATCACTTCCGTGGTGCCGCCCCACTCGACGGGGTTGAGCTCGTGCTCGGCCAGCTGTCCGAGCACGCGGCGGATGGTCGCCTCGGTCGCGTCGGGCCGGTCGATCTTGTTCATGGCGACGACGATCGGCACGCCCGCCGCCTTCGCGTGGTTGATCGACTCGATCGTCTGCGGCATGACGCCGTCGACTGCCGAGACGACGAGCACGACGATGTCGGTGACCTTCGCGCCGCGGGCGCGCATCGACGTGAACGCCTCGTGTCCGGGCGTGTCGATGAACGTGACGACGCGGTCGACGTTGCCCGCCTTGACGGGCACGCTGAACGCGCGGGTCGACTGGGTGATTCCACCCGCCTCGCCCGCCGCGATGTTCGTGCTGCGGATCCGGTCGAGCAGGCTCGTCTTGCCGTGGTCGACGTGGCCGAGGATCGTCACGATCGGCGCGCGCCGGCGCTCGTCGACCCGTTCGCGACCCTTGAAGCGCTCCTCGATGATCTCCGCGGCCGACTTCGCCTCATCGACGATGAGGTCGATGTCGAAGTCCATCATCACTTCCATAGCCTTCTCGCGGTCGATCGCGCTGTTGATCGTCGCCATCGTGCCGCCGAGGAAGAGCTTCTTGATGATGTCGCTCGTCTTGACGCCGGTCGCGGCGGAGAGCTCCTTGATCGTCAGAGGCTCCGCGACGTGAATCTGCTGCACCTCGCCGGGCTTGCGCTCGACGCGCGAACCGCCGGGCCCGCCACCTGAACCCCGCATGCCCGCGTTGCGGTGCGAGGACATGAAGCCCTTCGCGCTGTCGAGACGGCTCTGACGCTCGCGCAGGTCCTGGGATCCGTACTGCTGGCGGGCGCTGTCGCCCGCACGGCCCGTCCTGGACGCGCCGATGCCGCCGCGGCCGCGGACCTCGGGACGCCCCGTTCCGGTGCGTCCGCCGCGAACTCCACCGGGACCCGCCGGGCCACCGGCCGTGCCGGGGCGCCGCATCGGCGGCGGCGCCGGCAGATTCTCAGCCTGCTCGACCCGCACGACCTGAGGCCCGCTCAGCTTCGTCTTCTCAAGGGAGCCGAGCTGCGGACCGACCGGACCGATGTTGGTCGGTCGCTTCGGCACGTTCATGACGGGCGCCGCGCCGGACGCATCCGAAAGCGATGCCGGTGGCGGCGGCGGCGCGGTGATCACGCGTCGCACCGGGGCCGCGGTCGGCTCCGGAGTCTTCGCCTGCGCGGGCGAGGCCGATCCATCGAGACGCGAGGTCGGTCGCGAGGTGAGGCCTGCGGGAATGCGCAGCGTCGGGCGTGCAGGAGCCGTCGGCGTCGCTGCGGCGGCCGCGCCTCCGACTGCGGCGACGGTCGCGGCCGTGGCCGTGACGGTGCTCGATGTCGGGCTCGCGAGCGGTGGCGGCGCGATCGAAGCCGCCACAGCGGCTGGCGCCTGTTGCGCGGGCTCTTGCGTCTTTGCCTCTGCGGGGGCGTTGGAAGGAGTCGTCGTCGACACAGGCGCAACCGCCTGTGCTTCGGCATCGGTCTCGGCCGTCGCCGACGGTGCGGCCTTCTTCGTCGCCCGCTTGGCCACGGCGCGCGACGGCGCCGCATCGGACTCGTCGGAGGGCGACGCGACCGCGGTCGCGGAGCCTCCCGTCGTCGAGTCCGCTTCGTCTTCGGACCCTGCCGACTTCTTGCTCGACTTCCTCTTCGTCGTAGTCGCGGTCGTCGCTTCGGTCGCGGACGCCGCCTCGGAGTCCGCAGACAGAGCCTCCGCGGAAGAGCCCCCTGCGTCTGCGGCCGCCGCCGCATCCTTGAACTGGGCGCGCAGCGTCTCGGCCAGCCCCATGCTGACGTTCGAGAGGTGGTTCACGATGTCAGGGATCTCCTCCTTCTGACACCATGCGACGATGTCCTTGGAACTCACACCGAGTTCCTTGGCGAGTGCATGCACCTTCAGCGACGCGGGCTTCTTCGACAAGCGTTCCTCCTGATCACTTCACCCGGCCGGCCCGACCATCGGGCCTTCCGAGCCACACATCCGATTCGTCTCTTCCCCATCTCGTCTCCGAGCCCACCGCGCGAACATGCGCGCGTCGGCTCGGATTTCAGTCGTTGACCCTCGCGGAGCGGCCGAATCCGAGGATCGAGTCCGCTGCGATCTCGGCATCCGCATCCGGCGTCGCCGCACCCGCCGCCGTCTCTCCGCCGAGGATCGCATCGGTCGCGGCCGCCTCTTCGGCGGCGCGCTCGGCTGCCTTGGCCGCCTCGACCGCGCGCTCCTCCTCGACGATGCGCGCGCGCGCAGATGCCGCGGTGCAGATCTGCTCGGCGAGCTCTTCGCCAAGCCCGAGTTCCTCGACGAGCATCTGCGGTCCGAGTTCCTCGACGTCGAAGACGCTGATCATGCCGAACGCACCGATCTTGTCGAGCAGCTCGTCGGTCACGCCCTGGATCGGACGCAGCGTCTCGCCGAGGATCTCGAGGCCCTTCGCGAACTCGACCGGCGTCAGGATGTCGATGTCCCAGCCCGTCAGCTTGGCGGCGAGGCGCACGTTCTGTCCGCGCTTTCCGATCGCGAGCGACAGCTGGTCCTCGCGCACGATGATCGTCGCGCGTCCGAGTTCGAAGCAGAGGCTGACTTCCTCGACCGCCGCGGGACGCACGGCGTTCGAGATGAGCACCTGGCTCGACTCGTTCCAGAGCACGATGTCGATCTTCTCGCCGTTGACTTCGTCGACGATGTTCCGGATGCGGCTGCCGCGGACGCCGATGCACGCGCCCTTGGCGTCGACCTTGGAGTCGACGCTGGCCACCGCGACCTTGCAGCGCTGGCCGGCCTCGCGGGCGAGCGCCTTGATCTCGATCACGCGCTCGGCGACCTCGGGGACCTCGGCCTCGAACAGCCGGCGGATGAAGTCCGCCTTCGACCGCGAGAGGATGATCTTGACCTGGCTGCCCGCGTCGCGCACCTCGTGCACGAGGCAGCGGATCCGGTCGCCGGGCTTGAAGAGCTCGCCGGGAATCTGCTCGGACTTCGGCATGAACGCCTCGGCGCGGTCGACCTGCACGATCAGCGCCGGCCCCTCCTGACGCACGACGGTGCCTGTGACGATCTCGCCCTGGCGCTTCGCAAACTCCTCGAGGAGGGCGTTGCGCTCGTCCTCGCGGAACTTCTGGATCATCACCTGCTTCGCAGTCTGCGCGGGGATGCGGCCGAGCTTCTCGATCGGGATCGTCTCGCGGCCGCCGTCGGGGAGGTTCCGCCAGATCGTCAGCGCGCCGCTGAGACGGTCCATCTCGCAGCCGAACTCCTCGGTGTCGAGCGAGTCGAAGTGCTTGCGTGCGGCGCTGACCATCGCCATCTCGAGATCGCGGATGAGATGCTCGCGATCGATGTTGCGGTCACGCGCGATGGAGTCGAGTAGACGAAGCGTTTCGGAAGTCATTGAGAAGCCCTTGCTGAGATGTCCGGGGCGCCGCCGAGAGCGGCGCATCGGTTGAGTTGTCGCCGCGGCCTGCGCGGCAGTTTGGTTGTTGCGGCCGGGAACGCCCGGCCGCGCCTGAGTCACGCCGGTCTTGGAAGAAGCCGGCGACAAACGACGAAAACACACAGCCACGCGCACCTGACAGGTACACGTGGCCGAACGCGGTTCGCCTCCTTGGCCGCGCAACGAGACGCGGCGAGGAAACGCGGAGCTGGCGCGCCTCAGTTCTTCAGAGGCGCCTCCTGGGCTCGGACCACGTCCTGCCAGACCACACCGACGCGGGTCGACCTCGGTCGGCGGCGCGGGGAACGTTCCCGCGCACACCTGCCGGATCAGCAGGAAGGAGTCCGTTCGCAAAACGGACAATCGCCTGCGCCGCGCCCGAGAAGAGACGAAGATGGGACCTCGACGGCCTCATCGCACGTGCTCGACCCGAACGGTCTTGCCAATCGAACGATCGAAGGGCTGTGACATAAATGACACACCTCAATCGGGCCGTGCTTCCGACGGCCCACTGCGCCGCGACTGCATCGGCAGTCACCACAGCGGGAACGGCGGGCGCACAACCCCTCGGTTGCAGACCAACATCGAACCATCGCGCACGACACAAGCTCGCCCGCGAGCCCATGAAGATATCGACCCCGAGCCGCCGCGTCAAACATCTTCCGCAGAACAGACTTGCGCGCGCAGGCGCCGCCGACCGTCGCGCGCGGAACCGCGCCGATAGCCCCGCCTTATCTGTCGAAAGGCACTTCGACGCATTTGGCGGAAGAAGACCGCGACTTCGCGATCAATGGACGCCACTTCCACTCAGATCGATCCGCTCGTGCGGCTTGATCGGCCGCTGGATCTTGAGCGCGCGGCCGCCCTTGTACTGTCCGATCTGGGCAAAGAACTTCGGTCGCCCCTCCACCCCGAGGATGGCGGGAGAACTGGCGGGGCGATGGGTGACGATCATGTCACCGACCTCGAGCGACTTCAGCTCGGCCATCGACATCGTCGTCGTCGCGAGCGTCGCCTCGAGCTCGACCATAGCGCCGGAAAGTCCCCCTGCGATACGGTCGGCGGTGTCGGCGCCGGTCTTGCTCTTGCCGGTGACGAACCAGCTCTGTGCCGAGAGATCCTCGATCAACGGCTCGATCACGTTGTAGGGAATGCAGAGGCTCATCGGGCCGGTTCGACTCGTCATCTTGACTTCGAAGCCGATCACGACCACGACCTCGTTGGGCGGCACGATCTGCACGAGCTGGGGGTTCGACTCCATGTCGCCGAGGGCGAACTCGATCTTCCGGATTCCCGCCCACGCCTCCTGCAGGCCGACGGTGGCGCGCTGAAGGATCTTCTGGATCAGGCGGGTCTCGATCAAGGTCATCGGGCGCTGCGGGATGAACAGCTCCTTGTTCGACCCGCCGAGCAGACGGTCGATGATCGGGTAGTTGACAAGCGGCGAGATCTCGAGGCAGATCTGGCCCTCGAGCGGCGGGCAGCGGACCAGGTTGAAGCTGGTGGGGTTCGGCAGGCTCGAGATGAACTCCGAGTAGGTCATCTGGGCCGCCTCGACCACCTTCACCTCGACGATGGTGCGGAGAAAGCCGGAGAGCGATGCGCCGAAGTTCCGCGCGAAGGTCTCGTGCAGCATCTCGAGCGCACGCATCTGGTCCTTCGAGATGCGCTCGGGACGCTTGAAGTCGTAGGGCTGGATGTCGATCTGGTCGTTGTCGCGCCGGGCCCGCGAGAAGATCTGCGTGGGAATCGACTCGGGCGCCGCTCCGCCCGACTCCGTGGCGCTCATCAGCGCGTCGACTTCGGATTGGTTCAAGACCTCGTTTCCCATGGCGTCCTTCCGGGAACTCTGGCGGTGCGGCCGCGAAACGGCGGCTGCGAATGGAAAGTCCGTCGGTCCGGCGGGCTCCGCCGTCGGGTCCGACAACATCCGTTCATCGGCGGCGGGCGAGGCCGACCTTGAAGACTTCGGCCGGCCCGCGGGCGCCTGTCGGCAACGGTCGACCCGCGCGGCCGTAGGATGCGCGCCATGAGAATCTGCGAGCGAGCGGTCCTCTTTCCGATCGAGCGAACCTTTCCCGCCCTGCGGATCGCCGTTCTGCTCCTGGCGGCCCTCTGCCTCGGAGTCCCCGCTTCCGACGCCGCCGCGCAGTTCGCCCCCGGCAAGCCCAGGATTCCCGGCTTCGCGCCCCCCGTCGCCGCCGCCGCCGAGGCGGAGCCCGACGAGGTCCTGACGGTCGCCGCCGCGCCCGCCGCCGACCGCGCGTCCCCGGGAGCCGACGTCCCCATCGCCCTGACCTTCACCTTCGCGCCCGGCTGGCACATGTGGCCGCAGAAGGGCGCGTCGATCGAGGGTCTCGCCGTCTTCAGCGGCGCGATCCCGACCGTGCTCTCGGTCGCAAAGGGCGCCGATGGGCAGCCTGCCGAGGTGCCGGGAGTCGACCTCAACCTCGCGTTCGCGCAGTGGCCCGAACTTCACGTCGTGGAGATGAACCTCGGAGACGGCCCGCAGAAGTACGCGGTCCACGAGGGCGCCTTCACCGTCTTCGTGCCGGCGTCGATTCGGCCTGACGCCGCCCCCGGCGTCGTCGAGATCCCCTTCTCGATCCGCTTCCAGGCGTGCGACGACCAGACCTGCCAGCCGCCGACCTCGATCGAGGCCGTGGCGCGGCTCACGATCGAGCCGGGCGCGACGATGCCCGCGCCGGGCGCAGCGTTCGCGTCGTTCGATCCGTCGATCTACGGCAAGGTGCGCGCGGGCGAGGCGCAGGGCGAAGTGCTCGAGTTCAACCTCTTCCAGCTGAAGTTCTCGATCGACCCCAACGGCGCCGGCTTCCTTCTTCTCCTGCTGATCGCCGCCGCGGGCGGGCTCCTCCTCAACTTCACGCCATGCGTCCTTCCGGTGATCCCGCTCAAGATCATCGGGCTCTCGCAGGCCGCGCAGGGAAGCCGCGCCAAGTGCTTCAGCCTCGGCTTCGTGATGTCGCTCGGCGTCGTGGCGTTCTGGATGGCCCTTGGCGTCCTGATGGCGACCGTCAAGGGCTTCACGAGCGCGAACCAGCTCTTCCAGGAGCCGCTCTTCACGATCGGTGTCGGCGTCGTGATCGGCGTGATGGCGATCGGCATGGCCGGCTTCTTCGCCATGCGGCTTCCTGACTGGGTGTACATGATCGAGGCGAAGCACGACTCCTACCTGGGATCGTTCGGCTTCGGCGTGATGACGGCGGTGCTCTCGACGCCATGCACGGCGCCGCTGATGGGCACCGCGGTCGCCTGGGCGACGACGCAGAGCCCGACGACGATCCTCGTCGTGTTCGGCGCGGTCGGAACCGGAATGGCGGTCCCCTATCTCGTGCTTTCGGCGTTCCCGAAGCTCGTAGACAGGATGCCGCGCACGGGCCCGGCGAGCGACCTCATCAAGCAGGTGATGGGGCTCCTCCTCCTCGCGGCCGCCGCCTACTTCATCGGCGCGGGCACCGCGGGGCTCTTCGTCACTCCACCCGAGCCGCCGAGCCACCTCTACTGGTGGTTCGTCGCGGCGCTCGGCACCGCCGCCGGCGCATGGCTCGCGTGGCGGACCATCGCGATCTCGAAGAAGGCCGGCAACAGGGTCGTCTTCGGCGGCATCGGCGTCCTCATCCTCGCGTTGAGCGTGCTCATCGGCCTCTCGCAGACCGCGAAGGGCCCGATCGACTGGACCTACTACACGCCCGAGCGCCTTGCGGAGGCGCAGGCGGAAGGAAAGGTGGTGGTCATCGACTTCACGGCGGAGTGGTGCGCGAACTGCAAGACGCTCGAGGCGCTGGTCCTCAACCTGCCGAGCGTCTCGAGGGAGCTGAACTCGGACGACGTCGCCGCGATCAAGGTCGACCTGACCGGGAACAACGAGGCGGGCAACGCGCTTCTCAAGGCTTCGAACCGCGTGACGATCCCGCTCCTCCTCGTCTACGGGCGCGACGGAAGCGTCGTGCTCAACGCCAGCGACTACACGCCGCAGCAGGTGGTCGACGCGATCAACGCCGCGCGCGCCACGGAGGCGGCCCGTGGCGAATGAGCCGCGCTTCCTCTATTCGGTGCGTTCGAGCTTCTCGAACCACGAGGTCCGCGCGGAGTTCATCGCGTGGCTCGCTGGCGGCCATCTCGCCGACGTGGTGAAGGCTGGCGCGCTCGCTGCCGAGCTCGTCGAGCTCGAGCCCCCCGCGGGTGGCGCTCCGGGCGACGTCGAGAGCCGCTACCACTTCGCATCCCGCGAGGCGTACGAGGCCTACGCGGCGGGCCCCGCCGTCGCGCTGCGCGCGGAAGGGGCGGCCCGGTTCCCCGTCGAGCGGGGCATCGTGATGAAGCGCGACTTCGCGCGCTCGCTCATCCGCGTGCACTGACCGTTCAAGGCGACGGCTTCGCGGCCGACGCGCGCGCGCGCGCAAGCGACGTCTCGACCCGAGTCCGTTCGCGCGCCGAGAACTGCATGAGCGGATCGAGCCGGAGGCGGTCGTCCTGTGCAAGCGCCTGCTCGTAGGCCTCGACGGCGCCGCGCGCGTCGCCCGCGGCCGCCAGCGCGTCGGCCAGGTCGACGCGCCGCCGCGCGCTGTGCGGCTGCGCCTCGACGGCGAGCCCGATCCAGCGGAGCGCCGCCTCGGCCGACTCCTTCATATCCGCCGGATTCCGCGCGGCCAGCGCCCGCTCGAGGTCCTTGGTCGCCAGGTCCGCGCACATCGAGTAGGTGCGCACGGAAGGGCTCTCGACCGCCTGGAGTTCGGCAAGCCTGCGCGCCTCGGCGAAGGCCTCGCGATCGACGATCGTCGCGACACGGCGACCGATCGTGCGGCGACCGCTTGCCTCGAGCTGCTTGATCGCCGCCTCCTTGGGCACCCGGCTCGTCGGATGCTCCCGGGCGGCGCGCACGAGGATGTCGGCCGCCTCGCGCCGAAGAACTCCGTCGACACGGACGAGCGCCGCCACGAGCCGCTCCGGATCGTCCTGCGAAAGAGCCTCGACCGCCTCGACCGCGCCCTGCGGGCCGACGGCGAGCTCCACCGCCTCGATGAGCGGCCGTGGATCCGCGGGCTCCTGCCGCGCCCGCGACTCGGCGACCTTCTCGAACTCGCGGCGGATGTCGGCGAGCGGCCGCACCCGCTCGGCGGCGAGCGTCAGCTGGCGGTCGAGCGACCGCTCGCGGACGACGGAAACCGCAGGAACGATCAGCGCGATCGCCGGCAGCGCGACGGCGGCGAAGGCGAGCGGACCCCGCGAGCCACCCCGAGGAAGCGCCGAACCGACCGCGACGAGCAGGAGGACGAGCGCGCAGGAGCCGGCGAGCCAGCCGGAAAGTTCGATCTGCGCGTGCACGAGCGCGAGCACGGCGACCGACAGCGCGACAGCGGCGACGGCGCCGCCCTCGAGTTCCTCGGCGATCCGCGCCGCACAGGCCGCCGCGACCACAAGCCCGGCGAGCCCAAGCGCGCGGAACACGAGTCCGACCTGGTCGAGCGCGGGCGCCTCGATGCGCGCCTGCATCACGAGCGCCGCGACGGCGACGAGGCCGCCGATCCGCAGCGCAAGCACCGACGCGCTCGCCTCCGGCGCCGGCCCGGCCGGGCCGCGCGCGCCGCCCGGGTCGTCGACCACGACCTCGCCGCGCATCGCCCACGCGATCGCAAGCGCCCAGCCGGCGCCGAACACGCCGAGCGTCACCAGCCAGTCGACGAAGATCGAGTGGATGCTCGTGACGTCCTCGGGGCAGATCGCAGGCTTCAGGCGCATGAACTCGCCCTGCACGGCGTCGGCGCCGATGCCGAACAGCGGATGCGCAGCGAACATCCGAGCCGCGGTCTCGAGGTAGAACGAGCGGAAGAGCACGCTGAGCTCGCCGAGCGACGGACCGATCAGTCCGCGGACGACGACGAGCAGGACCGCGAGCGCCGAGAGCCCGATCACGAGCGCGCCGCGCGGTCTCAGCTTGCCGCGCAGGAGAAGCGCGGCGACGGCCACGGCAAGGCCCGTCGCGGCGATCGCTCCCTTGCCGCCGTTCACGAAGAGGAGCGCTCCGCAGCCCATCGCTCCCGCCCCGACCGCGAGCGCGGGGCCGACCGCACCGCGGCGCAACCCGAGCACCGCGAGCGCGCCGAGGCCGACGACGCCGACGCCCATCACCGACGAGAACGGGTTCGAGAGCCCGAACCACCCCGTCGCCTCGGGCTGGCGGAGACGGCGCTCATAGGTGCGGGCGGCGCTCGAGTCGGGATCCCATCCACGCTCGGCGAGGAATCGCTCGCGCTGCTCGTCGTACATCCGCACCGTCTCGCCGTGCTCGTGGGTCACCTGCACCGCGCCGCGCACGGCGAGCGGAACCGACAGCGCGGTGAGCACCGCGAGCGCGGCGACGCGGAGCCTGCGCTCGCGCACGAGGTGGGCGAGCGCGGCGAACGCGAACGCAGCCGCGATCCAGGTGCCGCCTCGGAAGGCGTTGACCGAGTTCCCGACCGCGTGGATGGCGGCGGCGAACGCTCCGATCGCAGCGAGGACGACGGGGATGCGTGCAAGCCCGTTACCCGCGAGAAGCTCGCCGACCAGCGCGACGACCGACGACGCGAGCAGCACGATGTCGAGTATCCCGGAGCCGACCGGGCCGATCGCGAGCATCGCGGGTTCGCCGCGCGCCGGGTCGATGTCGAACAGCGTCTGCGGCTGGATCGCCACCAGCGTCCGAAGGGACGCCGCGACCAGGATGCCGGCGAAGCCGGCCATGCGGAGCGCGCCACCTTTCACGCCCGCCTCTCCCCATCTTCCGTCGCGGGAGGCGTCGCCGCAGGCTTCGACGGCTGGTCCTCGACGCGCGCGACGCTCGTCTCGAGGATCAGCATCACGAGGAAGATGCCGAGAAGCTGCGCCCCCACGAGCGCGGCCTGCCATGGCCGCATCAGCCCGAGTCCGATCCCGCTCATGGCGGTCACCGCGGTCAGGAGCCACAGCACGACGACCGCGCGGCGCTTCGAGAGCCCGAGCTGGACGAGACGGTGCGAGATGTGCTCGTTTCCGCCGACGAACGGGCTCTTGCCGCGGCGCAGGCGCCAGACGGTCACGTAGACCCCGTCGTAGAGCGGCACCGCGAGGACGAGCAGCGGCATGAACACCCCGTACCAGGCCGTGCCGAGCGCGAAGTCCGGATGCGCGGCGTCGACGAACGTCGTGCGCGCCGCGAGGCAGGCGAGGATGTACCCGACGAAGAGCGACCCGCCGTCGCCCATGAAGATGCGCGCGGGCGGGATGTTCCACACCAGGAACCCGCCGAGCGAGCCGGCGAGGAGCGCGAGCGCCGACGCGATGAACCACTGCCCGTTGAGGATGGTCGCGACCATGAAGCAGAGCGCGGCGACCGCGCCGATGCCGGCCGCGAGCCCGTCCATGTTGTCGATGAAGTTGACCGCGTTCACGATGACCACGATCCACGCGACCGTGATGAGGATGCTCGCGATCTCGCCGCCGGGATAGGGCGCGAGCAGCGTGTGCAGGAGGCGCACGTCGCTGAAGATGGTGGTTCCGAAGGCGACCGCGAGCTGCAGGAAGAGCTTCGGCCACGCGGACAGGGCGCGCCGGTCGTCGTAGAGCCCCATGACGTGGAGCGCGAACGCGCCGACGAGGATGACGGCCCAGTCTCCCTGCGTCTCGCGGGCGCGGCCGAGGTAGGGCTCGACCGCCG
Organism: Phycisphaerales bacterium; assembly: GCA_044356505.1. Classification (GTDB taxonomy): domain Bacteria; phylum Planctomycetota; class Phycisphaerae; order Phycisphaerales; family SM1A02; genus QWPT01. Next base: position 18,331 of record JBIKWD010000017.1, read on the forward strand.
GCGCCCATGCGACGACCTCGTCGGGGAAGACGGCGAGCGCCGCGAGCGCCGCCGCGAGCGGCGCGACCGTCGACCAGAAGATCGCGATGCCGCCGATGTTGGGAACCTTGCGGAGCTCCTTGAGGTGCCCCTTCGCGCCCGGGGTGTCGAGTGCGCCGACGCGCAGCCCGAGCCGCGAGAGAAGGCCGGTGGACGGGGCCGAGAGCGCGAAGCCGATGAGAAGAAGGCCAAGGACGATGCCGAGCATGGCGGTGCGGTAAGGTACACGCGATGCAGCCGCTTCGGTCCGTCACCCTCTACTGCTCGAGTTCGCGCAGCCTCGATCCGCACTTCGCCGTCGCGGCGCGCGCGGCCGGCGAGCTGTGCGCCCGGCGCGGCATCACGCTCGTCTACGGCGGCGGCGGGCTCGGCCTGATGGGCGAGGCGGCGCGCGCCTGCAAGGCGGCGGGCGGCCGCGTCGAGGGCATCATCACGCGCAAGTTCCTCGACCTCGAGCAAGGCTGGGACGGCTGCGACGAACTCGTGGTGGTCGAGACCATGCGCGAGCGGAAGCGCCTGCTCGTCGAGCGCGCCGACGGGTTTCTCGTGCTGCCGGGCGGTCTCGGCACCTACGAGGAGTTCTTCGAGACGCTCGTCGGGCGGCAGATCGGCGACCACGCGAAGCCGATCGCGGTGCTCGACGATCACAGCTACTACCTGCCTCTCAAGGCGCTCATCGACCACGCGGTGAAGGAGCGCTTCGTCCGCGAGGCCGTGTGGGAGATCCTCCGTTTCGGAACCGAGCTCGAGCCGCTCCTCGACTGGCTCGAACAGCACGCCACCGCACCGGTGCACGCCGATCCCGAGCGCTTCCTCCCGATGGGGCCGAAGATCCCCCGATGACGAGAGCGGCCGCCACAGCGCCCCGCGACGGCCCGGCTCCGATCGGCTTGATCGCCGGACAGGGCCAGCTTCCCGTCATCGTCGCCAAGGGCATCCGCGCCGCCGGCCGCCGCGTGTCGTGCATCGGCCTCCGCGACCAGTTCGTTCCCGAGCTCCCCGCGCTCTGCGACGATTTCGCGGAGGCGGGCGTCATCCAGCTCGGCCGGTGGCTCCGCCTCGCGCGGAGGTTCGGCGTCACCGAAGCCGTGATGGTCGGCCGCGTCGCCAAGGCGCGCATGCACGACCCTTTCCGCATGTTCCGCCAGCTTCCCGACTGGCGCGCCATCGACCTCTGGTACCGCAAGCTCCGCCACGACCGGCGCAGCGCCACGCTCCTCACCGTCCTCGCGGAAGACCTCGCGAAGGAGGGACTCGTCTTGATCGACTCGACCACCTACATCCCCGACCACATGGCCTCGGAGGGCGTGCTGACCAAGCGCCAGCCAACCGACGAACAGCGCGGCGACATCGAGTTCGGATGGCCTCTGCTGAAGCAGGTCGGCTCGCTCGACATCGGCCAGGCGATCGCGGTGCGCGAGAAGGACGTGATCGCGGTCGAAGCCGTCGAAGGCACCGACCGCATGATCGCGCGCGCGGGCGAGCTCTGCCGTCGCAAGGGCTGGACGCTCCTGAAGACAGCGCGCCCGGGCCACGACATGCGCGCCGATGTCCCGACGATCGGCGTCGCGACGATCGAGTCGATGCACAAGGCGGGCGGCGGCTGCATCGCCGTCGGCGTCGGCCGCGTGATCCTCGTCGACCGCCCCGCGGTGCTCGCCCTGGCGGACCGGCTGGGGATCGCGGTGGTCGGCGTGCGGGATGCGTAAAAACGCCTAGAAAACACGGCGGTTTCGCGCACCCGCGCCGCGGCGGCCACGGTCGGTTTCGGCTATACTTTCGGCTCTCCTCCGAGGAGGTCTGAAAGGACCGTTTTTCGATGGCCGAAGGCGCGAACACTCCACCGACCGCGGGCGACGGACAGCCTCCGAAGCACGACAACATCATCGATCTCGACATCGACCGCGAGCTGCACGAGAGCTACCTCACCTACGCGATGAGCACGATCATGGATCGTGCGCTCCCCGACGTGCGCGACGGCCTCAAGCCCTCGCAGCGTCGCGTGCTGGTCGCGATGAACGACCTCAAGCTCTCTCCCGGCAAGAAGCAGATCAAGTGCGCCAAGATCTGCGGCGACACCAGCGGCAACTACCACCCTCACGGCGAGGCCGTCATCTATCCGACGCTCGTCAACCTCGGGCAGGACTGGAAGACGCGCTACATGCTCGTCGACAAGCAGGGCAACTTCGGCTCGATCGAGGGCGACCCGCCGGCCGCGATGCGGTACACCGAGGCGCGCATGACCGCCGCCGCGATGACGCTGATGGAGGACCTCGACAAGGAGACGGTCGACTTCAAGCCGAACTACGACGAGCGGCTGATGGAGCCGTGCGTCCTGCCCGCGAAGTTCCCGAACCTCCTCGTGAACGGTTCGTCCGGCATCGCCGTCGGCATGTCGAGCACGATGCCGCCGCACAACCTGCGCGAGATCTGCGGCGCGATCGTCGCGACGATCGACGACCCGCTCATCGGCGTCGAGCGCCTCATGGAGTTCGTGCCTGGCCCCGACTTCCCCACCGGCGGCATCATCATGGGCCGCCGCGGCATCATGGAGGCGTACGCCACCGGCCGCGGCCGCCTCGTCGTGCGCGGGCGGGTCCACCATGAAAAGGTGAACCAGCGCGACGCGATCGTGATCGACGAGATCCCCTACCAGGTCTCGCAGGCCGCGCTCATCGAGAAGATCGTCGAGGCCGCGAAGGAAGACCGCATCCAGGACATCGCCGATGTGCGCAACCACTCGGGTCGCGACGCCCGCACGCGCATCCAGGTCGTGCTCAAGAAGGGCGCGGATCCCGCGATCGTAGAGAAGCAGATCTACGAATTCACGCCGCTCCAGTCGAGCTACTCGATCCAGAACATCGCGCTCGTCAACCACCAGCCGCGCACGCTGTCGCTGCGGCAGCTCATCCAGTGCTACATCGACCACCGCTGCGACGTGATCCGCCGTCGCTGCGAGTTCGAGCTCCGTCAGGCGCGCCAGGCCGCCCACAAGCTCGAAGGCCTCATCTACGCGGTGTGCGACATCGACGAGGTCATCCGCCTCATCCGCACGAGCCGCACCCGCGACGAGGCGATCCAGCGCCTCATGGAGCGCGCGTTCCGCATCTCGGGCGACTACCCGCGCATCGACATCGTGCCGACGCGCCTCGTCGAGCGCGCAGAGGCGCTCTACGCCGCGGGCAAGGGCGGCGTGTCGCTCACGCGCGTCCAGGCCGAGGCGATCGGCGCGCTGCGCCTCATCCAGCTCGTCGGCCTCGAGATCGAGAAGCTCGCGAAGGAGCTCAACGAACTCCTCGCGACGATCGACGAGCTCGAGGCGATCCTCGCGGATCCGCGTCGCATCCTCGGAATCGTGCGCGACGACACCATCGCGCTCGCGGAGCGCTTCGGCGACGACCGCAAGACCGCGATCGAGGGCAACGAAGCCGAGGACTTCGAGCTCGGCGAGCTCGTGCCCGAGCACACCGCGGTCCTCACCGTCAGCCACGCGGGCTATGTCAAGCGCCTTCCGCTCGACACCTACAGGACGCAGGGCCGCGGCGGCACGGGCATCAAGGGTTCGGACGCCCGCGACGACGACTATGTCGAGCAGGTGCTCGTCTGCGGCTCGCACGACGACCTCCTCTGCTTCACGAACACGGGCCGCGTCTTCCGCATCAAGGTGTGGCAGATCCCCGAGATGGCGCGCACCGCGAAGGGCCGCGCGATCGTGAACCTGCTCGACCTGCGCGAGGGCGAGAAGATCCGCACCTTCCTTCCGATCGAGGACTTCGAGAAGAAGGAGGACTACCTCGTCTTCGCGACCTCGAAGGGCCGCGTGAAGCGCACGAGCCTGAAGGACTACCGCAACGTCAACCGCGCGGGCATCATCGCCGTCGCGCTCAACGACGGCGACAACCTCGTCGGCGTGATCTCGACCTCGGGCACCGACCATGTCCTCCTCGCGACGCGCGAAGGCATGGCGATCCGCTTCGAGGAGGACGACGCGCGCGTGATGGGCCGCGACGCGGCGGGCGTGAAGGGCATCGAGCTCGCCGACACCGACGAGGTCGTCGGCATCGTGCGCTGCGACGATGTGCGCGCGCTGCTCACCGTCACGACGAAGGGATATGGAAAGCGCACCGCCTTCGGCGAGTACCTCGTCCAGCTCGAGGACGGCTCGACGCGCGCCCAATCGCGCGGCGGCAAGGGCCGCATCGACATCCAGACCACCGACAAGAACGGTCTCGTCGTCGCCGTGCTTCCGATCGCGCCCGCCGACTCGGTCGTCGTCGTGAGCGAGGGCGGCATGCTCGTGCGCGTGCCGGCCGACTCGATCCGCGAGGTCGGACGCAACACGCAGGGCGTGCGCGTCGTGCGGCTGAAGGACGGCGACGCGGTCGTCGGCGTTGCGAGCGCGCCGATGGAGGACTCGGACGGCGCCGAGACGGAGGCCGCGCCGGCCCCCGACGCGTGAGCGCGACGCGCATCGACAGCCCGCCGTCCGCCCACCCGACCATGAGGCGCCCGCATGTTCAAGCTCCGACGCACTCCGCATGAACCTCGCATCGAGCTCGCGCCGCTCATCGATGTCATGCTGTTCCTGCTCACGTTCTTCATCTACAGCGTGATGGTGATGGAGCGCGTCGACCTCATTCCGATGTCGCTGCGCACCTACCAGTCGGGCACGGCCGCAAAGCCGGTCCCGGCCGCGACGATCTCGGTCGACCTCGACGGATCGCTGTATCTCGACCGCGTGCCGGTCGGCCTCGACGAGCTCGTGCCGAAGCTCGACGCGGCGCGAAGCAACGCACCCGATCTCGTCGTCTACCTCGCGCTTGCCGACGGCGATTCACCCGTCGACCGGTCCGCGATCCTGCTCGACGTCTGGGACCGGCTGCAGCCGGCGAACTTCAACGTCAACATCGTCGGCCGCCAGAAGAGAGGCCCGGCCACCCGCGACGTCGAGACGCCGGAGCCGACGCTTCCTGCGACCGGGCCGACCGTTCCGCCGATCTCCCCTCCGCCGACAGAGGGCGGGCGCTGACGGCCGCCTAGGCTACCCCCGCTTTCCTTCCAACGACCCGCATGCAGGCGCTCAGGGCGAACCTTCCGATCGCGATCACGCTGGCGCTTTCGCTGGCGCTGCATCTGTTCGTCGTGTTCCCGGTGCTCGGCGTGCTCGGAAACGCATCCGGGCGCGACGGTGGCGACGGCGCGGAGCCCGTGCGCCGGGACCGCGACGGCGGCGACCGAGGGGACGCGGACGACGGCGGAGCGGAGCGCGACAGGAATGCGGAGCGTGCCGCCGAGAACTCGCGGCGAACGCTGCAGGAGCGGCGCGACCGAGTCCGCAACCTTCCGCCGGAACTCCGCGACCGCGAGGAGGAGGTTCGGCTCGGCATCGACTCGAGCCCCGCGGTCACGATGAACTGGATCGGGTACGACGAGTACGAACAGCATCTCGCAGAGCTCGCCGACGTCGAGCAGGCTGCCTTCCGGCTGCAGGCAGCAAGCGGGTCCCGAGGAACCGCGTCGCCGCTCCTTCCGCCTTCGCCACCCGCTCCCGCGGTGGCCGTCTCCCCCAATCCGAGCGAGTCGACGCTGCCCGCGGCGGCGGCGGGAGTCGACCAGGCGCCTCCGACGAACCTCGTCTCGCAGCCGACGCCGGACCCGGCATCCCCCGCGCCGGCATCGCCCCCGACCGACGCGGCTCCCGCGCGCGGGTCCGATCCGGAGCTTGCCCGACCGCTTCCGCCGCCCGAGATGCCGGCCGTCGCCCGGCCGACGCCGGACAGCGGTGTCGCGCCCAGCGACTCCCCTGCCTCCCAGGACCCGTCGCTGCCGGCGCCCGCGACGACTCCGTCAGAAACCGATCCGCGCAACGACCCTTCCGCGCCATCCAAGGATCCCTCGACGCCGTCGCCGGTGGTTCCGAACGACCCGAGCAACGGCCTGAAGCCCGCGCCTCCTCCACGCGAACCGTCGCGGACGGATCCCCGCAACGAACCGCGCACGGATCCGACGCAGGACGCGCCTCCCTCGGAGGTCGATCCGAGCAAGTCGATGAACCCTGCCCCGAGCGGGGCCGCTCCCGACAGCCCGCCGCGCGATGAGAACGACCCGACGTCGACTTCGGCAAAGCCTCCGCAGGAAGCACCGGTCGACCCGAGGGACCCGAACGCGCCGCGCGATGCGACGATCGAGCCCTCGGCGCAGAACCCCGCGGGCGATCCTGCTGTGCTGCCCACCGACGGTCGCCAGGGCGGCGGCGCACCCGGCGCACAACCGGTCGACGGCGCGAGCACGACCCCCGCACCGCCCGCTCCCGCCGGCGAGCCGGGCGACTCGACCGCGAAGTCGGGCGCGCTGTCCGACCGCGAAAGCGACCCGACCTCGATCATCGAGGTGCCGATGTCGGCGTGGCGCAACGGAAAGCCGCTCGCCGCGAAGGGAATCGAACTGAGGCCCGTGCGGCCGCGGTTCACCACGCTCAACCTCCTCGACGGCATCGCGCGCAATCCGATCGGCGAACTCGTGATCGGCCGCGACGGCGTGCCGCAGGTCGCGCGGATCGTGCGCTCGACCGGCAACCCCGGCGTCGACGAGGCGATCCGGAGCGCGCTCTTCAAGTGGCGCGCGAGCGGCGATCAGCTCGAGAAGCTGAAGCCCGGGCAGACGGTGACGATCCGGCTCCGGCTGGTGATGCTCAAGGACTGAGCGGGTCGTCTGGGCAGCGACGCTCCCGAAGCGGGCGCCCACCCGCGCCTGTCGTCTCGGCCTTGGCTCGGTCCGAGCACCCGGCATGCTTTGTTCTGTAGACTTCTGCGATGTCGACGATTCCTCCTCCGCCGCCACCGCCGCCTCCGCACCCGCGACAAGCCGCCCCGCGCAGCGACCAGCCCGATGCCTTGGAGCAGATCAACCGCGTCGCCGACACGATCGCTGGCCCGAACCTCCGGCTCAAGGACAACGTCATGCAGGCGATGGCCTGCGCGGCGGGCGTCGTGCTCGGAGCGATCGCCGGCGCGGTCCTGTCCTCGATGTACGGGTTCGAGCTCCCGATGGCGCTCATCCTCGGCGCCATCGGCGGTCTCGTCGTCGGACTCTTCGGAAGCGGCATCGTGCTGATGGTGCTCGGCTTCGTACGAGCAGCCAAGCGCACGTCCTGAGCCGCCCCCGCGACGGAGGCACCAGAGGGAGCGGCCGCAGCCGCGACCGCCCCAATTCACGCGCTCTAGCACCAGAGGGAGCGGCCGCAGCCGCGACCGCCCCAATTCACGTCGCCAGCCGCCTGCGCCACTCCGCGATGCGGTGGTGGTCGGTCAGGTCGTACTGGAGCGGCGTCACGGTGATGAAGCGGTCCATCAGCGCCTCGACGTCGGTTCCCTCCTTGGTGTGCACGAACTTCATGCCGTCGCCGCTCGGCCAGTAGTACGACTGCCCGCTCGGCGACATCCGCTTCTCGTAGTTGTCGATGCCCGCGGCCGTGTTCATCTGCACGACCCGGATGGGAGGCAGCGCCGCGTCGGCCGCGTGCGTGCGGGGAACATTGATGTTGATGACCGAATGGGCGTCGATCTCGTGCCGGCGCACCTGGTCGATCGCGTGGCGGGCGATCTCGGCCGCACGGCGCCAGTGCGGGGCGCCTCCGCCCATGTGCAGGCTCACGGCGATCGACGGGACTCCGAGGAACGCCGCCTCGACCGCTGCTCCGACCGTGCCCGAGTAGATGACGTTGATGCCGACGTTGGCGCCCGAGTTCATGCCCGAGATCACGAGATCGGGGCTCTGGCCGTCGCCGAAGAGGTCCGGCCAGATCCTGCGGAGCCCGAGCTTCACGCAGTCGGCCGGGCGTCCTTCGACCGCGAAACCCCGCATGTGCGGGCCGGGCGTGCATTCCTCGACCATGAGCGGCGTGTGGAAGGTGATTCCGTGACTGGTGGCGCTCTGGCCCTCGCTCGGCGCGATCACGACGACCTCTCCGAGATCGCGGATCACCGAGTGGAGCGCAGCGATGCCGGGCGCGTGGATTCCATCGTCGTTGGTCAACATGATGCGCATGGGGCGGGCAGTGTACGGGCTTGGCGGCGCATTGCGGCGGCGAAGGCACGTGCTTCGCGCACCCTCGAAGCGCGTACGATGCCGCTCGGTGGCCGCCTTCGGCATCATCCTCGCCTCGCTCAGCCTGATCCTTGTCGCAGTGTCGCTGACGCTCATCGTGCGCATCGTGCTGGCGGACCGGAAGGTCCCGCGCGTCCGCATGGGCGACACCCTGCCGCCAGCGACGGGTCTCCTCTCGATCGTGATCCCCGCGCACAACGAGGAG
>JBIKWD010000163.1:0-7311 GCA_044356505.1 Phycisphaerales bacterium
GAAGGGGAAGTCCCCTCTTCATCACACACGTCATCACACGCGTCATCACACGCGTCATCACACGCGTCATCACACGCGCGTTCGACCCGCTCAGCGCCTGCGGCGTCCACGCGCCACCACGCCTGCGATCGCAAGCAGTGCAGCGGTTGCCGGGCCAGGAACGATGCTGAAGGTGGCGTTGAAGCTGCCGAAGCCGCTGCCCGACGAGGTCGCGTTCGCCGATGCGAACACCTCGAGGCGGTAGTTGTTGCCCGCGACGACCGTCAGCGTTCCCGCCGCGGTGGTGTCGCTCGACAGCATCAGACGCATCGTGCCGAGGGTCAGGTCGGTGAGCTTGACCCACACGCTGGCGGTGCCGCCACCCGTGAAGTCCTCGCTCAGGCCGATGATCCAGGAAATGTCGACGAGCGACGCGGACGGGTCGTCGCCAAACGCGACGAACGTCAGGTCGGCGGCGCTGCTCGCGCTCGCGCCGTTCCCGCCGAGCACCTGGGCGGCGCCGACGAAGCTCATCTCGTTCAATCCGAGATTCGAACCCTGGTTGGCGAGGGCCGTGAGGCCAGCACCGGACGACGACGCCGAGTCGAACCAGATGCCGAAGGCGGTGGTGTTGCCCGAGTCGGACGACGCCGGGGTGGCGGCGGCGACGGAGCGCACGGATGAGGAGTAAACGAACCCCGCGTCGGCGGTCTGAAGACCGACAGACGCAGCGGCCGCAAGCGCGGCAGCGCGAGTGATGGAACCCATTTTCAACTCTCCCTACACACGAACGAGTTCCCGCTCGTTCGTCCCTTTTCGCCGGCGCCCTACACGCCGGCTTCTCAAACCACGGAGAACTTCCACGCGGCAATATCCGCATGACCCTCCGAGACCGAAACTACCACCGGATCGGGCGGTGCCAAGAAAAGTCGGGCTGATTTCCCGCAGATCTTCGTTCAGGCTTCGCAAGGGCCCGGCCCGCACGACCCGTGTTCGAGCCGGCGGACCGATTCTGGCCAATATCTTCGGTGTCCGAGGGCACCTACATGCCTCGGGACACCTAAAACGTCCTATAATAAAAGATCGCGCCCGTCAGAACTTTGAAGCGCGCACCGGACGGCGCCATTTCACCTGGATGCGGCCCGCTCTCGACGTTTGTAGCCTGATTAGACCTCTTTGCGGCTGGTCCCGTCTGAAGCCGAGCGCCCCTCATCCACGGAGGGGTCTCACCAGCGCATCTCCAAGACCGCGGGTTTCGCCCACCGACCGGACGCCCGAGAGCGCCATCGCGAGGTCGAACTCCCCAAGCAGCATCGAGAGCGCGCGCCGGACCCCGGGCTCGCCGCCGGCGCCGAGGCCCCAGAGGACCGGTCGGCCGACCGCGACCGCGTCCGCCCCCAGCGCAACGGCGCGGAGGATGTCGACCCCGCGGCGGATGCCGCCGTCGACGATCACCGGCCCGCGGCCACCCGCCGCCTCGGCGCAGGATGCGAGCACGTGCGCGGTCGCCGGCGAGCCGTCGAGCTGGCGCCCGCCGTGGTTTGAGATCCATACGCCGGCCGCACCGGAGTTGAACGCCGTGCCGACATCGTCTGGGCGGCAGAGGCCCTTCACGAGCACGGGGCGCGAGGTCCATGAGGCAAGCGCCTCGATGTCCTTCCAACTGGCCGAGGCGTCGATCGTCCAGGAGAGCGCTCCGCCTATCCCGACGCCTTGATGGCCGGTTGGCCCGCCGGGGCGCTCGAGGTTGACGATCCGCAGCCCGTCGGGCACTCGGAATCCGTTGCGAATGTCGCGCTCGCGGACTCCCCAGACCGGTGCGTCGGCGGTGACGGCGAACGCCTCGACTCCCGCGCGCTCGGCGCGGGCGACGAGTTCGCGGGTGAAACCGCGGTCCTCGGAGATGTAGATCTGCATCCAGAGCGGGCCGTCGGTCGCGGCGCGGACCTCCTCGATCGCCGTGGTCGACAGGCTCGAGAGGCACATGGGGACGCGCATCGAGGCGCACGCCCGTGCCGTGGCGCATTCGCCGTCCGGGTGCGCCATTCTCTGCATCGCGGTCGGGGCCGCGATCAGGGGGCCGGCGGCGGTCCGTCCGAGGAGTTCCGTGGCGGTGCTGCGCGCCGAGACGTCGATCATGCCGCGGAAGTGGACGGCGAAGTCGCGCCACGCCGATTCGTTCGCGGCGAGCGTCGTCTCGTCCCAGGCGCCCGAGCGGTAGTAGTCCCACGCCGTCCGCTCGATCCGTCCTTCGGCGAGTTTCGCGAGATCCGCAAGCGAGAGGGCGCGCGCGAGGGCTTCGGCGTGGCTGTTCGAATCCGGCATGGAGGGAAGGCTACCGCGCGCGGGGAGGGCGCACCATGCCCGTACACTGCGCGCGGTGCAGGCCACGGGAACCATGTTCGAACTGCTCGCTGCGGCCGCCGCCCAGCCGATCCAGATCCAGGTTTCGGAATCGCCCTGGTGGCGGGAGATTCTCCCTCCGAAGGTGGTGTCGCTCGGGATCGCGCTTGGCGTCGGGCTCCTCGCCGGACTCGAGCGCGAGCGCCACCCTGACACCGTCGCGGGAGTCCGCACCTTTGGACTGGCCGGCTTGATCGGCGGGCTCTCCGCCATGCTGTCCACGCCGGGAAGCACTCCGTGGGCGCTGTTTCTCGTCGCGGCGCTCGCGGGAATCGCCGGCGTGTGGGGCGGCATCAGCACGCGCGCGGCGCCGACGGAGGGCCGCGCCGTCGGCGACATCGGCCTTACGACGGCGTTTGCGCTCATCGCGACCACGATCCTCGGCGGGTTTGCAGTGCTTGGCGACCGCACGACCACCATCGTGGCGGCGGGGGTGCTCTTCCTGCTTCTCTACCTGCGCGAACCGCTGCACGCGATGGTGCGCCGGCTCGGAAAGGAAGACGTACGCGCGATCGCGACGTTCGTGCTGATCGCGCTCGTGATCCTGCCGGTCCTGCCCGACCGCGAGATCGGGCCCTTCGGCGCCGTCAATCCGCGCACGGCGTGGCTGCTCGTCGTGCTGGTCGTGTCGCTGAGCCTCGTCGGCTACATCGCGCAGGCGCTGCTCGGCGACCGCGCGGGCACGGTGGCGAGCGGCCTGCTCGGCGGACTGGTGTCGAGCACCGCGGCGACGGTCGGCGCTGCACGTCGCGCGCACGCGGATGGGCGAGTCGGATCTGCTGCCGCAACCGCGCTCCTTGCCTGCGGCGTGCTGCCGGCGAGGCTCATGATGCTCGTCGCCGTCGTCTCGCCCGTGCTCTTCGAGCGTGCCGCGTGGTGGCTCGGCGCGATCGCAGCGGTCACCATGCTGGGCGGGTTTCTGGCGCTGCGCCGCGACGCCGCGGCTCCCGCTCCGCAGCAGACCCGCTCGAGCAATCCGACGCAACTGCGCTCGGCGCTTGCGTTCGCGGGTGTGTACGTGCTCATCCGAATCGTGACCAAGGGCACGATCGAGCTTGGTGGCGCGGGACTGTTCCTCGTCGCAGCCGCCGCCGCCGGCATCACCGACATGGACGCGATCGCCATGAGCACCGCGCGCGAAGTGACCGACGGCGCGATCGCTGCGGAACTCGGCACCAGGGCGGTGCTGCTTGCGCTGCTCGTGAACACGGTCTTCAAGCTGGTCGTGACCGGCGTGCTCGGCAGCGCGCAGCTGTTCCGCGTCACGCTGCCGACGCTCGGGGTGGCGGCGGTCATCGCGCTTGTCGGAGTCTTCGTGGTGTGACGCTGCGCGTGGTGTGACGCTGCGCGCGGTGTGAAACTACTCGATCATCGAGTCGAGCACGCCTCCGTCGGCGAGCCACGGCGTCTCCTCGACCGCAGCGGGGTCCATCTCCGCCGCGAGCGCGGGGTCGTCGTCCTTCCCAGCCGCAGCGGGGTCGGGCGAGCTCGCCGGGGCGAGCGAGAGCGCGATGAGCGCGATCGCGGCCCAGCGGACGTTGCGCTTGGCCCTGCTTGGCGGGTTGGGACGGAGTCTGGCTACGGAACGCATCACGGAAGAAAGTGCGTTCCCGCGCGGGGAATGCAAGGTTTCCCGCGCCGTCGTCGCGCCGGTGCCGCGCCCGGCGGCGGAACGACGCGCACGACCGTTCCAGATGGAACGCGGCGCCGAGGGGCTGGCGAGCCATCACAGCCAGCGGAAGAACGACGTCCAGAGCCAGCCGAGGACCGGCATCAGCACGGCGACGGCACCGATGCCGACCACATTGGCGAGGACCATGATCGCGAGGAGAGCGGCGGCGAGGCTGCCCGGCGGAAGCGGCTTTCTGCCCGGCTCCTCCGCGACCAGCGCCCCGAAGTAGAGGACCGTCTGCATCGCGGAGACGACGAGTCCGAGACCGACCACCGATTGCGCGAGGCACCACTCGCGGAGCGGGATGAGCGCGTGAAACCCGACGTCCCGGTAGATCACCTCGAGCACGAACACGGGGACCGCCGCGACGACCGCCACCCGCAGCGGGGTGAGCGCATGCCGGATCGCGATCGCCCGGGGCGGCGGCACGATGGCGTAGGTGTTCGACGGGTCGTAGTCGGCGCCGCACTCGGGGCAGGTGCCGCGGGGGGCGAGCGCGACCAGCGAGAACTCGCAGGCCGGGCAGGTCGGCGTCGTCGACCGAGTGAAGAGCGGGTGACGCGTGTCGGCCACGATGCGGCATCGTAGATGGGTCACGAAGCGCGCGGGGGTTGGTCGCTCAGGCGCGTGAAGCGTACGGATAGTCGTTGTATCCGCGTGCGTCGTCGCCGTAGAAGGTCGTGTCGTCCCACGGCGCGAGCGGCGCGCCCGTTTCGAAGCGCTCGGGGAGGTCGGGGTTCGAGATCGCGAGCTTGCCGAAGGCGATGCAATCGCCGAGGCCAGCGTCGAGGTCGGCCTGCGCCGCCGCGACTTCGGCGCTGTAGCCGTTGAGCACGATGGGGCCTGCGAAGCGTTCCTTCATCTCGCGGCAGAGGCGCTCGGTGAACGGGCCGTTCCAGCGGTCCTTCGGCCAGTAGTGGTTGAAGAGGTGGAGGTACGAGAGGCGGCGCTTGCCGAGTTCCTCGGCCACGCGGCGCATGCACTCTTCGTCGTCCGGTGCAGCGGGGAGGTCGTTGGCGCTGCCCATCGGCGAAAGCCGTACGCCGACGCGCGACGGTCCGAAGACCGCCGTGTTCGCGTCGACGACCTCGAGCAGGAGTCGCATGCGGTTCTCGATCGCGTCGAAACCCTGGCCGCCCCATGCGTCGGTGCGCGTGTTGAGCGAGCCCGAGAGGAACTGGTTGATGAGGTACGAGTTCGCGGCGTGCACCTCGACGCCGTCGAACCCGGCCGCCTTCGCGCAGCGGGCGGCGTGGGCGTAGTCGGCCACGACGCGCGGCATCTCGTGCGTCTCGAGCGCGCGCGGCATGCTCGCCTCGACGCGCTCGCGGCGGCCGTCCGGGTGGCGCATGCTGACATAGCCCTTCGACTTGACGGCCACGCACGAGACAGGCGGCTGGCCGTCTGGCTGATGCGCGACATGGCTGACGCGGCCGACATGCCAGAGCTGGAGGTAGATGCGCCCGCCCGCCGCGTGCACGCGGTCGGTGACGAGCTTCCAGCCCGCGACCTGTTCGTCGGAGTAGATGCCCGGCGTGTTCGGATAGCCCTTGCCTTCGGGCGAGATCTGCGTGGCCTCGCTGATCAGGAGGCCGAACGATGCGCGCTGCGCGTAGTGCTCGGCCTGGAGTTCGCCCGGAATGTCGCCCGGCGCCTTCGCGCGCTGGCGGGTGAGCGGCGCCATGAAGACGCGGTTCGGGCAGTCGAGGTCGCGGAGCGTGATGGGGTCGAGGAGGGCTGGCATGGGAGGGCGAGAGGATAGGTCTCAAACGACCGCGGCGGGACGGTGCAGTGATGGTGCGCTGCGCCCGAACCGAGGCGCTCTCTGCAGAACCTACAGACTGGGCTTACAGCGCCTGCCGCGGCGGGTCGTGTTCCGCGAGGGGTTTGGCAGCGCTGGTGGAGCCGCCGCGACCCGCGAACAGCGCAATGCAGTTCCCCTCGGTGTCGATGAACTCCGCAACCACGCCGTAACCGGGCACTTCGGTGACGGGGTAGTTGACCGCTCCACCTGCCGAGACGGCAAGGTGAAGAGTTGCCGCGACATCGGAGACTCCGAAGTAGATCCGTGCCCCCGCTTTGCCCGGGACATAGCTCTCGCCGCGAGCAAGGGCTCCCGACGCGCCCGGCGCGCCTTCAGCGTGAGGAAAGAGCGCCATCTCGTTGCCGTCGATCTCGCGCAGCTCGAGCGAGACCTCGAACACCCGCTCGTAGAACAAGCACGCTCGCTTCATGTCGGCGACGGGGATCTCGAAGTAGACGAGGGGATTCATGGTGAGAGCTCGTGGCGAAATTTCGTCGCGCGGCGGAGGATCAATCTCAGCGGCCCGGCGAACCGGACGCTTGGATTGCAGCGATCATGCGATGGCCGGGTTCGCGCTCGCCCAGACGGCACCCGCCCGCTGGAAGGACGATTCGCACAACCTGGAAGCGGGCGGGTTGGCTTAGGCCGAAGATGGCAGCTTGGCATAGACGCATGAATTGCGAAGCTTGCCGTCGGGCGACTGCATGGTGCTGCGCAAGATGCCCTCGAGGCTGAAGCCACAGCGGGCTGCCACAGACCGCGATCCTGCGTTGAGCTCGTCGGTGACAAGTTCGACGCGCTTGGCTAGCAAGCTAGCGAAGGCCCATTGGGTCAGTGCGCTCACCGCCTCCGAAGCAAAGCCACGGCCCACTTCACTCGAGCGTATCCAGTAGCCGACCTCAGTCTTTGGAAGCGCCCAGTCCGTTCGATGAAGCCCGGCCGAGCCGACCAGGCGACCGGATTCCCGGTTGAAGGCGAGGTAGGGCAGGTCTGTTCGGAGCAGGAAGCTCGCCTGCGCCCTGCGGCACCGGACCTCGGCAGATTGGAGAGACTGTTCCTCAGCGACCCAGGGCAGGAACCACAGATGGGTTCTTAGTTCTCCAATCGACTCGGTCAAGGCCTCGTGCAGTTGCGGTGCGTCCGAGACGCGGAATGCCCGCAAGATCAAGCGCGGAGTCTCGATGGACTCGGGGACAGAGAAGCTAAGGGGGTCAACCATGCGTTGTTCCGTGGCCTGACGCCGCGTTAAGCGGCCGCGGCCGGAAGAATTGAAGGAAACACAATAGTCTCTCCCCGCGGTCCGCTTGAACGCAAAGTTAGGCCGGAGCTGCGAACGCCTTCGCCCCGCGGAAAATGACGAAGGACAAGGCTAGCTCGACTAGCCCGCCCACAAGGGCAGAAGCCGAAGGCGCGAGCCAAAGAAAGAAAGACAGAAACGAAGCAGCTACCAATG
>JBIKWD010000164.1:0-7263 GCA_044356505.1 Phycisphaerales bacterium
GCGGACCCGAGCGCGCGCCTGATGAACGACGCGGCCTCCGCGAGCGCCGCGCCGTCGACCGACGTTCGGTAGCCACGCTCGCGGAACGCCGCGTCGAGCCGCTCGGTCGCGACGTTTCCGGCGGCGCCCGGCGCATATGGACAACCTCCGATTCCACCGGCCGATGCGTCGAACCGCCGTACCCCGAGCTCGAGCGCGCGAAGCGCCGACGCAACCGCCATGCCGCGCGTGTCGTGGAGATGCAGCACCAGTTCCGAAGGCCCTCGCACCGAACCGCAGCGCTCGATCACGCGCGCGACCTCGTCGGGCGTCGCGACGCCGAGCGTCTCGCCGAGATCAAGTTCGTCGACTCCGATCGCGACGAGCCTCTCGCACGTCGCGCGCACGGCGTCGGGATCGATCGCGCCGTCGTACGGGCACCGCACGATGCAGCTCACGTAGCCGCGGACGCTTGCGCCGGCGGCATGCGCGCCACGCACCACGGGTTCGAAGCGCGCGATCGACTCCGCGATCGTGGCGTTGATGTTCTTCCGCGTGAATCCCTCGCTCGCGGCCGTGAAGACCGCGACCTTGCGCACCCCGCACGCAAGCGCGCGCTCGAGTCCCTTCTCGTTCGGCACGAGCGCCGACAGCACGATCGGCTCGCCCGCGGGCGTGCGCGACGCGCGCGCGATCGCACCCGCCAGCACCTCCTCGGCATCCGCAAGCTGCGGCACCCACTTCGGGCTGACGAAGCTGGTCACCTCGATCTCGCGGAGCCCGGCCTGCGCAAGCAGCTCGATGAAGCGGACCTTGTCCGCGACCGGGACGATCGTCTTCTCGTTCTGCAGGCCGTCCCTCGGGCCGACCTCGCAGAGATGCACCTCGCGGTCGGCATGCCGCGTCACGCCGCACCCCCGCGGTCGGGGTCGCGTCCCTCGGCGCACGCGCGGCGGCGCTCCGCCTCGCGCCGGTCGCGCTCGACCTGCTCGCGCTCCTCGCGAGAGGCGCGCACGAACAGCCAGATCGCAAGCGCGACGACCATCAGCGTGACGACGACGCCGCCCGCGAAGAGCGCGATCTCCGCGACGCGGATGTCGATGACCGAGTCGGGCGGCGGGTTCACGGCGCGCCGCCCTCGCCGGCCGCCGCCTCGAGGAACGCAAGCGACGAAACGGTCGCGGCCGCCTGCGAGCCCTCCGCGTTCACGAGCACCTTCGTGCCCTCGGCGTACGCGGACGACGCCACCATGGCGAACGCGACCGGCACCGCGCCGAGCATCGGCGCGAGCCCGCTCGAGGTGACGACGCCCACCTGTTCGCCGATCGATCCCCCCTCGACGAAGGCGAAGACCTGCGCATCGGCGACGGGCAGCAGATCGCCTTCGATGCGAAGCCCGACGAGCTTCTGCTTCGGCTTGCCGAGGTGCTGGAGTCGCGCGACGACCTCTTGCCCGGGATAGCAGCCCTTCGTGAAGCTGACGCGCGACTCGAGGACGCCCGACTCCTGGGGAAGGCTGGTCGGGCCGAAGTCGATGCGGAAGTACGGCGTTCCCGCCTCGAGCCGCGCCGTGTTCGTCGCGAACCAGCCCGCGGGCCGCGCGCCGAAGGTCGTGAGCGAGAGCCACAGCGCAGGCGCATCGTCGCGCGCGACGAAGATCGCGTAGCCCTCGGTGCCGAACTCGTCGAGGCGCATGACCTCGGCGTGGCCCCTTCCGAACGCCACGCGCCACGCCGCGGCGCCCGCCGGTGCGGCGAGACCGAGCGCCTTCAGCGCGGCAGCGGCGCGAGGTCCCGCGATCGCGAGACGTGCGTGCGTCGCGGTGCGCGTCTCGATGGCGACGTCCTCGGAGAACACCATCTTCTCGAGCGCGTCGCGCACGGCGTCGACGTCGTGCACGAGCGTCTCGATGACGAGCGCATCGGGCAGGAGCGCGATCACGAGGTCGGCGTCGATGCGTCCCTTGCGGTTGGTGAGGAACGCGCGCGCGACGCTTCCCTCGCCGAGCTTCTTCAGTTCCTGCGTCACCAGCCGGTTGACGAAGTCGACGCGGTCCTTGCCGCGGACCACGAGCGACCCGCGCTCGCACGCGTCGACGAGCGCGCAGCCGTTGCGGATCGCCGCGTACTCGAGCTCCACCTCGGCGTAGGCGGCGACGACCTCGCAGGTCGGCGCCCCCGTCTCGTCGGCAGGGCCGAAGGGGATGTACTCGATCTCGACCTCGCGGCGCATCGCGACCGCGGAACGCGCCTCGCGGGCCCGCTCGGCGCGGCGGGCGGCGTCCTGGGCCGCGAAGGCGCGGTGAGAGGCACGGAGCGGCGTGTCGAATCGCATGGGCGAATCCTATACCATCGCCGATCCTGCGCGCCGCATTCCGCGACCGCGCGAATCCAGAGCGAGCACGACCATGGACATCGAACTCTTCCGCCGCCTGTGCGAGACCCCTGGCATCCCCGGTCGCGAGGAGCGCGTGCGCGCGCTGATCGCGAAGGAGACGAAGGGCCTCTACGACACGACCTCGACCGATGCGATGGGCTCGCTGATCGCGGTCCGCAAGCCGACGCGCAAGGGCGGGAAGGGCGCGTCGCCCGTGCGCGTGATGCTCGCCGCGCACATGGACGAGATCGGCTTCTTCGTGCGCCACGTCGACGAGAATGGCTGCATCTGGGTGAATCCCGCCGGCGGCTTCGACACGCGCAACCTCTTCGCCTCGCGCGTCCTCGTCTGCACCCCGAAGGGCGACTTCAAGGGCGTGATGAACCCGGGCGGCAAGCCGATCCACATCTCGAGCGAGGCCGAGCGCACCAAGGTGCCGGGCGTCGAGGAGTTCTTCATCGATCTCGGGCGCGACGCCGACGAGGTGCGGAAGTCGGTCGAGATCGGCGACTTCGTGGTGCTCGACCAGCCGTTCCTCGAGACGCCCAAGAAGCTCGTCTCGAAGGCGCTCGACAACCGCCTCGCCTGCTTCGTGGCGATCGAGGCGGTGCGCAAGCTTGCGAAGCGCAAGGGCGGACATGCCTGCGAGATCGTCAGCGCGTTCACGACGCAGGAGGAAGTCGGCCTTCGCGGCGCGCAGACGGCCGCCTACGCGGTGAAGGCGGACATCGGCGTCGGCCTCGACGTGACGCTCGCCTGCGATACGCCGGGCGTCCCCGACAACCAGCGCGTCTCGAAGCAGGGCCTCGGCGCAGGCATCCTGATCCAGGACAGCTCGATGATCTCCGACCACAGGCTCGTCGAGGACGTCGTCGCCGTCGCCAAGAAGCACAAGATCCCGTTCCAGAGGTCGATCCTGCCGCGCGGCGGCCAGGATGGCGCCGCGATCCAGCGCGCGGGCGTCGGTGCGCGCTGCATCGCGATCGTGACCGGCACCCGCTACATCCACACCACCACCGAGATGGTCGACAAGGGCGATCTCGAGGCGACGATCGACCTGCTCGCCGAGTGGCTCGGCTCGCTCTGACGACGGTCAGGCCCCTGCCGCGCCGACCCGCGCGCCACGCGCCATCTCGATCGCGATCCGCGCGATCTCGCGCGCGGCGTGCTCGCGTGGCCTCGCGTCGAGCGCCGCGCGCATCGCCTCGCGGCGGCCGTCGTCGGTCATCAGCGCGACGAGCGCAGCCCCGAGCGTGGCGCGGTTGCGCTGCGCGTCGATGAGGTCGTCGGCGAGGATCGCGACGCCCTCCTTTGCGTACGGCTCCGCGTTCCAACGCTGGTGCAGGTCGGCGTGGTACGGATACGGCGCGAACACGGTGGGGACGGCGTTGTGGATCGCCTCGGCGACCGAGTTGGCGCCGGCGCGCGAGAGCGCGAGATCCGCCGCGCGCCACGCAAGGCCCATCTCGTGGATGAACGGCACCACGCTCGCGCGCACGCCGGCGGCGCGATAGGCGGCCTCGAGCGGCGCGCGGTCGGCGTTGCCGACGAGATGCAGCACCTGCCAGCCGCTGAAGGCCGGCCGTTCCTCGCGGAGAAGAAGGGCCATCAGGTCGTTGAGGCTCGTCGCCCCCTGCGAAGCGCCCGTGACGAGGAGCGTCTTGAACCCGGCCTCGAGGCCGAGCCGCACGCGCGCGTCGCCGGCGCCGCCCGTTCCGATCGCGGCCCTGCGGATCGGCATGCCCACGACGCGTTCCGCGAAGTTCGGCATGGTCGGCGTCGGCAGCGCCGTCAGGATGCGCGCTGCGCCGCGCGCGACCACGCGGTTCGCCTTGCCGGGCGTCGCGTCGAGGTTCACGAGCAGGATCGGGACCTTCATCGCGCGCGCCGCCGACGCGACGGGCGCGGTGACGTAGCCTCCGAGCGCGACGATCGCACGCGCGCCGCGTTCGGCGAGGAGTTCGCGCGACTGGGCGCGCCCTGCGAGAAACGCGCGGGCGAACCGGTAGAGCCGCGCGGGCTTGAGCGAAAGGCCCTCCGCCGCGATCGGCACGAAGTCCGCACCGACGTGCTCGAGCATGCGCGCATCGACCGCGCGCGTCGAGCAGGCGAACACCGTGCGGAACGCGGGCGCAAGCTCGGCGATCTCCTCGGCGATGGCGATGCCCGGGGAGATGTGGCCACCCGTCCCGCCGCCCGCGAGGACGATCGAACCCTCCGCGCGTTCGGTCATGCCGAACCTGCTCCCGACCCGCCTGCTCCCGCCGCGCTTGCCTCCGCCACCCCGCGCGCCGCGGGCGCGTCATCGTCCTCGGTCAACCCGAGCTCGCGCTCGCGGCGGATCGCCGAGCGCTCGATCGAAAGCACGAGTCCGAGCGAGAAGCCGATCATCACCCAGCCCGATCCGCCGCTCGAGAGGAGCGGCAGCGCGATGCCCTTCGTGGGCGCAAGGCCGGTGACGACGAGGAGGTTGATGAGCGCCTGCAGTCCGATGGTGAGGAGCACGCCGATCCCGACGAGCCGCGAGAACGGCGGCACGATCCTGTCCGCCTCGGGCCGGTTGGAGCCGCGCGTCACGATCGCGAGGCCGAAGAGCAGAAGCCCTGCGTAGAGAGACACGACGAGCAGCGAACCGACGATCCCCTGCTCCTCGCAGATGATCGCGTAGATGAAGTCGGTGGTGTCCTCGGGCAGGTAGCCGAACTTCTGCAGGCTGTTGCCGAGGCCGCGTCCCGTCAGGCCACCGCCGGCGATCGCGCTCATCGACTGGATGACGTGGTAGCCGATTCCCTCGGGGTCCTGCCACGGATCGCGCCACGCGAGCAGGCGGTTGACGCGGTACGGGCTCGTCTGGATCGCGACCCATGAGAGGAGCGCGCCGACCGGGACGAGCATCGCCACGTAGGTCCAGCGCAGGCCGCCGATCAGGAGGACGAGCGTGCAGCTTCCGAACACGAGGACGGCCGTTCCGAGGTCTTCCTTTCCGATCAGCGCGCAGATGAGGATGACGACGCCGAGCGCGGGCACGAATCCGCGCTTGAACGACCGCAGCCGGTCGGCGTGCCGCACGCAGAACCACGCGGCGACGATCAGCATGCCCCACTTCGCAAGCTCGCTCGGCTGGAAGCCGTAGCTCGGCGGACCGATCCAGCGCGCGCTGTTGTTCACCTCGCGGCCGATGCCGGGAACGTGCACGAGAGTCAGCGTGAGCACCGAGAGCCCGAGGATCCAGGGCACCGGCGAAAGCACGCCGCGAAGACGGTAGAGCCATTCGACGTCGATCCGCGACGCGATGAACATCGCGAGAAGCGAGAGCGCGGCCAGGATCGTCGTCCTTCCGAAGAAGACCTGGTCGAACGAGATCGGCCGGTACGACGACTGCAGCTTGTCGAACTGCGCCTCGGTCATCGCGCCGCTCTGGACAAGCGCCGGGTCGGGCGGCACCGAAAGGCCCGCCGAGTTCACCATGACGACCCCGATCACGAGGAGCGTCAACGCGCAGAGGATCACGCCATGCGACATCCGGAGCATGGGTGCGATTATCGGCTTTTCCGCGCGTTCCGTTGGAGAAGTCCGCGCGCGCGAACCTCGGCTACCCTGTCCCTCCGATGTCGAACGGACCGACCGTCTACCTCGAGACCTTCGGGTGCCAGATGAACGAGCTCGACAGCGAGCTCGTCCGCGGGCACCTCCGCAGCCTCGGATACCGCTTCGTGGCCGACGCCGCGCGCGCGGACGTCGTCCTCTACAACACCTGCTCGGTGCGTGAACAGGCTGAAAACAAGGCCTATTCGCGCCTCGGCCTCGTCGGACTCCGCAAGAAGGCGGGCGAAAGCGTGATCCTCGGGGTCCTCGGCTGCATGGCCGAGCGCGACGGCGCCGACATGCTGCGGCGCTTCCCGCAGGTCGATCTGCTCTGCGGGCCGGGCGAGCTCGACCGCCTGCCCGCCCTGATCGACAACGTGCGCCGCACCGAAGGCGCCGCCCGCGAGGAGCGGATCGCGCTTGCCGGCAACAAGTCGCGCCGCTCCACCACGCTCGCCGCCGCCGAGGACCACCTCGAGCTCCTCGACCTCTCGCGGGCGTTCGATCCATCGTCCCCGGGCGCCGAACACCGGTCCGCCTACGTGCGCATCACCCGCGGCTGCAACAAGTTCTGCACCTACTGCGTGGTCCCGAACACCCGCGGCGCGGAGGTGCACCGGCCACCCGACGCGATCATCGACGAGTGCAAGCGGCTCGTCGACGCCGGGGTCGTCGAGATCACCCTCCTCGGGCAGACCGTCAACCACTACCGCTACACCCACGGGAAGGCCATCGGCCCCGACGGATCGGAGCAGCCGCAGGTGGGTCCGGGGCTCTCGGCCTTCCGAAGTCCGATTCCATCACACGAACGGGTGACAACCTTCGCCGAGCTGCTCCGACGGATCCACGACGAGGTTCCCGCCCTGCGCCGCCTGCGCTTCGTGACGAGCTACCCGCGCGACTTCGGCGACGACATCCTCGACGCGATGGCCGCCTGCCCGCGCATCTGCCGCTACATCCACGCACCCGCGCAGTCGGGGTCCGACCGCATCCTGAAGCTGATGAACCGCGGCTACACCCGTGGCGAATACCTCGAGTTCATCGCCCGGGTGACGGAGAAGCTGCCCGACTGCACGATCGCCGGCGACATCATCGTCGGATTCCCAACCGAAACCGACGCCGATTTCGAGGAAACCGTGTCGCTGGTGCGGGCGGTGCCCTTCAAGAACAACTTCATCTTCAAGTACTCGCCGCGACCCGGAACCGCCGCCATCACCCGCTTCGAGGACGACGTCCCGACCGAGGTGAAGAAGCTGCGGAACAACCTCCTGCTCGACATCCAGACCGAGGTCAGCGCCAAGGCGCATTCCAAATGGGTCGGAA